>RGZR01000004.1 GCA_010031465.1 Flavobacteriia bacterium
AAATTAACCTTTTTTAAATGGATTATTAAGAAAATATAAACTCGTGAAGTCAGAAAAAACAGTTTCCGAAGCCCTACACCACCGCCGTTCTGTGCGTGTGTATGATGAAAATCAACCCGTTGATACTGCAATCGTTAAAGCCTGTATAGAACAAGCCACCTTGGCGCCTACCAGTAGCAACCTTCAATTGTGGGAATTTTACCACATCACTTCTGAGTCTTTAAAAAAGGACATTGCCACGGCATGCTTTAACCAACCTGCGGCCCGAACCGCCCAGCAAATGGTAATTCCCGTAGTGCGCAGGGACCTATGGCCCCAGCGCGTTGAGGCTAATATTGAATTTATTAAAGCCGGCTTTACTCAAAAAGGACTGATCGATCCGAAAACCCAAGAAAGAGCCTTGAGCTATTACAAAAAAATAATCCCCCATTTGTATAAAGGAGGCCACCCCTTACGCGGTTTTTTAATGAAGCTTTTTATGGGGATAAGAGGCCTAAGGAAGACTACCTACAGAGAAGTAAGCGCTTCAGACCTACGTGTGGTAGGGCATAAAAGTACTGCCTTGGCGGCCCAAACATTTATGATGAGCATGGCGGCCCACGGTTATGACACCTGTCCAATGGAGGGGTTTGACTCCGTAGCCCTTAAACGGCTACTCCAACTTCCCACGGCGGCCGAAGTTAGTATGGTCATTAGTTGCGGTATTCGTAAACCCGAAGGAGTTTATGGTGATCGCTTCCGAATTCCGTTTCCCTCGGTTTACTTTGAGCGGTAATTCATTTTATTGGTAGCGTCTTGTTATTCAATTTTAACCCATTACCTACACCCCTTCATTTTTCATTTCGTTTTGCTCATAGAAAAACGACACTTTCTTTTTTATAACCCTGAAAGACAAGTATCTTCGCATTGAAAAAGAAAAATTGGTCTACTCCTAAAGTACTATGTTGCTATTCCTTTTGCTGATAAATGGTTATGGAAGTGCCTATTTTACTCCTCTTCAAGAAGTAAAAAATTGGCAAAACGAAATTGAATCGGCCTATACATTGGCTATTACGGAAGGTTCACCCACTCCTATAGAGGAGTTGCTTGTCAGACTAACCGTTGAATCTCCACCCAATACAACCCCAATCGCTTCCTATTGGCTTGCCTATGCGTACTACCATCAGGCCTTTTTTGCATTGGCCTTTTTGCAAGACGAACAGCTAGCGGAAAACGCTATAGAAAAAACTATAGCGCTGCTGCGTCCCGCCAATTCTGATACCGAAAGTATGGCTTTGTTGTCGCTTTCCCTTGGATTTAGCACGCAATTTAAACACTATTTTAAGGTGATGAAAATCGGTCAAGAGGCCTTAGAACTATCTAAAAAAGCAGCAGAACTAGACCCCACCAATCCGAGAGCCAGCTATGCCTATGCCCTTATCGATTTTAATATGCCCAAAATTTTCGGTGGAGGTGAAAAAGTAGAGAATTTATTGTTGAATGCCTTGGAACACCCCGAAGACCCCTCGCCTACTGCCCCCTCCTGGGGAAGAGAAGCGATCTATGAACTTTTAGTGAAACACTATCGCGAAAAGGGAGACGACCAAAAAGCGGCCTATTTTTTAAAAGAAGCTTTGTCGGAATTTCCATCCAGCAGGTTGCTTGTTAATCTTAAAAAACAGACCTAACCCAACGACCCTTCAAGGTCTAAACTTCGGTATTGAATCGCTTCAGCAATATGAACTTCTTGAATGTGCGTATCGGCTTCCAAATCGGCTAATGTTCGCGCTACTTTTACAATTCGATCATAAGCCCGCGCCGAAAGCGATAACCGTTACATAGCCGTTTTTACCTATTCTGCCCGACAAGCCCTTTTTGATTCCGCTGCTCCCTACCGTTTAAAAGCACGAACCGCATCTTATTTTATCATCCCCGATAAAGACTATGAAAAAGTGGGAAAGGTAAACAATGTTTGCTTTGAAGAAGGGTTAGTATATTTTAAAGAAAAGTGGTTTTTGTATTACGGTATTGACGATTCAAAAATCGCCGTAGCTGTTTTTGATCCATTCCAGTCTTAAAAAATAATGTAGTTAACCTTTGGTGCTGCTGGGGGTACGTTTTCTAAACCCTTTGTTAACCAATCCCTAAAGGTAGCCGTATCTGTATACTGTATGGGTGTGGTTAACAATTGACCATCTGCCGTAAGTTGAACATAAAAGGGCTGAGAGGCTGTATTGAAATTTAGCGCCTGAAAGGTGGCCCACTTATTTCCTACCGTACGAATGGATTTTACTTTTCCTTCGGCATATTGAAAAGAAAACGCCTCGGAATCAAGAAGCGGTTCCCGGTCATCTACATATAGGGAAATTAAAACATATTCATCCCGTAGTAATGGGTAAACACTAGGGTCGGCCCATACATTCTCTTCCATTCGTCTACAATTAACGCAGGCCCAACCAGTGAAATCCAATAAAATGGGTTTGCCCGAAGCCAATGCGGCTTGTTTTCCAGTTTCAAAATCGTTATAACAATCTAAGCCCAAAGGACAGTCTAAATCTTGTTCGAAAATACTGTAGAATTCGGGCGGTGGAAATCCACTTAAAAAACGCAGTTGATTTTTTTCAGAAAACAACCCGAATAGTAAATACACTGACCCCAACAAGGCCAAGCCAGCAAAGGCCTTACGTGCTGTTGAAAGTGGTGTTTTGGTTTCATGAGGAAAACGATAAACCCCAAACAAATAAAGTGTTAAGGCAATGGAAAGTATTGCCCACAGGGCTAAAAAGATTTCCCGTTTTAACAATCCCCAATGTCCTACCAAATCGGCATTAGAAAGGAATTTTAAGGCTAGGGCCAATTCTAAAAATCCCAATACTACTTTTACGGTAGTCATCCATCCTCCCGACTTGGGAAGTGCCTTTAATGTATTTGGAAATAAGGCAAAAAGGCCAAAGGGTAACCCTAAAGCAACGCCAAAGCCCAGCATCCCCACAGTAAGTTGTGTGGCACCTCCTTCAACACCCAATGAACCTGCCAATAAGGAACCCAAAATAGGCCCCGTACACGAAAAGGAAACAATTGCCAAAGTCAGGGCCATAAAGAAAATGCCTATCACTCCTGTGCTTCGAGAAGCTTCATCGGTTGAATTTCCCCAACCACTTGGCAAGGTAAGTTCAAAATAACCAAAGAAGGATAGCGCAAACACCACAAAAACAACAAAGAAAACCACGTTCAATACAACATTGGTCGCCAAATTGTTCAATATTTCAGGGTTTAGTTCGTCAAGAAAGTGAAAAGGGGTGCTTAACCCAACATAAATTAGTATGATAAAAAAAGTATAGAGCAAGGCATTGGTTATCCCGCGTGAAGAAGAAGTGGCTTGTTTCAGAAAAAAAGAAACCGTAAGTGGAATCATAGGGAAAACACAAGGCGTTAACAGTGCGAGTAACCCGCCTAAAAATCCAAGAAAAAACAATTGCAGTAATGCATTTGACTCTGATGAAGATGTGGAGGATGCTAAAAGTTCCGTTCCTTTTAATTCCAACAGTAAGGCTTTAGACAACTGCTGGCTTCTGTCATCTACCACAGGAGCTGCCCATTCCGCTTCTTCAGAAAGCATAAAAGTGATGGGTTCGGTTCGAAAAATACACAGCTCATCATCACAGGCTTGGTATTCAATTTCAACTGAAATAAAGGGCAATGTAAGATCGGTAAGGGTAATGTCTTGATAAAATTGAGCACTCCCGTTAAAAAAGGTCAAGTCCATTTCAAATACGGTATCGTATTCAAGTGCACTTTCACTTTCTTCAACTGAGCCAATCCGCTCATAGCCCTCCCCTTCTTGGGAAAACTTAAATTCCGTAGGGATTGCCCCTTCCGGATTTGAATATTGGGAATACAAATGCCATTTGGGGGCAATTTCCGCTTTAAAGTGTAAACGGTAACGTGCTTCCCCAAGAGATTCTATGCTGCTTTGCCACGTTACGGGCTCAAGTTGTGCTGTACTTAGTGCACTCCACAAAATCCCAAGAATCCATATAATTTTTTTCATTTTTCATTTAGCGTTAAGAGTAAAATATCCTCAGTTTTCGCATCTGCGGCAAAACGACGATCACAACGTTGACCTACCACCCAAACAATACCCTCTGAAGTACATAACAACCACTGTTGTTCCTTTTCTCGTGCTGTATACTTTTGGTCTTTAAAATATTTACTCAGCAATTTTTTACCCGTCATTCCGGTGGGGTAAAAATAGTCTCCTTTCTCCATTTTACGAAGAAACAAAGGAGAATTTAACACCTTGTTGTTTAAAGCAGCTTGATGTGCGCTTAATGGGCTTTTGGGCATTTGGTCTAAGGCTTGCAAAGAAAGTTGAATGGGCGTGGCAATAAAACCCGCTTCCAAAGTGATCGGGATGCTGTTTATTTCCGTTTTCGTAAGGGGTGATAACCACAAATGCGTTCGCTCTCTTGTAAGCTGATGGGAGGTGGAAACACACCTTTTACCACTCGATGCCTTGCATAATTTCAGTACCTCAGTCGCCTTAAATCCATAAGGGGAAAACCAATGGTGAAGACAAAACAACAAATGAGGCAAAGCCATCAGTTCTTGAATTGGGATTTGTATGCCTTCCTTAACTTCCTCAAAAAGAGTAGATTGTAATGTGCTTAAAGCAGAGGCCTGAAAAGCTTGGCTTTCTTGGAGGTGTAGCACCGTTTTGGAAAACCCTTCAAGCCCTTTTGGCAGGGCCTCCAATAAAGGAGGAATAACAGTATGACGAAGGGCATTACGGGTGTATTGCGTGGTGGCATTGGAACTGTCTTCCCTCCATGCCAACTTATGGCTATGGGCATAGTCCAAAAGCTGTGCTTTTGTAATCCCCAAAAGGGGGCGCTGTAGCGTTTCCGTATCTGGAATTCCAACCATTCCGTCAAGTCCAGTTCCCCTTAGGCTGTGCATCAAAAAAGTTTCCAATTGATCGTTTAGGTGGTGTGCTGTGCATACTGCGGTAAAGCCAAAAACTTCTTTTAGCGCTTCAAACCATTGGTATCGTAACTCACGTGCCGCGAGTTGGGTGTTTTTTTGCGGATAATTATCAAGGGTAAAGCGAACTGAATAAAAAGGCACCTTGTGTTGTGCACACCAATCTTCAACAAAACGCGCACCTTCTTCACTTTCATCACCGCGAAGCTGGAAATTACAATGGGCTACAGAAAAGGATAATGCATGGGTAAAAAATAAGTGCGCCAAAACGGCACTGTCTACCCCACCACTGTGGGCGAGCAGTATCTTCTGGTCTTTTAGTGCCTGTACTTTGGGGTTAAAATAAGGTAACAATTCTTGATCCACAACACAAAGGTAATCAATACCCATTCAACCTGTTAGGGAATAAAAAAAGTAGATTTTTGTTTAATTTTTTTGTTCAGTATAAAAAAAAAATAGAATTTTGTGCCATTATGTTACAAGCGACTACGTTTAATCTTCTACCCACCCACGCATTGGCACCTTTGCGTAGCCCACGTCGTCGCCCCTTTGGGGTGTAATTTAGTATGGAGTATGGTGAGCCCTTCTCCCTTTTCAGATTCTGTTTTTTTCACCTTTATTTTAAAAATTCATGAAAGTACTACGCGCTAAAGCGGAACATATATCCTTTGCCAAAGAAATCAGTCAATGTATTGACGAGTCGGCAAAAATTAGAGGTACGGGGATTGCCAGAAGAACCCCTGAATACATTGCGACAAAAATAACCAATGGCAATGCAGTCATTGCAATTGATGGAGATCAATTTGCAGGCTTTTGTTACATTGAGATTTGGGGCCATGGGAAATATGTGGCACATTCCGGATTAATTGTAGCCCCCAAATACCGGGCACAAGGGCTGGCCAAACAAATCAAAAAGGGGGTATTTGACCTTTCCTTAGAAAAATTTCCCAATGCAAAAATATTTGGTATTACCACCGGAATGGCGGTCATGAAAATAAATTACGAATTGGGGTACAAACCCGTCCACTTTTCCGAACTTACCGATGATCCGGAATTTTGGAAAGGCTGCCAAACATGCAAGAATTATGATATCTTAACCCGTACCGAAAGACAGATGTGTTTGTGTACAGGGATGCTGTACGATCCAAATAAAAAAACAGAAAAAAAGAAATTCAACCAACAGGTTCAAGAACGGTTAAAAAAAATAAAAGAAGCTATTTTTTTCAAAAAGAAAGAATAATGAAAAAACAAAAATTAGTATTGGCCTATAGCGGCGGTCTCGACACCTCTTACTCATTAAAACGGCTATCGTTAGAGGGGTATGAAGTGCATGCAGTAAGCATTAACACCGGTGGGTTTTCCGAGGAAGAGACTAACACCATTGAAGAGAAAGCCTATCAGATGGGAGCCTTTACCTATCAAAACATTGATGCCTTAGATTCATTTTACCAGAAAATTGTAAAATATTTGATTTTTGGAAACGTTCTAAAAAACAATACCTATCCACTATCGGTAAGTGCTGAACGAGTCATTCAAGCCATTGAAATTGTTCAGTATGCAAAAACTATTGGTGCGAAATTAATTGCCCATGGAAGTACAGGGGCAGGAAATGACCAAGTGCGCTTTGACATGATATTTCAAATCCTAGCCCCAGAAATTGAAATAATTACTCTTATTCGCGACCATCAACTCTCAAGAGAACAAGAAATTACCTATCTGAAAGAGCAGGGAATCGACATTCCCTGGACCAAGGCGCAATACTCTATCAATCAAGGGCTTTGGGGAACTAGTGTGGGTGGTGCCGAAACACTGACCTCCCATAAATCCCTCCCAGAAACAGCTTATCCTAGCCCACTCACAAAAAAAGGGACAGAAACCTTAACCCTTAGTTTTGAAAAAGGAGAATTAGTAGGTGTCAACGAAAGGAAAGGTACCCCAGTCACATTAATTCAAGAAGTACAATCTATAGCCAAACAATATGCTATTGGTCGAGACATTCACGTAGGAGATACGATCATCGGAATTAAGGGGCGCGTTGGTTTTGAAGCTGCAGCTCCCCTACTTATTCTTAAAGCACACCATTTATTAGAGAAACACACCTTAAGTAAGTGGCAACAATACCAAAAAGAACAGACAGCCAACTTTTATGGTATGCTCCTTCACGAAGGGCACTATCTAGATCCTGTAATGCGTGATTTGGAAGCCTTTTTGTTGAGCAGCCAAACCCGTGTGTGCGGTAAGGTTTTTGTTCACCTCCACCCCTATCGATTCGAATTACAAGGCATTGAATCTCCTTTTGATCTGATGAAAGTAGAATTTGGAAGCTATGGCGAAATGAATAAAGGCTGGACGGCAACAGAAGCAAAGGGCTTCATTAAGTTGACAGGGAATGCCACAAAAATTTACCACCATTTAAACCCTTCGGAATGAAAAAAGTAGGCATTATTGGAGGCTCAGGCTACACAGGAGGAGAACTGATTCGACTGATTACACATCATCCTGCCCTTGAATTGGCATTTGTGTTCAGCACAACCCGAGCAGGACAACCCATAACGCAAACCCATTTGGACCTTTTGGGTCAGGTTGAGTTGGCCTTTACGGATAATGTACAACTCGATGTTGATGTTGTTTATTTGTGTTTAGGGCACGGAAAATCAAGTGCTTTTTTGGATGCCCATACCTTTTCTTCTGAAACTGTGATTATTGACTTAGGTAATGATTTTCGATTGCAAAATGAAGCCACTGCTCACGGTAGGGAATTTGTTTACGGGCTTCCTGAATTACAACGGCATAAAATCGAAAAGGCAACATCTATAGCCAACCCAGGGTGCTTTGCTACTACCATTCAGCTGGCTTTACTTCCCTTGGCAGCAGCGCATAGAATTAAAGGCGACCTTCATATTAATGCTACAACAGGAAGCACGGGAGCAGGTGTGGGACTGAGTGACACCTCACACTTTAGTTGGCGAAACAATAACCTTTCTTGGTACAAACCCTTTACCCATCAGCATTTGGGCGAAATTAAACAAACGTTGACCCAATTGGATACTACTCCAAAACTGTATTTTATGCCCCAACGGGGAGCCTTTACACGGGGTATTTTTGCTACTGTTTATACGCCGTTTGACGGATCGCTTGAGGAAGCAAAAGAAATGTATACTGCCTATTACGCATCACATCCGTTTACGTGGGTTTCTGACCAAGAAATCAGTTTGAAAAATGTGATAAACACCAATTCGTGTTTTCTCCATTTACATCAGCATGAAGAAATGATTTTAATTACCAGTGCAATTGATAACCTGATTAAAGGGGCCTCAGGGCAAGCCATACAAAATACCAATATTCTAATGGGTTGGGAAGAAACTCTAGGTCTTGAATTAAAAGCCAACATTTTTTAACCTGTTTGTATGAAAATTGCCATAATTGGATCGGGAAATTTGGGTGTAAGTATTGCCAAAGGATTAATCATCAACAATACCTATACCACACTCTATTTGACCAAACGAAACATTTCCTCCCTTGCATCATTTGGAGAGTATAAAAAAGTAACCCTAACCTCAAAAAATAAAGAAGCGGTTCAGAATTCAGACATCTTGATTTTTGCAGTTCAGCCGGGTCAATTTGAAAAAATATTAAAAGAAATCCAGCCGGAATTAAATGAAAAGCACGTTATTATTTCAACCATCACGGGATTTTTAATTGAACGTATTGAAAAAAGCATAGGCTCCGAAATTCCGATTATACGGGCCATGCCCAATACGGCAATTTCTGTAGGAAAATCCATGACCTGTTTGTGTCATAACACTGTTGGAGCAAAAAGACTTCCTATAGCTGAAGCGATTTTTAATGGGTTGGGAACTACACTTGTTATCAATGAAACTCATATGCGCGCTGCCACAGTGCTTTGTGCCAGTGGTATAGCGTTTTGGATGCGCTTAATTCGAGCAACAACCCAAGGGGGAGTACAAATGGGATTTGATGCAGAAATTGCACTTCAAATGTCCATGCATACTGCCATGGGAGCCGCCAGCTTACTTATAGAATCAGGAACCCATCCTGAGGAAGAAATTGACCGAGTGACAACTCCCAAAGGATGTACCATTACAGGACTTAATGAAATGGAACATCAAGGACTTAGTTCCTCATTGATAAAAGGACTTACCGCTTCTTTTGATAAGATTAACGAAATTGCAAAGCAATAGATGAAACTATTTGATGTTTACCCCCTTTACGAAGTTACCCCTGTTCGCGCAAAAGATGTATATGTGTATGACGACCAAGGGGTTGAATACTTAGACCTTTACGGTGGACATGCCGTAATTTCAATTGGTCATGCACATCCGCATTATGTAGCCTCCTTATCTGATCAATTGGATAAAATTGGATTTTATTCCAACGCCATTCAAAATCCACTACAACTGCAGTTGGCTGACGCTATAGGCGATCAATCCTGCTTGCATTCCTATGCCTTATTTTTATGCAGTTCAGGTGCAGAAGCTATTGAAAACGCGTTGAAATTGGCCTCCTTTCACACCCAACGAAAAAAAGTGTTGGCTTTTCATAAATCCTTTCACGGAAGAACCTCTGCCGCCGTTGCTGTAACTGACAATAAAGCAATTACTGCACCTTTAAATGCACAACATGAGGTAGATTTTATTGCCTTTAATGACCTTGAAGCGCTTAAAAAAGCATTGGCCAGCAAAACTTATTGTGCCGTAATCTTCGAAGCCATCCAAGGGGTCGGTGGTCTTGATCAACCCGATGAAGCTTTTGTACTTGCCCTTGAGGAGCAGTGTAATGCTACGGGCACCTGCCTTATTGCCGACGAAGTACAGGCCGGTTTTAGTCGAACAGGCACCTTTTTTGCCTATCAACATTACCCTATACAACCGCATATAATTACAATGGCAAAAGGAATGGGGAATGGATTTCCCATTGGGGGAATACTAGTTCATCCTAACATCGAGGCACAACAGGGAATGCTAGGCACTACCTTTGGTGGAAATCATTTGGCCTGCCGTGCTTCACTTGCAGTACTCGATATATTACAAAAAGACAGGCTACAAGAACACGCTAAACACATGGAGTCCTATTTTAGGGAAAAGGCGGAACATCTATCCGCAATTAAAAAAGTTAAAGGGCGGGGATTAATGCTCGGTATTGAATTTGATTTTGAAGTGGGTGCTTTGCGAAAATCTTTAATTTACGATCATTACATCTTTACGGGAGGAAGCAGTCATAAAAAGCTCATTCGAATTTTACCGCCTTTAACCGTACAAAAACATCATATTGACTACTTTTTTTCAGCCTTAGAAAAGGCACTAGAACAAAATACACAAACTGCATGAAGCATTTTCTCACTTTAGACGATCTCCCCAATTTTCATCAAGCCGTGGCCGAAGCTCGAGCTTTGAAAATCCAGCCTTTTGCTGAAGAACATTTGGGGCGTCATAAAACGTTGGGTATGTTATTTTTTAATCCGAGCTTACGTACACGCCTCAGTACTCAAAAAGCCGCACAACATTTAGGGATTCAAACCATGGTAATGAATTTTTCAAATGAAGGGTGGGCTTTGGAATTTGAAAAGGGAACCAAAATGGATGGGTTGCGTTCTGAACATATCAAAGAAGCAGCAGCCGTGGTATCTCAATACTGTGATATGGTCGCGATTCGTGCCTTTGCATCATTAAGTGATAAGGAGAACGATGAAGCGGAACAAGTCCTTACTCAATTTGCCGAGTATGCTTCAATTCCCGTGATAAATATGGAAAGTGCTACTGCACATCCTTTACAAGCGTTTGCCGATGCCATTACCATTCAAGAACACTCCACCAAAAAACGCCCAAAAATAGTTTTGACCTGGGCACCTCACCCCAAAGCCCTTCCCCATGCTGTGGCTAATTCTTTTACAAGAATGGTTAAAAATATTGAGGCTGATTTTGTTATTGCTCAACCTAAAGGTTATGAATTAAATCCTGATATTACCGGAAACACCCCTCTGGTATTTAACCAAGAAGAAGCCTTAGAAGGAGCCGATTTTGTGTATGCGAAAAATTGGTGCTCTTATTCGGATTATGGTAAAATAGTAAGAACAGATGATGAATGGATGTTAACCACAGAAAAAATGAAGCTTACTGATCAAGCAAAATTTATGCACTGTTTACCCATTAGACGAAACATAGTGGTGGCTGATGGTGTATTGGATCACCCAAATTCATTGGTCATTGAACAAGCCAATAACCGAACCTTTTCAGCCCAATGGGTATTAAAAAAACTGTTGCAAAATGGATAAACTCCGCATTGTTAAAATAGGGGGAAATGTTATTGAGAACCAAACGGCACTAGAATCGTTCCTTTTGGATTTTTCACTACTAGACGGTCGTACCCTTTTAGTTCACGGAGGCGGAAAAGAAGCCAGCCAGATGGCCACTCAATTGAATATTCCCGTTCAGATGATTGACGGCCGTAGGGTAACCGATAGGGCAACCCTTGAACTCATTACCATGGTGTACAGCGGAAAAATAAATAAATCAATTGTTGCTCAATTGCAAGCTCGGGGTTGCAATGCTTTGGGCTTTACCGGAGCAGATGGCAACGTTATATTAGCTTCTAAACGACCGGAAAAACCAATAGATTTTGGTTTTGTAGGCGATATCACCCACATTAATACCCCTATGATAAAAATGCTACTTCATGCAGGGATTACCCCCGTCTTTTGTGCAATAACACATGATGGATCTGGGCAATTACTCAATACCAATGCAGATACAGTAGCATCGGCATTAGCCCAAGCTTTGGCTTCTGATTTTGAGGTAGAATTGCTTTATTGTTTCGAAAAAAAGGGTGTCTTGGAACAAGTTGATAATGACGAATCAGTACTCTTAAAAATCAATACACAACGCTACCAGCACCTTCTCAAAGATCAAAAAATACATTCGGGAATGTTACCCAAACTAAAGAACTGTTTTGATGCCCTTTCAAAAGGCGTTTCAAAAGTTTTTATTGGTAATGCTGAAATGCTCAAAGGCCAACCTCCCTTTACCCAAATTGAATTGTAATGACACAAAATGCAATCACCCTTTTACAAGATCTTATTCGAATAGAATCGTTTTCAGGAAGTGAAGACAAAACCGCCGATCGAATTCAAGCCTGGTTTAAGGATTACTCTATTCCGTTTCATCGACAACACAATAACGTTTGGGCCACCAACAAACATTTTGACCCAAAACGGCCCACGCTCCTATTAAATTCACATCACGATACGGTAAAACCAAACCAAGCCTATACCCGAAATCCCTTTTCACCGGATATTGTGGAGGGAAAATTATATGGATTAGGAAGTAATGATGCCGGAGGAGCACTGGTCAGTTTACTAAGTGTGTTTACTCATTTCTATGCCCATCCGCATCCGCAATACAACATGGTTATGGCCGCTACGGGTGAAGAAGAAACGGCGGGAGAAAACAGCTTACGCGGACTCTTGCCCTCACTTCCTCATATTGATGTGGCTTTGGTAGGGGAACCTACTCAAATGGAGTTGGCTATTGCTGAAAAAGGACTTATTGTTTTTGATCTTACACTAAAAGGCACTGCAAGCCACGCCGCTCACCCCAATGAGGATAATCCTATTTTGAAAATAAAATCTGTATTTGAGTCTTTAGAGCGTTTGCACTTTGATAAAGTATCGGATCTGCTTGGGCCCGTTAAGGTTACCCTGACGCAAATTAATGCGGGAAGTCAACACAATATCGTTCCTTCAGAAGTACAACTCGTATTGGATGTTCGTGTAAACGATTGCTATACCAATGAAGAAATCGAAGCTCTAATTCAAAATGCCCTTCACTGTGAGGTTAAGGCGCGTTCGCTGCGATTAGGGAGCTCATCCATTGCGGAAAGCCATCCGTTAGTAAAAGCCGGGTTAGCCCTTGGAAAAAAAACATACGGATCCCCAACCTTATCCGATCAAGCGGCCTTATCATGCCCCTCATTAAAAATGGGCCCTGGAGATTCCCCACGTTCACATACTGCCGATGAATTTATTTATGTTCGTGAAATAGAAGAAGGAATTGCGTTGTATATTACCCTGTTAACTAAACTATTGTAACATGAAACTTTGGCAAAAAGGAGCGGCTGCACACGAAAAGGTAGATGTCTTTACTGTAGGAAAAGACCGCGAGTATGACTTGGTATTAGCCCAATACGACTGTGAAGCTTCTATAGCTCATGCTCAAATGTTAAGTAAAATAGGTTTGCTTACTCCAAAAGAAGCAGATCAATTGTGTGCGGTACTAAGCGATTTAAAAACACAAGCGATTGAGGGAAACTTTAGCATAGAAAGAGAATTTGAAGACATGCATTCAAAAATTGAGCATGTGCTTACTGAACAATTAGGTGATTTGGGGAAGAAAATTCATACCGCTCGCTCTAGAAATGACCAAGTATTGGTTGCTATGCACCTCTACCTCAAACACGAAATAGGAGAATTAAAAAATCAGATTTTCACCCTATTTGATGCTTTATTGGCTTTAGCGAAGAAACACCAATCCGATTTGCTTCCCGGCTATACCCATTTACAGGTGGCTATGCCCTCTTCTGTGGGATTGTGGTTATCGGGCTATGCTGAAAGTTTAATTGATGATCTTTACTTCTTAGAAGCGGCTCAAAAAATAGCAGATCAAAATCCACTCGGAAGTGCAGCAGGTTATGGTAGTGCCTTTCCAATTGATCGTGCGTTGACAACCAAATTAATGGGGTTTGAATACCTTAAAGTAAATGCTGTTGCCGCACAAATGAGCCGAGGTAAATTAGAAAAAAGTACAGCCATGGCATTGGCGAGTATTGGCAGCAGTTTAGCAAAACTTAGTATGGACATTTGTCTTTACATGGGGCAAGATTTTAATTTTATCTCCTTTCCTGACGATTTAACCACGGGGTCAAGCATTATGCCCCACAAAAAAAATCCTGATGTTTTTGAACTGATTCGAGGCAAGGGCAACCTACTCCAAGGCCTTCCCAACCAATTGGCGATCTTAACTACCAATTTACCTAGCGGATACCACAGGGAAATGCAATTGACCAAAGGACCCGTTATTGAAGCTATTCAAGAAGTTAAGGCCTGTTTAGACCTGCTGCTGTTTAGTTTGCCTAAACTTCAAGTGACTCCAAACATTACCGATCAAAAAAAATACGATAGCTTGTTTAGTGTTGATACATTAAATGCAGCCGTTTTGGAAGGAAAGCCTTTTCGAGATGCCTACAGAGAATTAGGTAAAGCGATAGAAGCGGGTGAGTATACTCCGAACCGAGCTGTTCAACACACTCACATTGGAAGTATCGGCAACTTGGGACTTGACCTTATTCGAGAAAAAATAAAACCCTTCCGGAATTAGCCGATTTCATTTGATTCCAGTCTTTGGTTTTTAAAAGATTGAAGTTCAAATCGTAACGCCTTTTATTTGAATGGAAAATCACGTAATGATTTAGATTATTTTTATCAGTAAAAAAACTTTACGTATTTCTATATTTTTATACCCAAATTGTAACAATTCTTTTTTTATAGCTCTTAAAAGAGATTATAACCCAAATTAAACCATAAAAAAAAGATATATCATCCTGTGTTTATCCTATTGTTTGTTCCTATTTACCGCCTCTGAAAAAGATGTTTTTGAAGGTGTATCTACCTTAGATACTACTACACGAACTATAGCCCCTTTTACCAAAATAAAAGTTGGAAGTGTAATTGAGGTCTTTATCGAAAAAAGCGACCAGCAAAGTGTGGTTATTGAAACGAACAGCAACCTAACCGATCAAGTGTTAACAACCGTTAACCAAAATACTTTAGAAGTTTGATTAAAAAAGGGAAAATATAAAAATATAACCGTTCGGATATACATTAAAGTTCCCCATATAGAAAAACTTGAATTTGAGGACAGCTCCAATGGGCTCCTAAATTTTCAAACAGAAACATTAGCCCTTGAACTTTCAGGTTCAGCAGAAGTAACCCTTGAAGGGAGTGCGAATACACTAAACACTGAATTGAAGAATGCAGGTATTTTGCATGGCTATTTGTTTCCCACATCCGTTGTGAATATAAAATCCGAATACGCTTCTCTTATGGAAATAAACTGTATTGACACCCTAATTGGAAAAGTTTCTGAAGCCGCAAAAGTGTATTACCGTGGAACACCCACTATTAATTTAAAATTAACAGAAGGGGGGAAGTGTTCTGTCTTCGAATTAAAAATCACGGTAATCCCAAGGTCCTCGGTAAGCACGATCTAGCATAAGGTCTGCTCCAGGATCATCTACAAATTGCTCAAGCACAGGATTCCATTCTAAGGGGCGCTGTAATGCATAGGCAATATTGGCAATATTGCATACAGAAGCTGTTCGGTGACCCACTTCCACATCGCAAATTGGCCGTGTACGGTTTTTTATAGCCGCCAACCAATCTTCATGATGGTTTTCACTGCTATACACACGTTGGGTATCCGTATCTTTTAAAGGAGAGGTTGCTAAACTTTCATTTGGATACGTTCGTAAATAACTTCGACTTACTTCCAATCGACCTTCAGAACCGATAAATTGAATTTCATTATTCCCCTCACCCCATTGAGTATGAGTCACACGTATGCCGTTTGCATAGGTATATACTAAACCGCGTTCCGCATGCTCTGATGGGGGAGTAAAAGTTAATGGTCCGGTATCGTCTTGATCAAGTGCCCACTGAACAATGTCAAACATATGTGCTCCCCAATCGGTAACCATACCGCCGCCAAAGGGATAATAATCACGCCACATTCCCCAACGTTTATCCTCTAATGGACAGGCCAAATCAAAATGATAGCCACGGTAAGGAGCGGGTCCTACCCAAGCATTCCAATCAATAGTATCGGGCGTTTCCTGAGTAGGTAAATCACATGATTTATAGGGAGAGCCTATGGCTACCTTAATTTCTTTTATTTCGCCTATATAGCCATTTCGAATCAGTTCAACCGCATGACGAAACCGTTCCCATGAACGTTGCATACTTCCTGTCTGGAAAACCCGTTCGTATTTTCGGGAAGCGTCAACCATGGCTCGCCCTTCAGCAACAGTACTTGACAACGGCTTTTCGCAATAGATATCTTTTCCTGCTTTGGCAGCATCAACTGCCATCTGTGCATGCCAATGGTCAGGTGAGGCAATAACTACAGCGTCTATGTCTTTTCGACTCAGTAAGTCTCGATAAGAAGCGATTTCAACAAGGTTGTGATGTGGCTTTTTGTTTTTTTGCAAGGCCTCATGAAAAGTTTCTGTAAAAAAGGCCATTTTAGGACGATCCACATCACTTACTGCTACCACGGAAGCACCGTCGTATTTTACAAAATTGGTCATCAGTCCTCTTCCTTGTCTTCCTACACCAATAAAGCCCAATTGGATTTTGTCATTAGGAGCAATTCCATTTTTACCCAATACGTGGCTGGGGACTATACTGAAAACGGCAGCTGTAGCAGTCGTTTTATGAATAAAATCTCTTCTTTTCATCTGGTTTCTGTTTTTCTTTGATTTTTAAAAGTAAAGAAAAATAGCGTTAAAAAAACCAATTCTTTATTTTTGATTGTAAAATTAAAACTACCCTATCACAGGTAATCCCCATGGCTACAAATTATCAAAAGCATACTATTGTTCTCGTAGTTGTTCTGCTGTGGAGTGGACTCATTCTCTTTTTTGGAAGTTGCACGGCCAAACAAGAAGAAGCCTGTCAGCAAGTGCCCAAAACCCTTCCCTGCACTAAAGAGTATCGCCCTGTTTGCGGATGTAATGGGGAAACTTACGCTAATGCCTGTGTTGCTGAATCGAATGGGATTCTAGGGTGGACCGAGGGTGCTTGCGGTAATTAAATGTGTAACGCTCGGTTTTCCGTAGCTGCTAAAGCAGCCTCCTTAATCGCCTCTGCATAGGTAGGGTGAGAGTGGCTCATTCGAGCGATATCTTCAGCTGAAGCTCTAAATTCCATCGCTGTTACTGCCTCAGCAATTAAATCCGCAGCACGTGCGCCAATCATATGAACTCCTAATACTTCGTCCGTTTGCGCATCTGCTAAAATTTTAACAAATCCATCGGTATCCATACTGGCTCTGGCACGTCCTAAAGCACGCATAGGAAACTGACCACTTTTATAAGCAATTCCTTCAGCTTTGAGTTGTTCCTCTGTTTTTCCTACTGCTGCCACTTCAGGCCAAGTATAAATAACATTTGGAATGAGATTGTAGTTAATGTGGGGTTTTTGCCCTGCAATTAATTCAGCGACCATAACGCCTTCTTCTTCAGCCTTATGGGCAAGCATGGCACCCCGAACAACATCACCAATAGCATATATGCCTGGGGCTGAAGTTTGCAGGTTATCGTTAACTTCAATTTGGCCTTTTTCGTTTACCTGAACTCCTGCTGCTTGTGCATTTAAACCATCTGTAAACGGTTTTCGGCCTACAGATACCAAACAATAATCACCTTCCCATTGTACTTCAGATCCCTTTTTATCGGAAGCGGTAACGGTGACCATTTTTCCCTTACGCTCTACTTTAGTAACGCCATGGGAGAGGTAAAACTGAACGCCTTGTTTTTTCATGACCTTCATCAGTTCTTTTGACAAAGCGGCATCCATTACGGGCGTAATACGATCTGCATATTCAATAACAGAAACCTCAGCACCTAATCGGCGATAAACTTGTCCTAACTCCAATCCAATAACACCTCCCCCGATAACCAAAAGGTGTTTGGGTATTTCTGAAAGCTTGAGGGCTTCTGTGGAAGTGATAACACGCTCCTTATCAAGTTTAATAAATGGCAAGGATGCGGGTTTAGAGCCTGTTGCAATAATGGTATTTTTTGCTTCAATGGTTTGGGCGTCTTTTCCTTCGATCTTGATGTGGGTGGCATCAACAAAACTACCTACGCCTTGCAAAACAGTGATTTTATTTTTTTCCATCAAATAATCGATCCCTTTGGTGGTTTGTTCTACTACCGAAGCTTTTCGATCAATCATTTGTTTTAAATTGACTTTAATTTCCCCTTCAATTTCAATACCGTGTTCAGCAAAGTGTTTTTGAGCTTCTTCATAATGATGTGAGGAATCCAAAAGTGATTTAGAAGGAATACATCCTACATTTAAACACGTTCCCCCTAGGGTAGTGAATTTCTCAATTAATACGGTGTTTAGTCCCAGTTGGGCGCATCGAATAGCGGCAACATATCCACCAGGTCCAGAGCCAATAACGGCAACATCATAGCCTCTCATAAGTCAATTATTTTATTGTTCAAAATTACCAATATTTCTTAGGTCACCCTAATGCTATTGGAGGTAATTTACTTCTTTTTTGTACTTTTTACCCCTCAAACCCAAATCGATACCTAGCTTGAAAATTTTCATCGTTTTTCTATTCTTAATTCTCCCCATATCTTTTCTTCATGCCCAAGAGCTTACTACTTTTTTATGGAGTAAGAGGATTTGAATATTTTGAAGATGATCGGCCTCTTATCACTACTGAAGTTCATTCACTCTTGTCTGAAAATCCCGTTGCATTTAAGCATTGGAAGACATCAAGAACACAACTATTGGCTGCAGGGGGTGCTGCCCTTATCTCTTTAGGCACAGGGATTTCCTGGAAATATAGACCTCAGCATAAAAAAGCATCTGCCGCACTTATTGTGACTTATTTAGGATCAGCTGTAATTTCAGGGGCACTTACCCAAAGGGCTATTTTCCATAAGAAAAAAGCCGTGCTTAAGTATAATAAAGGACTAAAGCAACAGAGTTCATTTCTTTTAAACCCCTTACTCGATGCTGATGGCATTGGCCTTTCGCTACAATTTTAAATTTACCCTTATCATTAACATCAAAATAACCTCACTTTTTTTTCTCTTTAGTTCACTTTTATTTTGTCAGGTAACTTCAGAATACAAAAACGCATTAAATGAAATGATTTAAGTCTCCGGAACAAAAGACGCTTTGTTGGCTAGTGTAAATCAAATGAAAACCATGTTAAAATCTCAATTTCCCAACGTAGAAAAAGCGCAATGGGAGGAAGTTGAAATTTACATCACAGAGGTTTTTCTCCCCGACCTTTTGAATGAATTAGCCCCGGTATATTACGCTCATCTCAGTCTTGAAGATCTTCAAAGTCTAATTGCCTTTTACCATTTTGAAGCGGGAATGAAATTTGCGCAAAAGACGCCCCTAATAGCCCAAGAAAGCATGCTGCTTGGACAACAATGGGGATTAGATTTGGCTCAAAAATTACAACAACTTCTGTAGTAATTTTTATTGAGTGAAGGGAATACAAGAGGCAGAAAGTCAATAATATTCCTTAAAATTGTATTCATTGTAATTCTAATTTTTTGAAATCAAAACCCCTTACACTCAGTATTGCACTCCTTCCCATACTTGTATTAATCGCTTTACTGTCGCTAAATGTGACCATTTATGGCGATGATGCCCTTAGCGGTTCCAACCAATTTATCTTATTACTCGGGGCTTCTGTTGCCGCCATTGTGGGTTTTCGACAACACATTTCTTATCACACTATGATTGATAAGGTAGCCGAAAACTTGCAATCCGTAACAGGAGCGTTATTGATTCTCCTTTTTGTAGGCGCCTTAGCAGGAACGTGGTTAATAAGTGGAATCATTCCTGCCATGATATA
This sequence comes from Flavobacteriia bacterium, assembly GCA_010031465.1. GTDB lineage: Bacteria > Bacteroidota > Bacteroidia > Flavobacteriales > Flavobacteriaceae > MS024-2A. Next base: position 19,647 of record RGZR01000004.1, read on the forward strand.
TTACGGTTTACAAATTCTGCACCCCACCTTCTTTTTACCTGCCTGTATTATTATATGTGCAATTATTTCATTGGCTACAGGGAGCAGTTGGACAACCTCTGCCACTGTTGGAATTGCCTTAATTGGCATTGGAAAGGTTTTGGGCGTCCCAATGGGAATGACCGCGGGAGCTGTCATTTCGGGTGCCTATTTTGGTGATAAACTCTCCCCTCTTTCAGACACCACCAATTTAGCCCCAGCCATGGCAGGAGGCGAATTATTTACTCATATTCGTTATATGACGTATACGACGGTACCAAGTATTCTGATTACCCTTATTGCTTTTTTAATCATTGGATTTACACAAGAGACCTCAGGTGTAGCCGATACAGGTGCCTTACTTTTTGCTATTAAAGAAAAGTTTACCATTCACTTAGGTCTTTTTATTGTTCCCACCCTTGTTATTTTGATGATTATTAGGAAAAGTCCTCCATTGATTGCGCTTTTAGTGGGTACCCTTTTGGGGGGTCTTTTTGCGCTTCTTTTTCAACGTCCCATACTTTTAGAACTTGCTGGAACAACAACCTTAACGGCATCAGCTGCGTATCGTGCCGTAATGGATGCAATAACTGTATCGACCCAAATATCTAGCTCTACGCCTTTGTTAAACGATCTGTTTAGCTCAGGAGGAATGGAAGGTATGCTAGGCACCATTTGGCTTATTATTTGTGCCATGGTGTTTGGAGGGATTATGGATGCCATTGGTGCTTTGAGTGCAATAAGCCAAGCTTTACTCAATTGGGCAAAAACTACATTTCAACTTTTCGCCTCAACGACGGCATCTTGTTTAGCTATTAACCTTACGGCTTCTGATCAATATTTGTCCATTGTTATTCCCGGAAAAATGTTTGCAAAAGCATACAAGGATCTGGGGTTAGCGCCTGAAAATTTAAGTCGAACTCTAGAAGATTCAGGAACTGTAACCTCCGTTTTGATTCCATGGAATACTTGTGGAGCCTATCAATCGGGAGTTCTCGGAGTAGGAGTAGGTGAATACTTTATCTATGCTATTTTTAATTGGATAAGCCCCATAATGACCCTTTTGTATGCTGCGCTTCACATTAAAATTAGAAGCCTTCGCGCTACTACATAAAAAAACACCCCAACATGGTTGAGGTGTTTGAATTATTAAAAACAGCATTGATTATTTTAAATCAAAACGGTCTAGGTTCATCACTTTTGTCCAGGCCTTAACAAAGTCTTTTACAAACTTTTCTTGACCATCAGCACAACCGTATACTTCAGCTATAGCACGAAGCTCAGTGTTTGATCCCAAAACGAGATCAACACGTGAAGCCGTCCATTTTACGTTGCCCGAAACGCGATCAGTACCTTCAAAAATTTCTTCATCTGCAGTAATTGGATTCCATGTAGTATTTAAATCCAATAAATGAACAAAGAAATCGTTTGTCAAAGCTCCGGGTTGAGAGGTAAATACCCCGTGCGAAGATCCGTCATAATTAGTTTCTAACACACGCAACCCACCTACTAACGCCGTCATTTCAGGAGCCGTTAGGGTAAGCAATTGGGCTTTATCAACAAGCATTTTTTCAGACGAAACACCGTACGCATTTCGTTTAAAATTTCTAAATCCATCGGCCATGGGCTCTAACGCGCTAAACGAAGTAACATCTGTTTGTTCTTCTAGTGCATCTGCTCTACCGGGAGAAAAAGGAACATCCACTGAGTGCCCTGCTTTTTGAGCTGCTACTTCTATTCCTACACCACCGGCTAAGACTATTAAATCGGCCATAGAAACTTGTTTGTTTCCTTTAGCATTAAAATCCTTTTGTAGTGTAGAAAGAACATCCAATACCTTAGCCAATTGATTGGGGTTATTGACTTCCCACTGGTTTTGAGGAGCAAAACGAATACGAGCCCCATTAGCACCGCCTCGTTTGTCTGACCCTCTAAAAGTAGAGGCAGAAGCCCATGCTGTTGAAACCATTTCGGATGTGGTTAACCCAGAGGCTTTAAGTGCATCTTTTAGTGATTTAATATCCCCCGCATCAAGCGTTTCTTGTTGAGCTGCAGGAATAGGATCTTGCCAAATCAATTCTTCTTTAGGTACTTCTGGACCTAGATAAAGAGATAGGGGTCCCATATCCCGATGAGTCAATTTAAACCATGCTCTTGCAAAGGCATCCGCAAAAGCGTCAGGATTTTCGTAAAAATGACGAGAGATCACTTCGTAAATAGGGTCTTCGCGTAACGCCAAATCTGTAGTCAACATTGTTGGCGCATGAGTCAATGATGGGTCATGTGCATCAGGCACACTTCCTGACCCGCCTCCATTTTTAGGTTTCCATTGGAAAGCACCTGCAGGACTTTTGGTTAGTTCCCAGTCAAAGCCAAATAAGTTTTCAAAATAGTTATGGCTCCATTGGGTGGGGGTTGTAGTCCAAGCCCCTTCAAGTCCACTGGTAATTGTATCTACCCCATGTCCTGTTCCGAAGGTATTTTTCCATCCTTGGCTTTGATCTTGGATTGCAGCACCGGCAGGTTCAACTCCTACAAATTTAGATGGATCTGCTGCTCCATGAGTTTTTCCAAAGGTATGTCCCCCTGCAATAAGGGCAACCGTTTCTTCATCGTTCATTGCCATTCTGCCAAAGGTTTCTCTAATGTCAATAGCAGCGGCTTTAGGATCGGGTTTTCCGTTAGGACCCTCAGGATTTACGTAGATCAATCCCATTTGCACAGCGGCTAGAGGATTTTCCAATTCGCGATCGCCAGTGTAGCGTTTATCGCCTAACCATTCTCCTTCAGCACCCCAATATATATCTTCTTCAGGCTCCCATACGTCAGCGCGTCCTCCACCAAAACCAAAGGTTTTGAATCCCATAGATTCCATTGCACAATTTCCGGCTAAAATCATAGGGTCTGCCCAGGATATTTTCTTGCCATATTTTTGCTTGATCGGCCATAATAAAAGACGGGCTTTATCCAAATTGGCATTATCAGGCCAACTGTTTAAAGGAGCAAAGCGTTGTGTTCCAGCACCTGCGCCTCCTCTACCGTCAGCAATTCGATAGGTTCCGGCACTGTGCCAAGCCATACGGATAAAAAACGGGCCGTAATGGCCATAATCTGCAGGCCACCAATCTTGTGAAGTAGTCATCAAGTCCATAATATCTTGTTTCAATGCTTTGAAGTCGATACTTTTAAATGCTTCAGCATAGTCAAAATCAGGATCCATCGGATCGGACAACGAAGAGTGTTGTCGTAAAATACTAAGGTTTAATTGATTGGGCCACCAATCGTGATTGCGTGTTCCTCCCCCAGCGGCATCATTTACAACTTCGCTAGAAAAAGGACATTTTGCATTTCCGTTACTTTTAAAATGTTCCATAATCTAAAATTTTACTAAAAGTACTTTTCTAAAACGTACTTTTACTATAGATCACATAATATTTCTAAATAGCATTATCAAACTTGATTATTTTAACCCTAGAGGGGTTTATACCCCCATATTTTAAAAGTATTTTTCAGTTTGAAAAGAAGTTTTGATAGATCTCCTCCTAACCGATGGATATTGCCTATGAATGCTTATTTTTGTAGGATATTTCGAGATTAAATGGGTAAAAAGAAGCAAACCACACCAAAAGATCCAAAAAAAGTGCGTCAGCAACAAGTGTTACTGGGTGGAGCTTTTATACTATTTGCGGTATTATTTACTCTCGCTTTCCTATCCTATTTGCTCTACTGGAAAGAAGACTTTAGCACTTTAAATGCCTTTACAGACTCACAGGTTACCGCTCAAAATATTTTAAATAAAGTGGGGGCCTATGTAAGTCACCTTTTTATTTATCAAGGCATTGGCATATCTGCTTTTTTGTTTCCTTACCTATTGGGAAGGACAGGAGTGTCCCTTTTTTTTAACGGCACCACGGCAACCCTATTGTCTAAATGGTCTTGGGGAATAGCCCATGCCCTTTGGGGGTGTTTCGCCTTTGGATTTTTTAATGCCTTTCCGATATTGAGTGGGGTCATTGGTTTTGAAATGCATTCTTTTTTAGTGGCTTTTATCGGTAAAATAGGATTGCTCTGCATTTTAGTGTTTGTTTTTTTGTGTTTTATCGTGATCGAATTAGGATGGACTCCTGATAATTTGCGCTTTGCTATGGTTCGTTTTTTCAAAGCCAAAGAAGGGATTGACGAAACTTCAGATAATAACCCTTCATTACCTAACGATTCATACATAACCCCTGAGCCGGTAGATGAAAAACCTACTGCTGTTGAACTCAAAACTGATTCCGAAGAAATCAAAGAAATTGAAACCCCTCCGGAGTCAGATATTAAAATGGAAATTGAGGCCTTAGAAGAAGAAACCGTAGCAGAGGATAAAGCAAAAAAAATTGTTGAAAAACACGGGTTTTTTGACCCTACCCTTGAGCTTAGTCAATTTAAAATGCCTCGAATTGATTTATTAAAAGACTACGGTGAAAGTGGAATTACAATCAATCAAGAAGAACTTGAGGCAAACAAAAAGAGAATTGTTGAAACCCTAAACAATTATAATATTGGAATTGCCAATATTAAAGCTACTATTGGTCCTACGGTAACCTTATATGAAATTGTTCCAGATGCCGGTGTTCGTATTTCTAAAATCAAAAATCTAGAGGACGATATCGCCCTTTCCCTTTCTGCATTAGGCATTCGGATTATTGCACCCATACCCGGAAAGGGAACCATTGGAATTGAAGTACCCAATCAAAAACCAAGTGTTGTTTCTATGCGCTCTGTTATAAGCGCTTCACGGTTTCAAAATGCTGAAATGGAATTGCCCATTGCCTTAGGAAAAACCATTAGCAATGAAACCTTTGTTGTCGACCTGACAAAGATGCCTCATTTGTTAATGGCAGGAGCCACTGGACAGGGAAAATCTGTGGGGCTCAATGCGGTATTAACTTCACTTTTGTACAAGAAACATCCGGCTGAGGTAAAATTTGTATTAGTCGATCCGAAAAAAGTAGAACTCAATATATACAATAAAATAGAGCGTCATTATCTGGCTAAACTACCCGATACGGAAGAAGCTATCATTACTGACAACACCAAGGTAATTAACACCTTAAATTCACTTTGCATTGAAATGGACAATCGCTATGAATTGCTCAAAAATGCCATGTGTAGAAACCTTAAGGAATACAATAAAAAATTTAAGGAACGAAAACTAAACCCAAACGAAGGACATAGTTTTTTACCATACATCATCTTAGTCATTGATGAGTTCGCAGATTTAATCATGACGGCTGGAAAAGAAGTAGAAACTCCTATTGCACGGCTAGCACAATTGGCCCGTGCTATCGGAATCCATTTGATTATTGCTACCCAGCGCCCCTCGGTAAATGTGATTACAGGAATTATTAAGGCAAACTTTCCCGCGCGGATCGCCTTTCGGGTTACTTCAAAAATTGATTCACGCACCATTTTAGATAGTGGTGGAGCAGATCAATTAATTGGTCGTGGAGACATGCTGTACACCCAAGGAAATGAACTAACGCGCCTACAATGTGCTTTTGTAGATACTCCTGAAGTAGAACGTATTGCAAGTTTTATCGGTTCTCAACGCGGTTATATTGATGCCCATCTTTTACCTGAATACGTTGGTGAGGAAGGAAATAGCTCACTTGATATAGACCCGAGTGAACGCGATGAATTGTTTCGAGAAGCCGCAGAGGTAATTGTTACCGCCCAACAGGGTTCGGCTTCATTATTACAGCGAAAGTTAAAGTTAGGGTACAACCGAGCAGGGAGAATTATTGATCAAATGGAAGCCGCTGGTGTTGTGGGCCCTTTTGAGGGAAGCAAAGCCCGACAAGTTTTGATTTCTGACCTAACGAGTTTGGACCGATTATTGAATGAACAAAATGAAACTTAATCCCTTTTAAAAAATACGCTTTTGAAATTAAAACTTTTTCCCTTTTTGGTCCTTCTATTCCTTCTTTCTGCGAAAGGGATTGCCCAACGTTCAGAAGAAGCAAAGAACTTACTAGATCAAGTTTCTGCTAAAATAGCTTCATTTGACAATATGCAGTTTGACTTTAGTTATGTACTTGAAAACCGACAGGAAAATATTCGTCAAGAAACTAAAGGAAATGTAACCTTGGCGGGTGAACGTTACAAGCTCAATTTTCAAGAAGTGATTCAAATTTTTGATGGAACCAAAACCTATACCGTTGTTCCCGAAAACGAAGAAATCACCATTACAAGTTTAGAAGAGGGTGAAGATTTTGGTATCAACCCACAAAAACTATTGGTGTTTTATAAGGAGGGCTATGCCTTTGAATGGGACATAAAGCAGAATGTAATGGGGCGCCCCATTCAATTTATTAAATTGATCCCTACAGAAGAAAACAAAGATATTAAATACCTTCTTTTGGGTGTCGATGTTCAACAAAAACTTATTTATCGCTTGATTGAAATTGGAACGAATGACACCCGAACTACACTTACGCTTTCAAAAATTAAAACCAATGTAAAGTTGCCCAATGGCTTTTTTACCTTTGACCCCAACCAATATCCAGATTATTATATAAATCAATAGGTGTTGAAGATAATTGATCGGTATATCGTCTCTAGTTATTTGTTACGACTCCTTAGTGTCTTTACAATTTGCATGTTCATTTTTATTATTCAAACCTTTTGGTTGTTTATTGATGAATTAGCCGGCAAAGGGTTGGATATCATTATCATCGGAAAATTTTTATTGTATTATTCACCAAAATTAATTCCGCTTGTACTCCCCCTATCCGTTTTACTTTCTTCTTTAATGACCTATGGAACGCTTTCAGAAAATTATGAATTTGCTGCAATGAAATCTACCGGTATTTCATTGCAACGTGCCCTTATGTCGTTAACCCTATTTCATGTTTTGTTAGGTATAGGCACCTTTTATTTTTCCAACCACGTCATTCCCTACGGAGAAATGAAGTCATTCAACCTTCGTCAAAATTTAGCAAAACTAGAACCCACATTAGCCATTCGGGAGGGTGTCTTCAATGAGATTGGAAAAATCAATATAAAAGTAAAACGCAAATACGGAGAGAACGACCGTTTTTTAGAAGATGTTATCATTCATGAATACACACCTGATGAAGAAAATAATATTGTAATCAAAGCTGAACGGGGCGAAATGAAAAACGAACCCACCGATCCCAATCTTAAATTGGTATTGTATAATGGAAATCGATACGAACAAATTAAACCTCAGAAACTAACTGAAAGAGAGCGAATTCCACATGCAAAAGTTGCTTTTGAGGAATACGAAATGAACATTGATTTATCCCAATTTAACAACGTTAATTTAGAAGAAGAAAATTACCGATCGACCTATCGCATGCAAAAAATTGATCAATTAGAAGTAAGTATTGACACTTTAGAACGCTCTTTTAGTGAAGAACAAAATGTATTTAGTGAAAACTTTGGTCGTGGAAGTATTTTAACTAAAATGGCTAAAGAAGATCAGCCAATTGTAAAGGTTGCAGTAATGCCCTCCTCAGTTTATGATTTTATTTTAACTGAAGAACAATGGAAAAGACACCGGATTTTAGAAGAGAGTTCCTCTTCCCTAAAAGACGGAATGCGAAATTTAAATGCCAAAAGAACCCAATTTTTTGCGTTTCAAAAATTAATCAACCTACATAAAATTACGTTACACGAAAAGTACACCTTGCTCTTTGTGTCGTTGTTGCTCTTTTTAATTGGTGCTTCGCTGGGGGCTATTATTCGTAAAGGAGGAATTGGACTACCTTTAGTATTGTCTGTACTTATCTTTTTAACTTATCATTACATTGGTCTATTTAGTAAAAATGCAGCAGAAGACAACAGTATTTCCCCTTTCTTTGCCACATGGTTAGCCACCCTCATTCTTACCCCATTTTCTATAATCCTAACCCGACGAGCATCATCGGACAAAGGGTTTGTGAGCCTTGCTAATTTAATTTATCCATTAAAGCAGCGTTTAACAAATTTTAAATTTCTTAAAAAGAAACCCTAATATGGATTCAAAAACAATTCAACTCGATTCAATTTCTTCTGCTATTGAAGCCATTAAGAAGGGAGAGGTCATTATAGTGGTTGATGATGCCAATAGAGAAAATGAAGGCGATTTTATTGCTGCTGCAGAAAAAATAACGCCAGAAATGATAAATTTTATGGCCACCCATGGCCGAGGATTAATCTGCGTACCTCTGACTGAAAAGCGGTGTCAAGAATTACAACTTGATAAAATGGTAACTAGTAATACCGACCCAATGGAAACTGCTTTTACCGTATCTGTTGATTTAAAAGGAAATGGGGTTACCACAGGAATTTCTGCCACCGACCGGTCAAAAACTGTAGCGGCTTTAGTAGACCTAAATACACAACCCCACCACCTTTCTCGACCCGGACATATTTTCCCATTGATCGCAAAAGTTGGAGGAGTGCTTCGACGTACCGGACATACCGAAGCAGCGATTGATTTTGCGCGTCTAGCCGGCTTTAAGCCTGCGGGTGTCATAGTAGAAATCATGAATGAGGACGGAACAATGGCGCGATTACCTCAGCTTGTAGAGGTAGCTCAACGATTCAATCTTAAAATTGTATCAATTGAAGATTTAGTGTCTTTTCGAATGCAAAACGATAGTTTGATTAGTAAAAAAATAGATCATGAAATTCAAACTGGTTATGGTAATTTTCGATTACGTGCATATGAACAAACCACAAATGGAACCATACATTTAGCCTTAACCAAAGGAGAATGGACTGAAGAAGAAGAAGTACTTACCCGAATACACTCCACAAAAATCACAAATGATCTTTTAGGAATGTTAACTGGTTCTGTACACCAAGGGTTGGACGATATTTTTAGACTAATCAACACTGTGGGGAAAGGAGCACTTCTGTTTATCAATCAAGAGCAGGCCCCTGAAAATCTTTTAGCTCGCATAGAATTATTACTTCAAATGCAAGAAAAAGGAGAAATGAATCAAGTTCCACCTATGAAAATGGATCATAAAGACTTTGGTATTGGTGCTCAAATTTTACACGATCTGAATATAAAAACCCTGAAGGTAATTAGCAATTCAAAACAAGAACCTAGAATTGGCCTCACAGGATATGGGATTACCATTTCAGGATTTCAACCCTATTAAAAAAACCAGAGTTTTATTGCCATTATGAGTATTGTTACTAGCATGGCTATGCGTATAACACGGTCTCCCTTTTTCACTGACCAACGGCTACTAAACCAAGCTCCTAGGCTTGTTCCTATAGCCATTCCTCCACCTAATTTCCAATCTACTGCATCGTAATAGACAAATAAGGCAAGAGATATAGTAGAATAAATAAAGACCACAACAACTTTCGTTACATTTGTTTTAACTAAACTCAAATGATTTACCCGATTGAGAAAAATCATTATCACAATTCCAATACCGGCATTGATGAACCCTCCGTAAATACCAATTAGAAAAAAACCTAAAATGCCATATAAAAGGTATTTACCGTTTAATCTTTCGGGTAGGTCAAGGGACAGTTTTTTGGATTGAATTAGTATCAAAAGCCCAAAAAGTAACATAATGATTGCTAAAATTCGATTAAAAAGAAGGCCTGATATATCAAGGGCAATTTGAGCTCCCAAATAAGCTCCAAAACTTGCGCTTATTCCTAAATAAATATTAAACGGAAAGGTTGAAACCCCTTTGCTTTTATATCCCAACGCCCCACTGAGGGATTGCACCACAATGGGTATTCTGTTCGTTCCGTTGGCTATGGCTGGCGGAAGTCCTAAAAACAATAGAACCGGTAAGGTGAAGATTGATCCACCACCGGCTAATGTATTGATAACCCCGGCTAAAAATCCTACTCCGATTAGCAGTAGCATTTGATATAAATCTTCCATAGAACCTTAAAAATACGAAACAGTATTTTTATTACGTTGAAAAAGTAGTAGGAATACTATTTTTCAATATAAAAAAAGGAATATATTTGCACTCGCCAAGGAGAAATGGCAGAGTGGTCGAATGCGGCAGTCTTGAAAACTGTTGAGGGTCACACCTCCGGGGGTTCGAATCCCTCTTTCTCCGCTACAACAATCCCTATTACATTTAAATACAATGTTTTAGGGATTTTTTATTTTCTTCTTGTATGACATTTGTACGGCTACTCTAATTTAAAAAACTAAAAGTTTCCTTCCAGCATTAATCTAAACAAAGGGACATGGGTTTTAGAAAACAGTTTTTCTATTGGAAAAGGAGATGGGATTTGATATTTAATCCATTCTTTATATCTATCTTAGAGATATTATTAATCATAAATCAATTAAAATGAAGAAATTATTATTATCAATTTTATTTTTGGGTACAATATCATTAAATGCTCAATATTGTTTGTTTTTTGACATAAAGGCAGAGAATCCCGAAATGGTTGTATCAGCACTTTCTACTGCGATGAATACTGAGTGGGGTAAGAATATTCAAGGTACAAAGTCATTATTTGCATATGCCATTAATGGATCTACTGATTCTACACATTCACTTCAAATGTGCTTTCCAAATGAAGCAGCTTTTGAACAAGCATTTATGTCATACGGGCAATCACTAGAGGCACAATTACTATTAGATGGGAAACTTGCAGACTTTTCAGTTGCTGTTTCTCAGTCGTTAAATACTCCAATTTGGTACAATGGCGAAGATTGGGCGGAAGATAATGTTTTCATGATATACCAAATGGAAGTAACAAACCCAAGCTTATACTTAAACGAATTTAAAAGCTTTTCCCAAAAAATGGCTAAAAAGTTAGGATATGAAGATAGTTCCTATGGCTTAGCATATCCAATAGTAGGTAAAAATTCAGACTTTACTCATTTTGTATGGATTGGATCACCTGACATCAAAACTTCACTATCAAATACTAAAAAAATGTTTTCTGACCCTTTGTTTGCAGAATTTTCTAAGAACGTATCAGGTGCGAGAAAAGTCGTTAATACTATAATGTCAGTCCGTGTTATGGACTTCTAATTTTTTACAATCAAGATTTATCCCTCCCAAAGTGGAGGGTTTTTCTTTTACACCAATGCCGACAACCCAAATCCCTTCTAATCGATTGATATCATTGCCTTAAGATAAAATTCCTGTGTTGTTGTTTTAGGGGGTTATGTTTGGGGAAAGTTTGGATACGTATTTTGAAATAAATTCCATTCTCTATATCTTAGATATATTATTAACTATAAATCAATTCATATGAAAAAAATACTACTTATATTATCAATTACACTTTTTACTTTTTCCTGTCAATCAGGAAAACATGTTGATTTCGAAAAAAACACTGAATTAGCAAAAGCCTTTTTTAAATTACACGAACAAGAAAATGCTGAAGCAATGTTTGAATACTTACACCCTGACATAGAATGGCATTTGCCTGTTTATGGAATGGAATTGGGAGGTATTGATGAGGTAAAAGCCGCAATAGTTGGATACCAAACTGAATTTGATAACCTAAAGTTTACTGCTGATTATTGGTTGCCTGGTGTAGATACAGAAACAGGGGTGCCTGATGGAAGTACACGGGTTTATGGCACCTGGAATTCTACTCACACTGCTTCAGGAAAAGAAGCTAAACTAACCACTTACCACTCTTTTGAATTTAAAGATGGAAAAATTATAAATGGAGGCGACTGGTTTGATTTAGGGGGTATGATGAACACACTAGTTCCCCCTAACTTTACTATGGGAAGTTTAATTGGTATTCACAGTTTAAATATAAAACTAAAAAAAGGGGTCACCTTAGATCAATTTGTTTCTTACTTTAAAGAAACTATGATTCCCAGTTTTAAAAATGAATACAAAGGAGCCAATCTCCATTTAATTGAAGGGGTAAGAGGAGAAAATAAAGGTTCATTAGGTATGATTTGGATTTTTGATTCAGAAGCCACTCGTAATTTATATTACGATGAACAAGGTGCTTCGACTCCTTTAAATATTGAGATAGGTAAAAGACTCCAAGCCGTTAATGATGGGCTAGCAGAATTAGGCACTTGGACATCCCAATATACTGACTGGTCAGTGAAATAATCATAAAAAACCTCCTTAAAATAAGGAGATTTTTTTTATTCTAGATTTAAAATCTATTAAATTTGAAAAACTAACCATAAAATCAATTTAAAATGAAAAATACATTTTTACTTTTTCTATTTGCGTTTACAATAACCTTAAGTGCACAAGACAAAGTGGTGCTTAAGCAAACCTTCATTAAAGTAAAAGAGGGTAATAATTATGCTGAAGATTTAAAAACCAAGTTTGGTGAAATGGCCCAAAAAAGAATAGATGCTGGCTATCAATTGGGTTGGCATTTATGGGAAGTTGTTGGAAATCCACAAGGTGGATTTACGCATATTATTGTTGAACCCATGTTGATCAGCCAAATGGAAAAAGAACGTTCACGTGAAGGTTGGCTTAAAATGAGAGAAGAAGCAATTCCGGGTATGACTGATTCGGATTGGACAACCTTTATGCAAGGTGTAAGAAATAAACGAGACATTTTTGCTGAAGCTATTTTTGTTAACGTAGCTGAAGTTAAAAAAGACGAATCGGTTAGCTTACCCGAAACCATTGGTGTTGTCAATTGGATGAAAGTGAAGGAAGGAAAGTTCAAAACTTATGAAAACATGGAGAAAGCCCTTTACACTAACGGGCTTGATAATAACAGTTTAAAATCAGGGTGGTCATTAGCTAGAAGAATAGATAAATACGGTACTGACTTATATTGGAATTATTTTACTGTTGATTGGTACTCCAGTTATTCTGATTACATAAAGGCCGCAGCAAATATTACTGCATGGGATGCGGACAAAAATTATGAAAACATGATGAAAGTTAGGGATTTAAGAGAGTCTGTCATTATTAGAAAAGTAATGATGCTCGAATAATGAATAATTTATGTTTTTAATACCATAAAAACCCTCCTTATCGGAGGTTTTTTTTATACTT
>RGZR01000031.1 GCA_010031465.1 Flavobacteriia bacterium
TGTCTAGGGGTGTTGTTCCGTCAACTATACAAGGGCTTTTTCCGCCCAATTCTAAGGTAACAGGGGTTAGGTGTTCGGCCGCACTTTTAGCAATGATTTTACCTACATGGGTACTTCCGGTAAAGAAAATATACTCCCATTGCATTGCTAAAAGGGTTTGAGCCACAGCAGGATCCCCTTCCACAACCGCTACCCATTCACGAGGAAAAACTTCGGCCAAAAGTGTACCTAAAAGCGCTGAGGTATGGGGGGCAGATTCTGAGGGTTTTACTACTACAGTATTGCCAGCGGCAACGGCTCCAATAAGCGGAATCATAGCCAATTGAAACGGATAATTCCAAGGGGAAATCAAAAGCACTGTGCCATAGGGCTCAGCCAAAATAAAATCTTGTGAGGGGAAGTTTAAAAGACTTCCAGCAACGCGTTTTGGTGCCGCCCAACTTTTAAGATGTTTGATAAAACTCTGAATTTCTTTACGCACCATTACAAACTCACTAGTAAACGATTCAAATACGGGTTTTTTTAAATCTTTTTGTAGGGCATTGAGTATTTTTGCCTCCTGCGCATCAAGAACGCGCGCTAATATTTTTAGCTTTTGAATGCGAACAGCAATAGGGGCCTTCTTGTGGTTATTAAAAAACTGGCGGTGTTCCTCTCGAAGCCCTTGGGCTGCTTCAATCGATAAATTTTCCAAAGCGTATTTTTTTTGTGGGTAAAGATAAAGCAAAAAGTAACGTTCTTTTTTTAAGGTGCTGAATGTATTAAAAAATACCCTAAAAAATGCTGATTATCAATGATTTAAACCCATCAAGTTCACTTTGAGTATAAGAGAGTTTTTGAGGGTTGACGGATTATAAAACGGAAGTAAAGTAATTTCGTTAAACAAAATAAAACCATGGTACTGAACAAATACAGTAAAGCGGTAACGCAAGACCCTACACAACCGGCAGCCCAAGCCATGTTGCATGCTATCGGAATGACCGATGAAGATTTTAAAAAGCCTCTCATCGGAATAGCTTCAACAGGCTATGAAGGTAACCCGTGCAATATGCACCTCAACGCCTTAGCACAAGAAATCAAAACGGGAATTAACGAACAAGATTTAGTAGGTTTAGTTTTTAACACCATAGGAGTAAGTGATGGTATTTCCATGGGTACTCCCGGAATGCGTTTTTCACTGCCCTCGCGTGATATCATTGCCGATTCTGTTGAAACTGTAGTACAGGCTATGTCGTATGACGGTGTGATTACTGTGGTAGGTTGTGATAAAAATATGCCCGGTGCCCTAATGGCGATGCTTCGTTTAAACCGCCCCAGTATTTTAGTTTATGGGGGAACAATAGCAGCGGGATGCCATAACGATAAAGAGTTGGACGTGGTTTCTGCTTTTGAAGCTTGGGGAGAAAAAGTTGCCGGTAAAATTGACGAAACTGAATTTAAAAATGTTATCCGAAATGCCTGCCCGGGTGCCGGAGCTTGCGGAGGCATGTATACGGCTAATACTATGGCCTCAGCCATTGAAGCCTGTGGTATGGCGCTGCCCTATAATGCTTCTAACCCGGCGGTGAGTCTTGATAAAAAAGAAGAATGTGCTCAGGTAGGGAAACACCTTAAAGCGCTTTTGGAAAAAGATTTAAAACCGCGTGATATTGTAACCAAAAAGGCACTTGAAAATGCGCTACGGCTTATCGCAGTGCTTGGGGGTTCAACCAATGCAGTGCTTCACTTTTTGGCCATAGCTAAAGCAGCTCAATTGGATTTAACCCTTGATGATTTTCAGCGTATTAGTGACACTACCCCCTTTTTAGCGGATCTAAAACCCAGTGGAAAATATTTAATGAAAGATTTACATGCCGTAGGGGGGGTTCCTGCGGTACTAAAATACATGCTCAAAGAAGGAATGTTGCACGGCGATTGCATCACCGTGACGGGAAAAACACTAGCTGAAAATTTGGCTGATGTCCCTGATTTGGCTCCCAACCAAGACATTATTCGTCCGGTAAACAATCCTATAAAAGCAACAGGTCACATTCGGATTTTAAAAGGAAATCTGGCAACCCAAGGCTCAGTGGCCAAAATCACGGGCAAAGAAGGGTTGCTATTCACCGGACCTGCACGTGTTTTTGATGGTGAATTTGCAGCAAATGACGGGATAAAGAACGGAAAAGTAAAAGCAGGCGATGTTATAGTTATTCGTTATGAAGGCCCAAAAGGAGGCCCGGGAATGCCGGAAATGCTAAAACCTACCTCTGCCATTATGGGCGTTGGTTTAGGAAAAAGCGTTGCTTTAATTACCGACGGACGATTTTCTGGAGGTACCCATGGGTTTGTTGTCGGACATATTGTTCCTGAAGCCCAAGAAGGGGGAGCCATTGCTTTAGTCAAAGATGGCGATTCCATTACCATTGATGCGGAACAAAATACCCTAACGGTGGCTATATCTGAGGAAGAAATGGCCCAACGTAAAGCCGCTTGGGTTCAACCGCCCTATAAATTTTCACAAGGAATACTTTACAAATACATTAAAAGCGTATCCACAGCTTCTGAAGGTTGTGTGACCGATGTTTAAAAACCATGAGTGCAAATACACAAAACAAATCAAAAGTGATTTCCAACATTTCAGGAGCCGAGGCTGTTATTCGGTGTTTGCTTGAAGAAGGGGTGGAAACCTTATATGGGTATCCTGGGGGAGCCATTATGCCCATTTACGATGAACTGTATAAATTTCAGGACAAATTGCATCATGTGTTAACACGACATGAACAAGGCGCTACTCACGCAGCTCAGGGTTATGCACGTACATCAGGTAAAGTAGGCGTAGCCGTAGCCACTTCAGGCCCAGGGGCAACCAACTTGGTAACGGGAATTGCCGATGCCCAAATTGATTCTACTCCTATGGTTTGTATTACGGGTCAAGTAGCCTCTCATTTGTTGGGATCTGATGCTTTTCAAGAAACTGATATTATTGGAATTTCTACTCCCGTAACCAAATGGAATTGTCAAATTACCAAAGCCTCAGAGATTCCCGAAATTATGGCTCGTGCTTTTTTTATTGCCCGTTCTGGCCGCCCCGGTCCGGTATTGATTGACATTACCAAAGATGCTCAATTTGAACATTTTGATTTTAGTTATAAAAAGTGCACTGGGATTCGAAGTTATCAGCCCTATCCCATTTTAGATGAAGTTAAGGTAGAGGAAGCGATTGCCTTAATCAACCAAGCCAAAAAACCTTTTATTGTTTGGGGCCAAGGGGTAATCCTAGGCCAAGCCGAAGAGGAATTTAAAACCTTTTTGGAAACTTCAGGGATTCCTGCTGCTTGGACCATTTTAGGCCTTTCCGCTTTACCCACAGACCACCCTTCAAATAGAGGAATGGTAGGTATGCATGGAAATTACGCCCCCAATATGTTAACCAATGAATGTGATTTATTGATTGCGATTGGAATGCGTTTTGATGATCGGGTAACAGGCGATTTAAACACCTATGCCAAACAGGCCAAAATAATTCATTTAGAGTTGGATCCTGCTGAGGTCAATAAAAATGTAACTGCCGACGTTACTTTGCTTGCCGATTGTAAAATCACTTTACATCGCCTCAACGAAAAAATTACACCAAAAACGTATCCAGAATGGATTCAGCGTTTTGATGATTTAGACGCTATTGAATACAAAAAAGTCATTTATAATGATTTGCATCCAACCAAGCCGGGATTAACCATGGGGGAAACCATTGAGATGATCAATACCTACTCGAAAGGGAATGCGGTTATTGTTACGGACGTAGGTCAGCACCAAATGGTAGCCTGTCGGTATGCAAAATTCAATCAATCCAAAAGCAATGTCACCTCTGGAGGATTAGGAACAATGGGCTTTGCCTTACCTGCCGCCATCGGGGCCAAAATGGGTGCGCCAGACCGTGAGGTGGTGGCTGTGATTGGCGATGGAGGATATCAAATGACCATTCAAGAATTAGGGACCATATTCCAACAAAAATTAGCGGTTAAAATTGTGGTACTTAATAATGATTTTTTAGGGATGGTACGCCAGTGGCAACAGCTCTTTTTTGATAAACGGTATGCTTCTACGGAAATGGTCAACCCTGATTTTGTGAAGATTGCTGAAGGGTATTACATCCAAGCAAAACGAATAAATCAACGGGAAGAACTTGAAGATGCGGTACAGGACATGATGGCCTCTGATCAGCCTTATTTCTTAGAAGTTTGTGTTGAAAAAGAAGACAATGTATTTCCGATGATACCCACAGGGGCATCTGTTTCAGCAATAAGATTAGAATAATATGGAAACGAAAACCTATACCCTTTCTGTTTATTCAGAAAACAATATTGGACTGCTGAATCGCATTTCGGCTATTTTTTTAAAACGGCACATTAATTTAGAGAGCTTTTCTACTTCAGCTTCCGAAATTCCGGATGTTTTTCGTTTTGTTATCGTTATCAACGTGACTCCTAATACCGTGAGAAGACTAGTACAACAAATTGAAAAACAGGTTGATGTAATCAAAGCTTTTTACCATACCGACGAAGAAACAATATTTCAAGAAAATGCCTTATACAAAGTAAAATCGAGTGCTCTTTTTGAAGAACGTCATATTCAGAATGTCATCAAAAACAGTCATGCCAATATCGTTACCGTTTCTCCTGAGTTTTTTGTAATTGAAAAAACAGGCTTTAGAGAAGAAACCGAACAATTGCGTAAAGACTTAGAACCCTTTGGATTACTCCAATTTGTGCGTTCGGGAAGAATATCCGTAACAAAAGCCAAAATGGGAATCTCAGAAATATTGAATACTTTTAAAAACAATAACAATTAAGAACAATCATGTCGAATTACTTCAACCAACTTTCACTACGTGAACAATTAAATCAACTCGGTCAATGTCGCTTTATGGAATCTCATGAGTTTGACAAGGGCATTGAGGCCCTTGCAGGTAAAAAAATTGTCATTGTGGGCTGCGGTGCACAAGGACTCAACCAAGGGTTAAACATGCGAGATTCCGGTTTGGATATTTCCTATGCCTTACGTCAAGATGCCATCGATCAAAAAAGAGCTTCTTTTCAAAACGCTACCCGTAATCAGTTTACTGTAGGTACTTACGAAGACGTAATTCCCTCAGCTGATGTGGTGATCAACCTTACGCCTGACAAAAACCACACTGCCGTCGTAAATGCAGTTATGCCTTTGATGAAAAAAGGAGCTACACTTTCCTATTCACACGGCTTTAACATTGTGGAGGAAGGGATGAAAGTGAGACCTGATTTAACGGTAATTATGGTGGCTCCAAAGTGTCCAGGGTCTGAAGTGCGTGAAGAATACAAGCGGGGCTTTGGTGTCCCTACGCTAATCGCTGTTCATCCTGATAACGATCCCCAAGGCCACGGATTCGAACAAGCTAAGGCCTATGCCTTCGCTACGGGAGGGCACCGCGCTGGGGTTTTAGAATCTTCCTTTGTAGCTGAAGTAAAATCCGATTTAATGGGAGAACAAACCATTTTATGTGGTGTATTGCAAACGGGATCAATCTTAAGTTTTGATAAAATGGTAGAAGAGGGGATAGATCCAGGATATGCAGCCAAATTAATACAATACGGATGGGAAACCATTACCGAAGCGTTAAAGCACGGAGGTGTAACCAACATGATGGATCGTTTATCAAATCCTGCAAAAATTAAGGCTTTTGAACTTTCAGAACAGTTAAAAGAAATATTAACGCCCCTTTTTGAAAAACATATGGACGATATCATGTCAGGCCATTTTTCAAAAACAATGATGGAAGATTGGGCAAATGATGATAAAAATCTACTTAGCTGGAGAGCGGCCACCGGAGAAACAGCTTTCGAAAAAACCGAATGTACAGATCAGCCCATTTCCGAACAAGCGTATTTTGATCACGGAATTTTAATGGTAGCTTTTGTTCGTGCAGGGGTAGAATTAGCATTTGATACTATGGTAGCAGCTGGAATAAAAGAAGAATCAGCTTACTATGAATCTTTACATGAAACTCCCCTAATTGCCAATACAATTGCACGTAAAAAATTATTCGAAATGAACCGTATTATTTCTGATACGGCAGAATACGGGTGCTACTTGTTTGATCATGCAGCAAAACCCATGCTGACTGATTTTATGAAAGGAATTACAAAAGAAGTAATTGGAGGCGGATTAACCTCTGAAGATTTAGGGGTTGATAACCGACAATTGATTGACATTAATGAGATAATTCGTTACCACCCCGTAGAAATGATCGGTTATGAGTTAAGAGCCTCAATGACCGCAATGATAAAAATAGTATAAATGAATACGCTTCCAACCCTTGAGGGAATTCAGGAGGCCCGAAACCAACTCAAAGGGATCTGCAAACAGACTCCCTTTGTGAAAAGTGAGCGTTTATCTCAACAGGTAAACGCTTCCGTTTTTTTAAAACGAGAAGATTTGCAAGAAATACGCTCTTTTAAAATTCGGGGGGCTTACACCAAAATGAATGGCTTGACCTCGGCGAAACGGAGACAGGGAGTGCTCTGTGCCAGTGCGGGGAATCACGCTCAAGGGGTAGCCTATACTTGTAAGGCACTAAAAATACAAGGGCACGTGTATATGCCGGCAACAACTCCTCAGCAAAAAGTTGCTCAAGTTCAGTATTTTGGAGGCGATTATGTCAATACCGTTCTTGTTGGCGATACCTATGACGAATGCCAGCAGGTGGCATTTGAAGCTGCAAAAAAAGAAAAGAAAATCTTTATTCACGCTTTTGATGACCTTCAAGTCATTGAAGGACAGGCAACCATTGCCTTGGAACTTTTAGAACAATATCCTGAGGGATTGGATACCTTATTGGTTCCCATTGGGGGAGGTGGGTTAATTGCAGGACTGCTCACCGTTTTTAAGTCGCTATCTCCACAAACCGAAATCATTGGGGTAGAACCCATGGGGGCCTCATCAATGAAATTGGCTTTGGATAACGGACAGCGCATTCCTTTGCAAACCATGGACCGCTTTGTCGATGGTGCTGCTGTGCGTGAGGTAGGTACCCTTCCTTTTTCTATTTGCAGTTCACATTTGCAAACCATTTTAACGGTAGATGAAGGTAAAATTTGTCAAACCCTACTCGATTTATACAACAAGGACGGAATTGTTGCTGAACCCGCAGGAGCTTTGGCAATTTCTGCATTAGATCAACTTGGTAAAAGCTATGAAAAGAAAACCATTGGGGTAATGTTGTGTGGCGGAAATAACGACATATTAAGAATGCAAGAAATTCGAGAGCGGGCTTTAATCTACGCCAATTTGAAGCATTATTTTTTGGTTCAATTTCCCCAACGCTCAGGCGCTTTAAAAGAGTTTGTTACTCTTATTTTAGGCTCAACAGACGATATTACCCATTTTGAATTTTCCAAAAAAAACTACCGCAATAGTGCTCCAGCTGTGGTGGGAATAGAATTGCAACAAGCCTCAGATTTTGATCTTTTGGTTAAAAGGATGAAAAAACATAAATTCAAGTATCAATATTTAAATGATAAACCCGACCTGTTTCAGTTTTTAGTCTGAACAGAACAACTATAATTATGCAAAAAGAAAATAGAATTCCAGAATTAATGCAATTAAAACCCTATACCTGTGACCAATATTTGGTGAATGGGCAATTAAAAAAGTGGAAAGGCGCAACAACCGAAGTATATTCCACCATTTATACCCCCAATAGTGCTGGAGAGAACGCACCCACCTTACTTGGAACAATTCCCGACATGGAAACAGAATCCGCTTTAGAAGCCTTAGATGCAGCTAAAATGGCTTTTCATAGAGGACAGGGACTTTGGCCCACGATGAAGGTAGGAGAGCGCTTAAAATGCATGGAAAACTTTGTTGAAAAAATGAAAGCCCATCGAGAGGAAATAGTGACCCTACTGATGTGGGAAATTTGTAAAAATAAATCGGATTCCTATAAAGAATTTGACAGAACAATCGATTACATCTACGATACCATTGAAGCCTATAAAAATTTAGACCGAAAGGGGGCCAAATTTGAAAAAGAAGGCGGTGTATATGCCCATATTCGACGCGGGCCCCTTGGTGTGGTTCTGTGTTTAGGGCCTTACAATTACCCTTTAAATGAAACGTTTTGTTTGTTAATTCCAGCCATTATTATGGGGAATACGGCCATATTTAAACCGGCTAAACACGGGGTATTGCTCATTGCTCCTCTATTACAAGCATTTCAAGAAAGCTTCCCTCCCGGAGTAGTAAATATATTATTTGGGCGAGGAAGAAAAATAGCCACGCCTATAATGCAATCAGGAGTTATTGATGTTTTGGCCCTTATCGGGCACAGTTCTTCGGCAGTTTCGTTACAAGATGAACATCCAAACAAAAACAGATTGCGTTTGGTTTTGGGATTAGAAGCCAAAAACCCAGGAATAATTTTACCTGATGCGGATTTAGATCTTACCATAGCGGAATGTATATCAGGAACCCTATCCTATAACGGACAGCGGTGTACGGCCTTAAAAATATTGTATGTACACGAATCTATAGTTAATGAGTTTAACCGTCGTTTTTCAGAAGCAGTAGACGCTTTAAAATTTGGAATGCCATGGGAAGATACATTTTTAACTCCCTTGCCTGAGCCTTCTAAACCCGGCTATATCCAAGAGCTAATTGACGACGCAAAAGAACACGGTGCAAAAATTTTAAATGAACGGGGTGGCGAAATGTCTGAAAATTATTGTTTTCCCGCCGTAATGTATCCCGTAACAGAAGCCATGCGTTTGTATCATGAAGAACAGTTTGGTCCCATTGTTCCGATAATATCCTATAAAGAAATAGACGAACCATTAGATGCGATGGCTTCTTCAAATTACGGGCAACAAGTAAGTTTATTTGGAAGAGACATTCGAAAAATAGCTCCTCTTATTGATACCCTGGCAAATTTGGTGTGTCGGGTAAACTTAAATTCTGCCTGCCAACGCGGCCCGGATGTGTATCCGTTTACAGGACGAAAAAATTCAGCGGTAAGCACCCTTAGTGTTTATGATGCTTTACGTTCGTTTTCCATCCGAACCTTTGTGGCTTCAAAAGATACACCCTACAACAAAGAAATATTGGAGCGTTTGCTCAACTCTGATGATTCTAATTTTGTTTCAACAGAGTACTTACTTTGATCCTATGAAATTACATTTGGTATTCAACCGATTAGGAGTAGGCATTATGTTTCTGTTTTTGTATTCCTGCTCTCCCCTTCGAAACTACCCTGAGGCAGACCGGGCATGGGCCATTCCAGAAATTGAAGCCTTTGAGCGTTTAGATAAAACAGTAACCTATCCGGAAAACTCCCTCCTTTTTGTAGGAAGTTCCAGTATCCGTTTGTGGAAGACTTTAGCAGAAGACATGTCCCCTTATCCTGTAATTCAAAGGGGTTATGGTGGAGCGCACTTTCGCGATTTGGTGTTTTTTACCGATCGAATCCTTGCCGATCACACATTGCAATTGGTGGTTTGTTTTATTGCAAATGACATTAGTGGTTCGCCCAAAGACAGTTCTCCAAAAGAAGTTTTAAAATTGTTTAAGGTTTTTGTAAACCAAATTCGGGAAAAACATCCTGACCTTCCTATTCTTCAAATTGCAGTTACCCCCACACCCAGCCGATGGCGTTTATGGAATGAAATTCGTCAAGTAAACAGTTTACTTGAAGACTATTGTGCTTCTCAAAAAAACCTCTATTTCATAGATACAGTGCCACGCTTTTTGGATGAGAAGGGACAACCCAAACCGGAGTGGTTTGTCAAAGATCAATTGCATTTAAATGCAACCGGATATACGGAATGGAATGCGATAATTAAAGCCGAGGTTGAACGGGTTCTCTCTCTGCCCTAGTCTATTTTATCTAACCGTGTAAAAATAAAGTTTTGCTGTGTGTTAAATGGAGTAGTATGGGTTACCTCATGACATTGCACAGTATTAAAACGCTTTGAAAAAAGGTTTGCTATTGACGAACAGCTGTATTGTGTAACGGGTAACCCACTGCATTTTTCAGGCCCTGTTTTAGAAAAGGTTCCCAAGAGTAAGGTTTTTTGAACCTGCTGATTTACAAGAGAAACATAAGATTGTATGGCATCGGGCGAGGTTAAAAAATGAAAAGCTGCACGGTCATGCCATAGGTGATATTTTCGTTTAGGTGAAAAGCTAAGAATATCACTACAAATCCATTGAATGTGCTTTGCTTTTTCTCCCAGAGTTACTTTAGCCCGATCAAGTGCTTTTTGCGAAATATCCAGTACGGTAATATCTGTATACCCTAGGGCTATTAATTCTGCGGCTAAAGAACTTTCTCCACCCCCGACATCAATTATGGGAGCTGATTTTGGAATAGCGAGGGTGTTAACCATCTCCATAGAGTGCGTGGGATATTCCTGTGTCCAACTGACTTCTTTTGGTGATTTAGTAGCGTAAACCTTTTCCCAGTGTGCTTTAGTATCCATGAATTAAAGATTGAGCCAGTAGTTTAATTTAAAGGTTAGATTCCAACCTGAACTGAATTGTGGAAGTTGCATTTCATTACTATTAAACACGATAAATAGATCTGAGGCGGGTTTGTATCGCCATTGCAAACGGGAATTAAAATTCCACAATCCTAATTGCTCGTTATATTGATATAAATTGGAGAAAAACAGGGTATTGGTAAATGTGATGTTGGCCTTGAAGCCCAATAGCCAAAACTCAGTAGTGTCCCAAGGTTGTGGTAAATCAATATGATTAAAATTAAGTAACGAATTGAGTTCAAGATAGGGTTGAAATCGGTATCCAAATTCTCCACTAAATGCAGTTCGTGTTCCCTCTTGGTAATACCCTCCTCTTAAGGCTTCAAGAGAATAGGTGAATCGGTTTTGGGGTTTGGCGTTATACGCGGCCGTGTAGGTATTCCACTCGTGTTGGGTTCCCGCTTTTAGAGTGGCAATCTGATTGCGTAAGGGATCAAAATCGCTAAGCAATTCAATGTATTGGCGTCGCACCCCTAGACTAAATTGACTTCGGTTTTTAAAATTAAACACGTATTTGAATTGATTGGAAAGGTCTTTTTTATCCCAATCGGTATCAAAAAAATAAGTACGTTCAAAAGATGGGCCATGGGAAAGTAAGGGTGTTGTTTCCTCAGTGGTATAAAACAGATGTGCCCCTAGGGCTTGAAGTTTATGGTAATTTTTACGCGGAACAAAACCCACATCGGCACTGTACTCGCCACTTACAAATTCATGTTGGATTCTCCATTTCCAGCGTGTGGATTGGTACCCAAAGTGAGAAGCAAAAGTAGTGCCTTGCGCTTCTTTTAAGGCACTAAATGATTTTAAAAAAAGGAGTTTCCCATCCCACAAATTATCTTGTGAAAAATAGTTAAACTCAACGCCTCCGTTTCGATTATAGGGAGAGGTAAAAGCGGATTGATTCGTTCGGTTGACCTCCTGCTTATTGACAAAAATAAAATTGATGTTTGATCGGTCTAGCACCTTTCGTTGTAAGCTAAATACCCCAAAATTTTGAGCCGATAATCCTTGATCTTCGTCCGATTGAGTTTGAATATCCATTACTCCAATTCGCCAATTTTCATTGAGGTTTCCACTCAAGCGTACACCGGCATCAATAGGAACTTCAAGACCTATTCTTCGGGAGAAAAAAGGCCGTATTGTAGCGTAGCCAAAATTGGAAAATAAATCAGCATTTTCAAGGAAAAACTGACGTCGTTCAGGAAAAAACAATTCAAATCGATCAAGGTTGGTTACTTGTTGATCTACTTCGGCTTGTGAAAAATCTGGATTTACGGTAAGGTCAATATTAAGCGAAGAGGTGAGGTTGAATTTTACATCTCCTCCAACCTTGAATTGATTTTGAGTATTCGATTGATTTTTTTGTACAATACGGTTAGAAAAGTAGGGAATTAATGAACTGTTGTTTCCTTGTTTAGGGGGAGGGGCATCCCAAACCAGAGCACCGGCATAGGCCAAGGAAACAGAGGGAAATTGACGTGGAACAGGAGCCCAACTGGACTTTTCGCTGGCTTTTAAATCCAACCGACTAAAGTTGATTCCCCACACCGTATTTTCATCATCAAATCGAATGGATTTAAAAGGGATAGCAATTTCGCACACCCACTTCTCGTCATCTAGTTGAACTTCTGAATACCATTTGGAATCCCAATTCAAATCAACACTTCGCCCTTCATACATGGTTCCGTCCCATTGCGCCCCATAGGCATTTAGGCCAAAGGCAAAACCAGTAGTTTGATTGTTAAACGGATCAATGGCTACCAAAAAGTTGTCGTTTTTAGCAAAAGAAAAATCTCTTTTTTGGGACTCTACAACATATTTCCCTTTTACAGCGGTATTGTAAAAAATAATAGCGAGGTAAAGATTTTCATCATTGTAGGTAACGCGTGCTTCAGAAAGTTGATTGGCCTTTCCTGTGTCTACGGGGGTAATCATGAAAAAGTCATCCGCTACTTGTGTTTTAGCCCATACAGATTCATTTAATACGCCGTCAATTGTTATTTTTTCAGTAGTTTTTTGAATGGGTAAGCGGAATTGATCAAAGTTTATCTGGGCATGTAGAGCGGAATAAAAAAGGAAGGAAAGGCAAAATAAGAAACGGCGCCACATAAAATGAAGTTTTATCGAAACTACGATTTTTTCACTGAAAAATGGAGGTTGAAAAGGGGGGAGAAATTATACCTCAGAAATAAAATGATCCCATGCCGTTGCAAAGGCATCCCAACTGTAGCGGGGTAAAGCCTCAACAATTTTTTTTTGGTGGAAAGCGGCAGTATCGGATTTTACTAAACGGACGAGTTGTATGGCTATTTCACTGGGAATTTTGGCAACACAAACACCAGATTCATCTTGAACTATTGGATTTTTCAATCCCGCCACATCACTTACTAATAAGGGTTTTTGGTAATAATACGCCAACGGAGTAACTCCGCTTTGCGTTGCGGAGTGATAGGTTTGTGCCACTACATCAGCTCCAGAGAACAAGAGTTGAATTGATTTTTTGTCTTGATAATTAAAATCAAAACGGATTTTTTGATCTAACCCTAAAGAGTGAACTAAATCCGTGTATTTGTTTTCGTTTTCATAGCACTCACCCGCGATATGTAAATGGATATCTTCGCTTTTAAGGACAGGATCGGTAAACGCCTGAACTAAGAGTTCAAGGCCTTTGTATTTTCGGATTAAGCCAAAAAACAAGACTACTTTTTTTGAATTGTCCCAGCCCAATTGCTTTCGTGCTTCTTCTTTTGATAGGGGAGGAAGTAAAGCGGTAGCAATAGGATGAAATCCTTTCCAAAGGGGGACTTCAAATGCCTTTTCAATTTGATTCCCTACCGTTTCAGATAAGGTGGAAAAAGCATCGATTTGAGCACCAAAATAGCGATTGAATAGGGTGTCAAAAAAACGAGGTTCGTGTGGAATCCAATTGTCAACCAACGCTATTTTTTTGATTGACTTAGGAATTTTTTTAGCGATTGTCCCATAGACTGGAGCAAGAAAGGGGGTATAGTATCGAAAAACGACTACTTTGGGTTGTAATCTTAGTATTGTTTTTACGGTTTTACCCCATTTTAAGGGGTTAAAGGCATGTAATTCTTCAATTCGGTTTAGAGATTGGGGCTCAGGTTGGGTACTTTTTTGAGTTTTTCCAGGAAATAATCCCTTGGGATAAAGAGTGGTAAAGGTAAGTAGGGTTACATTTTTTCCTAGTGACAATAGGGCATGAGCTAATTCGTGTTGTGTTTCTGCAATTCCGCCTCGAAAGGGATGTGCGGGTCCAATGATCAGATAATCTAGCGGCCGATTATCCATTTGAAAGGGCGTTTTGACGTTCTATGCCTAAACGCTGCGCCCATATACCTATTCCTAGGGTAAGAATAAAATAAAGAAGCGATAAAACTGTAAAATAAGGATAGTTGACCTGGAGAAGCTCGCTTAAAGGGCTACTAAAGCAGACAATACCAATGATCCCACGTGCAATCTCAAATTTTGGGCTCCACATGTGAAAATCCAATAAACTGGTATAACCGAAAATAGAAAGGAACAACAGTAACCCAAGGGCAGATTGAATCGCGCTGTTGGTTTCACTATAAGTAGCCAATAGAAAAAGCAGAAAACCTACTAGGGAAACAAAATGAAAAAGGGCTATAGTTTTCCATTTTGAGCTGTAGTGTGGGTGATATTTTAATGGGGCATCAAGATTTCTAATGGACACCGGAAAGCGTTGAGCCACATCGCTTGGGCGCCAGCCAGTGGGCATTAGCCAAAGCCTGAGTTTGTCAGTCCACTTTTGCGTATACCAAGCGTCACGTAGTAAAAGAAAAAAATGTTGAAAATTTATCCAGATTGGATTCCAACTTTTGGCGGGTTTTAACGTGCCGTAAACGGGGGGATCAGAGTCAAGTTCTTCTTGAAAGGTTCCAAAAAGCCGATCCCATATACAGAATACGGCGGCTAAATTTTTATCGATATATAGTGGATTAATGGCATGATGAACTCGGTGTTGTGAGGGGGTAACCAAAATGTATTCTAAAATCCCCATTTTACCGATATGCTGTGTATGGTACCAAAACTGAGCAAAAAGATGTAAGGGAGCCAAGGTCATAATTACTTTTGCGGGAACACCTAATAAGGCAGCAGGGATTAAAAAGAGCCCCCCAAAACCAATTAGGTTGGAGATGCTTTGTCGTAACGCACAGGCTAGGTTAAACTCTTCACTACTGTGATGAATAACATGTTGATTCCAAAACACGTTGACTTTATGGTTTAAGCGGTGAATCCAATAGGACGCAAAATCAATACAAATAAAAGCCACAATGTAAGTGGTTGTCGAATCTTCAATAGCACCTAAGGCAATGTGTTCTAATACCCAGGGATACGAAATTAAAACCACTGCTAATCCTAATATATCTTTAATCACATTGGTCATCCCAGAGCTTAAGCTGGACAGGGTATCCATGAAGGTATAGGTTTGTTTTCCTGAATAA
This sequence comes from Flavobacteriia bacterium, assembly GCA_010031465.1. Taxonomy (GTDB): domain Bacteria; phylum Bacteroidota; class Bacteroidia; order Flavobacteriales; family Flavobacteriaceae; genus MS024-2A. The sequence goes on from RGZR01000031.1 coordinate 15,038, forward strand.
TTGCCGAAGGCAATTTCAATCAATACAAGGACAAAAAAACCTGGAATGGCCCACAACAAGATCCCCGCGTAAACTTCCATCACAAATTAATTTGTTTAAAAATAAGAAATTAGGAGCTAATCACCCAGCTTCCTTTTTCAATTAAAGGTTCGGCTTGTTTGTATTTCACCTCTTTCGTTTCACCCGTTGCCACATTTTTAATGGTCACCTTTTCATTACGCCCAATTTTCGGTTTTTCACGCACAATAGTTTCTATGGTTTGCCGAGCTCCTTGACTGGCTCCAGCACCTACAGCGCGGTTTCGTTGTGCCAATTCTTCTGTATTGAGCACCTCATCTTTTGAGGTTTTAAACGATTGCTTTGCTCGAACTTTTTTGGCTTCTAGAATGGCTGCTGGATTTTGATTCGGTAAGTTTCCTTTAATAAGGAAAGACAATACTTCGCGATTCAATTCATTGATCATTGATTTGAACAATTCAAAAGCTTCAAACTTATAAATCAGAAGTGGATCTTTTTGTTCGTGCACAGCCAACTGAACGGATTGCTTAAGCTCGTCCATTTTACGTAAATGCACTTTCCATGCCTCATCAATTAAGGCGAGTGTTATGTTGCGTTCAAAATCTTCTATCAGTTGTTTTCCTTCTGATTCATATGCCTTTTTAAGATTAGTAACTACATTCAGCGTTTTGACCCCGTCGGTAAAGGGAACTACAATGCGTTCAAAGCTATTGTTAGGACGTTCATATACCTCTTTAATTACAGGGAAAGCAATATGGGCATTGCGAGCCGTTTTTTCTTCGTAATGGTCGAGTAAGGCATCATACAATTGTTGAATCGATTCTTTTTCAGAAACTGCTGTAAAGGTATCTTCAGAAAAAGGAGCTGTCATTGAAAAGGTACTAATTACCTCAAATTCAAAATTTTTAAAGTCATTGCTTGTCTTGTTTCTCAATACGATATCTTCACAAGTATCATAAAGCATATTCAATACGTCTAACTTCAATCGTGTACCCTCTAGGGCATGGCGTCTCCGTTTGTAAATCACCTCACGTTGAGCATTCATTACATCATCGTATTCCAATAAGCGTTTTCGAATTCCAAAGTTATTTTCCTCAACTTTTTTCTGCGCTCGTTCAATGGACTTGGTCATCATGGAGTGTTGAATGACTTCTCCCTCTTCAAGTCCCATTCGGTCCATTACTTTTGCAACGCGATCTGAGCCAAACAAACGCATGAGGTTGTCTTCAAGAGAAACAAAAAACTGGGAACTTCCCGGATCGCCTTGGCGGCCTGAACGCCCCCGTAACTGACGGTCAACTCTTCGAGAATCATGACGTTCGGTTCCGATAATAGCCAATCCCCCGGCATCTTTTACCGCGGTAGAAAGTTTTATGTCCGTCCCTCGTCCGGCCATGTTTGTTGCAATAGTGACTACTCCTGCATTTCCGGCTTCGGCTACAATTTCCGCTTCTTTTTTATGCATTTTAGCATTAAGTACGTTGTGTTTTATCTTCCGAATCGTAAGCATTTTGCTGAGCAGCTCTGAAATTTCTACCGAGGTAGTACCAATAAGAACGGGTCGGCCTCCTAAGGATAATTCGGTTACTTTTTCAATAACCGCATTGTATTTTTCTCTTTTGGTTTTGTAGATGAGGTCTTCTTCATCTTTACGCGCTATCGGTCGATTGGTTGGAATTTCAATTACATCTAGTTTGTAGATTTCCCATAATTCACCTGCTTCTGTAATCGCTGTACCCGTCATTCCTGCCAGTTTTTGGTACATACGGAAGTAATTTTGAAGTGTTACCGTTGCATAGGTTTGGGTAGCCGCTTCGATTTTTACGTTTTCTTTTGCTTCAATTGCTTGGTGAAGTCCGTCAGAATAACGACGTCCTTCCATAATACGGCCGGTTTGCTCATCAACAATTTTTACTTTGTTTTCCATTACCACATATTCTACATCTTTTTCAAATAGAGTGTAGGCCTTGAGCAATTGATTCATACTGTGAATACGCTCACTTTTAACATCAAACTCTTTAAAAAGGACTTCTTTAAGTTCGGCTTCTTTTTTGATATCGAGCTCTTGGGATTCAATTTTTACGATTTCACTTCCAATATCAGGCAGAACAAAAAAGTGCTTATCGTCTCTATCTTTTGATAAAATTTCAATTCCTTTTTCGGTAAGTTCGATTTGGTTGTTTTTTTCATCAATAACAAAGAGTAGGGCTTCATCTACTTTATGCATTTCGCGATTATTGTCTTGCATGTAGAAGTTTTCCGTCTTCTGCAGTAATTGCTTAACCCCTTCCTCACTAAGGAATTTAATTAAGGCTTTGTTTTTTGGAAGCCCTCTAAATACGCGCAACAGCAGTATTCCCCCTTCTTCGGTATTCCCAGCACTTATTTTGGCTTTTGCCTCAGCCAATACACTGGTTAAAAAACTTCGTTGTTGACTTACTAAGTTGGCTACTTTGGTTTTTAATTCATCAAATTCATGACGGTCACCCTCTGGGGTGGGGCCTGAAATGATTAAGGGGGTACGGGCATCATCTACCAAAACAGAATCTACCTCATCCACAATGGCAAAATTGGGTTTACGTTGAACCAAATCTTCAACAGTATGTGCCATATTATCTCTTAAATAATCAAAACCAAATTCATTATTAGTTCCGTATGTTATATCAGATAAGTAT
>RGZR01000032.1 GCA_010031465.1 Flavobacteriia bacterium
CAGCATTAAATTGCCAGTCAAAATTTCGTGTCTGATTGGCCAAGTGGCGATGATGGTCTTGATCTAGCACATAGTTTTCTGATTTGTTCACTATTCTTGTTTTGGCATATGTGGCTTCAAATCGGCTTCGAAGAACTTTAAATTCCTTTTCTAAATCAAATAACTTTTCAAAAGCTTCGGTTTGACTTTCCGAGGTTGAGGCTTGATCTAGCGCTTTAAGTCCCATCAACAGTTGGGGTGTAAATTGTACCAATTCTGCAACACTTTTATACACCTCTATCAAATAGGGATTCCGAACGGCCATATCCTTGTTTTCATTTAAAAGAGCGAGAACCCTATTTGTCGTTTGAGCTATTTGCTCTGCCTCTTGTAAACGGCCTTGATGTTTTGTAGTCCATACGCCCGGTTGAGTTAAATCGGGGAGATCAATTACACCCTTTTCTAAAGGGTTTGCCATAGAAGTAAGTGAATTTCGAAGATTGCCTTGTAAAACTAAATTTTTCCAGGCACCAACAGGCGTTTCTAGTGAATCTATAAAGGCGGCGGAGGCAGCAGCCCACTGAGGTGAAAAAGTTCGGTGGCGAAATGTCACTTTTATCTCCTCTTTCCCTAGTTTGTCACCTGACCAAGTATTGGACGCAAAGGCGGCTATGCCCCTTTGGTACAGTTCAAAATGTGGAGAATCATCATCCCATAAAGTTAACAATAACCCGTCTAATCCATTAGCTATAGACGATCGGGCAAAGGTGCTAATGTTATCCATATTACTTTGGTTTTGGGGCATCAAAACCCAGCGGGTTTGCCCTGCAGTAGCCCCCATAACCGAAAGGCCGTGATCGGTAAACCATTGCATGGCTTTACTGTTTCCATAAGACTCTGGTGCGCTGTAGTTCCACCGCATGTAAATACAGTTTTTAGGGAATAGATCCAAAAAGCCTTCTAGCTTGAATTGATTAGCTTTCCAGATGCTGTCTACCGTTTCCGCTTTCATTTCAGGCTGAAACATGGGACGGTAAACCTCGGCAAACTTTAGTGGCATATCGTCCCAAAATATGGGGGTTTTTCCCTGTTGTTCTGCAAAATCACAAACTTTTTTTAACCAATTCAATTGCAATTCTAGAGAAGACTTTGTACTGCCCCGTCCCGAAGTATGAACCTCGTCGCCTCCCACATGTAAATATTGCCCGTGCGGAAAAGCAGCCAAGGCATCACGATAAAGATCAAATTGAATGGCATAGGTTTTGGGGTCTAAAGGATTAAAAGCCCAATCGCTCTCGGGATCGTCTCTAAGGGCTTTGTATTCCTCGTGTTTTAAAATAAACGAGGCGTGCCCTAGCCCTTGAACCAAGGGACTAATTCTAATGTTGCGTTCCATGGCATAGTCGCTTAAGGCTTTCCACTCTGCTATCGATAAAGCTTCTGGAGCCCCTACTTTGGGTTGACTCGGATAAGCCAATTTATCCTCTATTTCCAAAATTATTCCGTTGATTTTGTACTGCCGTAAGCGATCCATTAATTCGTAATAGTATTCCATTGTTTCCATATGATGTTTTACATCGATATGTATGGCCCGATAGGCTAGTGAGGGCGCGTCTTTAATGTTGCCTTTGGGTAGGGAAGCCTTCTGAGTGATTGCGTCCTCTATAAGCTGCTCTAAAGTGGTAAACGCGTACAAAAGCCCCCCTGGATCTTTTGCTTTAAGGGCAATTTGGTCTGTGGTAATCGACATTAGGTATCCCTCTGATCCGATTTCAAGCTCAGGGTCAATGGAAAAAAGCACTTGTGCTTCTGCAGCAGATGACGACCTTGTTAGCGTGTTGGCAAAGGGGATTGCCTTTGGCAAAGGAGTGCCTGAGGAAGAGTAAAATGATTTTATGGCTGAAGGATACAATTTGCTAGGGCCAAGTATGTTGAATTCTTGTGGATAAGGAAGCAAGCGAAATACGGCATCACTAGTAGAGTTTTGGGTGCAGGCTAGCCACAAAAGCAGCCCCATAAAACCAATTGTTTTGGTTAGAATCATTTTCATCTTTCTTGTTTTCATCCCTGTCTTTTATTGTGAATTAGTGATTAAAAAAGAGGAGCTAAAAAAATCTAGTCCCCTGTTTTTTGTAATTTAGGAAAGATTCTAGACACTCACAATATGGGGTATTTCTTTGATGCTCAATCAACCTATTCTTATCGTAATGAAAAGGTGTTTTGCCCTTCTTATACGCAATGCTTGAAAGGGTCTCTTTCTAAATCCCTTTTGTATTAATCTTCTGCTATGGTTGGTGCCCACGAAATATCATTTTCCCTTTGTGATTCATTGTCTGAGTTGGAACAAATAAAAACCTTACAGTCAGCTAATCTTAAATCACTTTTGGAGCCTGAGGAACAAGAACGTGAAGGATTTGTGACCGCAGTCTATTCTATTGATTTGTTAAAAAAAATGAACGACCATCATCGCGCTATTCTTGCCAAAGTGGGGGGTCGTGTTGTAGGGTATTCATTGGTGGTCTCCCCCGCTTTTACCGGGCACCATCCGCTTTTAGATGACCTGATTTACAATTGTAATCTGTTGTCTTTCAAAGGGCGGAAATTAGAATCCTGCACTTATATTGTTGTAGGACAGTTGTGCGTTGATAAGGCTTTTCGAAAGCGTGGCGTAGCACAGGGACTATATGGCCATTTTCAAAAAACATATGCCCAAACCTTTGAATATTGTGTAACCGATGTGGATCGGAAAAACACACGTTCTTTAAAAACACACCGTTCTAAAGGGTTTACTGTTATTGGAACGCTAACCTATGGAGGGGCTTTTTGGGATGTTGTGCTATGGGAATGGCGTAATTGAACACTCCACTCCGTTTTTTCTCTGTATTTTTATCCCATGGAAAAACAAGAGTCCTCAAGACAAAAAAAAATAGGAACCGTTTTACAGCAAGAAATAGCCACGCTTCTTCAACAGGCAATAAGACAAGGGGGGGGCGCACAGCTCATGCTCTCTGTAACCAAGGTAACGGTAACCTCTGATCTGTCTTTGGCAAAGGTCTATTTAAGTATTTTCCCGTCCCAAAAGGCACAGCCTTATTTTGAAGCATTAAAACAAAACGGGAGTCAGTTGCGTCATGACCTTTCGCAACGGATGAAAAATCAACTCCGAAAAATTCCGGAATTGGTTTTTTATTTAGACGATTCACTAGATTATATTGAGGGCATTGAAAATGAATTAGACAAAGGTGAAAATCCGATCAAAAACCCAACACTTCTCAATTCGCGTCAACGAAAATAACCTTGCATGTCCTATTCCTTTAAAATTGCATGGCGTTATTTTTTCTCTAAAAGTCAACAAACTGTTATCAACCGAATTAATGCCTTTGCCTTCGTCATGGTGGTTGTGGCAACGGGGGCTTTATTTGTGGTTCTAAGTGCCTTTGATGGGCTAAAGGATTTTGGGCTTTCTTTTACCGAATCGTTTGATCCTGATTACGAAATCGTTCCTGAACAAGGCAAATACTTGCGTTTGTCTCCTGATGATTTGGCTGCACTTCGGCTGTTTCCCGAAGTCTTGGCTGCTGCACCAGAAATTGAAGAAAAAGTCTTTTTAACCTATGAAGATAAAAATCAGGTGGCTTATTTAAAAGCTGTGGATTCCACATACAGCGCAGTAGTTCCGATTGAAAAAAGCGTCGCCTTAGGACAGTGGATTTCCTTCGACCGCCCTGAAGTGCTTCTCGGATTTGGTATTGCAAGCAGTTTGAGCGTCGGGGTATTTGATTATAATTCTTTCCTCTACCTAACCGTGCCTAAAAAGAAAGTGAATGCGCTTTTGAATCAAAGCCCTTTTATTGCCAAGCCTGCAATGGTAACAGGGCTTTACCAAATAAATGAGGAGCTTGACAAAAAATATGTTTTTTCTAATCTTGCCTTTGGGCAAGCGCTATTACAAGTTGAATCAGATCAATACACCTCCCTGGCAATTAAAGCCGCTCCTGAAGTGAATGAAGCCCTTTTGTTAGAAAAAATTCGCCCCCTGTTTGCTATGCCCATTCGTTTGGTCTCTAGAGCAAATCAAAATGCTGCCTTACACAAAATGTTAAATGCTGAGCACCTGGCCGTTTATTTCATTTTTACCCTGGTTATGCTTATTGCCCTTTTTAATGTCATCGGCGCCTTGATTATGATGATTTTAGACAAAGCCCCTCAGCTTAAAATTCTTCTTGCTATGGGGGCTACACCACAAGGAATACATCATATTTTTTTCACATTAGGCATGCTTATTTGTGGCTTGGGGGGCGCTATTGGAATGGTGCTGGGCATTCTAATCGTAGGCGCTCAGTCCCTGAATCCTTTTATTTTTGTGCCCGGCACTAGCCTTGCGTACCCAGTGGTTTTTGAATTTAAAAATGTGCTCTTGGTGCTTGTCACTCTTTTGGTTTTAGGAACAATTAGCACCGCATGGGCTACCCGTGGACTTCAAAAGAAGGTTAGGGGTTATGCCATTTCGTAATCCGAATAGGTAGGCAACACTTCATCTAATGCGGCAAATACCTCAGCAGAAGTGTCAGAGGTTACCAATTGTGTGCGTAGGGGTTTAAAATTGGGAATGCCTTTAAAATAGTTCGTATAATGCCTACGGGTTTCCAAAACCCCAAGGGTTTCCCCTTTCCAATCTATTGCCATTTGCAAATGGCGTCTTGCTGCATCAACCCGCTCTTTCAGTGTCGGCGGTGTAGCGTGCTTCCCTGTTTTCATAAAGTGTTTAACTTGATTAAAAAACCAAGGATTGCCAATGCTTGCTCTACCTATCATGGCCCCGTCGAGTCCGTATTGTTCTTTCATTTCAACAGCCCGCTCGGGCGAGGAAACGTCTCCATTCCCAAAAATGGGGATGGTCATTCGGGGGTTGTTTTTTACCTCGGCAATCGGGCGCCAATCGGCATCTCCTTTATACATTTGTACGCGTGTGCGCCCATGTATGGAAAGTGCTGCACAACCTACATCTTGAAGCCGTTCAGCCACCTCTACAATTTTAATGGATTCCTGATCCCATCCCAAACGTGTTTTAACCGTTACGGGTAATGCGGTGTGCTTCACCATGGCTTCCGTTAATTTTACCATCAATGGAATGTCTTTAAGTATTCCTGCACCTGCGCCTTTACAGACTACTTTTTTTACAGGACAACCAAAATTTATATCAATAATATCCGGTGCTGAGGCTTCTACTATTTCCACTGACCGCAACATGGCGTCTAAGTCTGCGCCAAAAATTTGAATGCCAACCGGGCGCTCTTTTTCGTAAATATCTAATTTTTGAACGCTTTTGGCAGCATCACGAATTAAACCCTCGCTTGAAATAAATTCCGTGTAAACAACATCTGCACCATGCTCTTTGCACAAAGCGCGAAAAGGCGGATCGCTTACGTCTTCCATGGGTGCAAGTAAAAGCGGAAATTCAGGTAATTCTATTGAGCCTATCTTTGGCACTTTTCTGTTTTTGGCAAAAGTACGAAAAGTGGTGGTTTTCCTTTCCTTCTTCCTTTTTGTCTATACTTCCTGTTGTTTTTATGTTGTTTTCATTTATCAATACGACATTTAAGTATCTTTGCGCCGTCGACGAGACAATGCCGTATGAAGAACATTCGCAACTTTTGTATTATCGCCCATATTGACCACGGTAAAAGCACTTTGGCTGATCGGCTATTGGACTTTACTGGTTCGGTAACAGAGCGCGAAAAACAAGATCAGTTATTGGACAATATGGACTTAGAGCGTGAACGGGGGATCACCATTAAGTCACACGCCATACAAATGGACTATATGCACAATGGTGAGCCTTATGTTTTAAACCTAATTGATACTCCCGGGCATGTGGATTTTTCCTATGAAGTGTCTCGTTCAATTGCTGCTTGTGAAGGCGCATTGCTGGTTGTGGATGCTGCACAGAGTATACAAGCGCAAACCATTTCAAACCTGTATTTGGCTTTAGAAAATGATTTAGAAATTATCCCTGTACTCAATAAAGTGGATTTACCCTCTGCAAGCCCTGAGGAGGTAACCGATGATATTGTTGGCCTATTAGGGTGTAAGCCCGACGAGGTTATCCCGGCTTCTGCAAAAACAGGATTGGGAATTGAGGCCATTTTAACCGCAATTATTGATCGTATTCCCGCGCCCAAAGGTGATGCCAGCGCTCCCCTACGGGCCCTTATTTTTGACTCTGTTTACAATCCGTTTCGAGGGGTGGAAACCTATTTCCGAATACTAAACGGTAAAATTAGAAAGGGGCAGCGGATTCAGTTTATGGCCACCAAAAAATCGTATCACGCTGATGAGATAGGCACACTGAAACTAAATCAGGTCCCTAAAAATGAAATTTTTGCCGGTGATGTAGGCTATTTAATCACGGGTATTAAGGAGGCCAAGGAGGTCAAGGTTGGTGACACCATTACAACTCCTGAAAACCCAACTCAAGAAGCTATTTCTGGATTTGAAGAAGTAAAGCCCATGGTTTTCGCCGGAATTTATCCCGTTGATACTGAAGACTATGAAGAGCTTCGCGCTTCCATGGAAAAGTTACAACTCAACGACGCTTCTTTGGTCTTTTTCCCTGAAAGCTCTGCCGCTTTAGGGTTTGGTTTTCGCTGTGGTTTTTTAGGCATGTTGCACCTCGAAATTATTCAGGAGCGCTTGGAACGTGAATTTAATATGACGGTAATTACTACCGTTCCCAACGTTTCTTATCAAGCCTATACAAAAAAACACCCTGAAACCCCCCTCTTGGTAAACAACCCTTCTGACCTTCCTGACCCCTCAACTCTTGAGCGTGTAGAAGAGCCTTTTATAAAAGCGTCCATTATCACAAAATCTGATTTTGTGGGGAACGTAATGTCGCTTTGTATTGAAAAACGGGGCCAGATTACCAATCAAACCTATTTAACCCCTGAGCGTGTTGAGCTGAACTTTGATTTACCACTTGCGGAAATTGTATTTGATTTTTACGACCGCTTGAAAACCGTTTCTAAAGGATATGCTTCTTTTGACTATTCTCCTATTGGACTTCGAGAATCTAAACTGGTAAAAGTGGATATTTTACTCAATGGGAATCAAGTGGATGCGCTTTCCGCTCTTATTCACGCAGATAACGCCTATACTATTGGTAAGAAAATGTGTGAAAAGCTTCGGGAATTAATCCCCAGACAGCAATTTGATATTCCAATACAAGCCGCAATTGGCGCCAAAATTATTTCGCGTGAAACCATTAAAGCCTTGCGTAAAGATGTTACTGCTAAATGTTATGGGGGTGATATAACACGTAAGCGTAAGCTTTTAGAAAAGCAGAAAAAGGGAAAGAAAAAAATGCGTCAAATAGGTAATGTTGAAATTCCTCAACAAGCTTTTATGGCCGTATTAAAGCTTAACGATTAACTTCGGTTCTTAGCAAATGCCCTGGGGCAAATAGGCTATTGCGTCCCTTTTATTTTTGCCTTATCTTAGAACAAAAGCCATTCAATATGAAGTTCACTTACTATGGTCATGCTTGTTTTCTAATAGAAACCCAAGGAAAAAAACTGCTTTTTGATCCTTTCATTACGGGGAACCCATTAGCTGACACCCTCAATATTATGGACATTAAGGCCGATTATATTTTGATTACCCACGGCCACCAAGACCATGTATTAGACGTAGAGGCAATTGCCAAAAATACAGGGGCGCTTCTCATTTCAAACTACGAAATCATTAGTTGGTTTAGTAGTAAAGGGTTAAGTGGCCACCCCTTAAATCATGGGGGTAAGCATGTCTTTGATTTTGGAACGGTGAAATATGTTTCGGCCATACATTCTTCTGTGCTTCCCGACGGAACAAACGGAGGAAACCCCGGGGGTTTTGTGGTGTGGAATACTACCGATTGTTTTTATGTTTCCGGAGATACTGCCTTAACTTATGACATGAAATTAATTCCTGCTTTGTGTCCTCCGCTTAAGGCAGCTGTTTTGCCTATTGGTGACAATTTTACTATGGGAAAAGAAGAGGCGCTTATGGCCTCTGATTTTATTAAATGTCCAACAATTGTTGGTTGCCATTACAATACCTTCCCCCCAATTGCCATTGAGCCTGAAGAGGTGCGACAGTATTTTGCCCAAAACGACAAAACGCTCCTGTTGCCGAAAATAGGAGAATCGTTATCCCTTTAGCCCCATTATCTTAACGTCAAGAAAAATCAAATCGTACCGAAAAAGAGCGCACGTTAAAACAAAAGTGGATAGTGGTCGGTAAGGAGCCTTAATTTTTCTCATTTTCGCTATATTTGAGAAAATGCATTTTTCAATTTAACTTGATTCAAAAGCGTACGCAATGGGTTTCCAACCGTTTAAGACATTTTTGTTTGGCTTTGCTTTTTCTCCTTCCCTTCGAGCGAATGTTTTTGAGGTAATGCGCTTAGCCTCTTTTTTTGAGGCAACGCTTTTGCTTATTCATGTGGGAGAAAAAAACAACACAAAAGAGCAACAGCTTCAAGCCCTAGTAAAAGAATGTCCCAACAGTCCCTCTTCGGTAGAAGTGCACTGGCGTTCGGGCGAGCCCGTGGCTACACTTTTAAAGGCATGTCATGAATTTAACGTTGACTTATTGTTGCTGGGCGCCTTAAAGCGAGAAAATGTAGTAAAATTTTATTTGGGTTCTATTGCCCGAAAATTAACGCGTAAAGCCCCTTGTTCAGTATTGCTTATGTTAAACCCTGCGGTAGAACGTCATCCGTGTAAACATGTGGTGGTTAATGGGTTTGATAGCCCACAAACACGAGAAACTGTTGAAGCCTCTTTTTATGTCAGTCAGTGTTTAGGGGCTGAAAAAATTACCGTTGTAGAGGAAATCAGCGAATCGCTTGTTGCCGTTGCGGTTGATGATGACCGAAGCTTGAGAAAGGCTACCTTAAAAAAAGAACGAATTAATAGAGCAGAAAAAAACAGAGTGCTTGATATTGTTCACTCGTTTGCCCCGGCTCAGCTTGAGCGTGTTAATTGGAGTACCCAAAGTATTTTTGGGCGCAGAGGATATTCTATTGGCCATTTTGCCCGTGTTGTTCGCGCTGATTTATTAGTAATGAATGCACAAGAAGAAAGTTCTTTTTTCTCTCGTTTTTTTCCAAAAGATTTGGAGCATATTCTTGCCGAATTACCCACCGATGTATTAATTGTAAATACGAAATCAAATGGGTAAACAAACAGGAGTCGTTTCGTTTTTATCGGCATTACCAAAAAATATTTTTTCAGGATTTGTTGTATCGCTTATAGCCTTGCCATTAGGTTTGGGGTTGGCAATGGCTTCTGAGGCACCGCCGCTGTCGGGTATTATCGCTGCCGTTGCCGGGGGCATTGTTGTTTCCGTTTTAGGGGGCTCTCATGTTACTATCGCGGGGCCTGGTAACGGATTGGTGATTGTACTGTTGGGGGCAATTACGGTGTTGGGCGAGGGAGATCTCTACACGGGTTATCTTTATACAATTGCAGCCATAATATTTTCGGGTGCACTCCTTTTTCTCTTCGGCGTTTTTCGGCTTGGGTCTATGAGCGAGTTTTTTCCCGCCAGCGCTTTACAGGGTATGCTTGCCGCCATCGGAATTGGGATTTTGGCAAAACAATTTCACGTGATGTTAGGCATTTTGACCGTAAAAGGGAATACTGTTGAGCAACTTTTTTCTATTCCTGATTCTTTTCTAACGTTCCTCGCGATTCATCCTTTTTCTGGGCTTCTTGGTTTTTTTGGTTTTGTTTTTTTATTCCTTTATAACCGAATACGAAACCCTTATTTTCATTTGATTCCTGCACCTATGTGGGTGGTGATGGTTTCTATTGGAATTGGATATTATTATACACTGGCCTTAGGAAGACCAATACCTATTGATGCGGAATTATTAATTAAAATTCCCGATCAGCTTTTTTCGGCTCTTCCCCAACCCTTATTTGATAAAATAGGGGAATGGGACTTTATCGGCGTTGTTGTCTCCATTACCCTAATTGCGAGTATAGAGTCTTTATTAAGCATAAAAGCCGTCGATAAGTTAGACCCTAAAAAAAGACGTTCAAATGTGAATAAAGATTTACGTGCCTTAGGTATTGCTAGTATCGTTAGTGGTTTTTTAGGAGGCTTAAACGTAGTCACCGTTATTGCCCGGAGTTCTGTAAATGTTAATAATGGAGGGAGCAACCGGTCGGCAAATTTTTTCCACGCTGTTTTTTTGGTCTTGTTTGTGGTGCTCTTGGGCGACCAAATTCAACGGATTCCCCTTACGGTTTTGGCCGCCATATTGGTTTTCACGGGCTACCGATTAGCCTCACCCGACAATCTGATCAGAATTTATAAAATTGGTCCTGAGCAAGCGCTTATTTATGTCGTAACCCTAGTTACCACCCTGCTCACTAATTTAATCACAGGAATTGGTGTCGGTGTTCTCTTTACGTTTATTATCCATTTGTTCCTCAGTAAAAGCGTGCTTTTGTTTTCGTTAAATATTTTCAAGCCCAATGTGTTAATGTATTTAGAAGAACAGAGTGGAAATTATTACGTAAGTGTAAAAAACTTTTGCAGTTTTTTAAATTTTTTCCGTCTCAAGAAAAAACTTGATCAAATTCCAGAATCACAACATGCCATTGTTGATTTCTCGCTTTGTGACTTTGTTGACCACACTGTTATGGAAGGGCTGTTTGATTATCAAAGGGCCTTTGAACGTAAAAAGGGGTTGTTTGAAATCATTGGTCTTGATATCCATGCAGCAGAAACACAACATCCTTTTTCGGTTCGGAAAAGCCTTCCTATACAAACCCTGGTTGGATTTAAAAACAGCTTAACCAATCGACAAAAAAACCTTGCCGACTTTGCTCAGCAAATTGGTTGGTCCTATAGTCCTGAGCTTTTGAGTGCGCCCAAAACACTTTCTTCTTTTTTGTTTTTTGAAACAAAAATTAGCAATTACTGCCTCAACTCCTTAGTTCATCCCGATCAAACCTTTCAGCTTTTTGATTTGTCTTTTTCCGAAGGGGCCTTTATCGCGAAAGAAGACCTAAAAGCCACCTTTTTGCTTTTTGATAGTCCAAAACCGCTCCCAGTTTTCGTTTTAGACAAAGAAGATTTTAAAACCGCTATGTATCAATGGGCGGGATTTGATGACATCAATTTTAAAAAACACCCTGATTTTTCTCGGCGTTTTCATTTAAGTGGAAATGATGAACGTGAAATTCGGAAAGTGTTTACGCCTGATCTCATTTATTTTTTCGAAAGCCACCCTATTTTTCATATTGAATCCAATGGAACCCGATTGATGGTTAAGGGAAAGGATCGCTTGTCTGGCCTTCAGGAAATAAAGATCATGCTCACTTTTGCCCAAGACCTAAGTGCCCTGCTTGAAAAAGAATAGGGCTTTCTGTTTTCCTCAACTGAAATTTGTAATTTGTAAAGAAAATGGTCGAGCTTAGATCTAAATGCGTATTATTAATATCTCTTATTTCCTCTACTTTGATAGGACAAAATACAATCGGAACCGTGGAACCCTTAGACCCACAATTTGCTCAATTTGTAGCTGCTGACGCCGCTATTGAAGTGCTTGCTTCCGGCTTTCGTTGGGCAGAAGGTCCTGTTTGGGTTTCTGAACTTAATGGGGTGTTGTTTTCTGATGTGCCCGAAAACAAAGTTTATCTCTGGACCGAGGAAAAAGGGCTTCGCTTGTTTTTATCGCCCAGCGGAATGACAGAACATGCGCCACACAGTACAAACGAAGGGGCAAATGGCCTTACTTTAGACAACGATGGGCGCTTGTTGTTGTGTCAACACGGCGACCGAAGAATTGCGCGGTTGTCCAGCCCTTTTTTTGAACCTCCTCAATATGAAACGGTTGTAGCGTATACGGATGGAGCGCGTTTTAACAGTCCTAATGATATTACTGTCTTGTCGAATGGTGACCTTCTTTTTACAGATCCTCCCTACGGATTGAAACAACAGGACAAAGATCCCTTAAAAGAATTGCCTTATAACGGCATATTTCATTGGTCAAAAAATAACGGCATTACCCTATTGTCAAAATCCTTGACCCGCCCTAATGGAATTGCGGTTTCAAAAGACGAAAAAACCCTTTATGTTGCCAATTCTGATGCTCAAAAGTCCTACATCGTTGCTTTTGATTGGAACGGAAAAGAGGCGTCAAACGAGCGAATATTTTTTGATACAAAACAAATAAACCGTCCGGGGCCCGGTTTGTTTGACGGTTTAAGAGTACATTCCTCAGGAACCCTATTTGCCACGGGGCCTGGAGGGGTATTGGTAATCTCTTCCGATGGGCGGCATTTAGGAACTCTTAGGCCTGGCAAAGCTACCGCCAACTGTGGTTTTGATGAAAATGAAGAGTATTTGTACCTCACCTCTACTAATGTTTTAGCAAGAATCCAAATACTCAAGCCATGAAACTTTATGCAATAGAGGCGGGAAATTTTAAGCTTGATGGCGGGGCTATGTTTGGGGTTGTCCCAAAGGTGCTTTGGCAAAAAACAAATCCCGCTGACGCACAAAACCGAATTGATATGGCTTCACGCCTGTTGCTTGTAGAAGAGGGCAAGCGGTTAATCTTGATCGATACGGGTATGGGAAACAAACAAGGGGATACGTTTTTTGGTCATTATGGATTATGGGGGCCTCATTCTTTAGACCTTTCGCTCCAAAACGCGGGCTTTCATCGAGATGATATTACAGATGTTTTTTTTACTCATCTTCATTTTGATCATTGTGGTGGTGCGATTGTTCGTAGGCCTAATGGTCTTTTGGTTCCTGCTTTTAAAAACGCTACCTATTGGGTTCACGAAAACCATTGGGAATGGGCAACGAAGCCAAACGATCGTGAAAAAGCCTCTTTTTTACCGGAAAACATACTGCCCATTCAAGAAAGCGGTCAATTACAGTTTGTCAAAGGCGCTGGCGCTCGGATTGATGATGCTCCTTTTCCTTTTTCAATCTTATTGATTGATGGCCATACGGAAAAACAAATGTTGCCTCTTTTTCATTATCACGGCCAGCACATTCTTTATGCAGCGGACTTGGTTCCTACAGTGGGCCACCTACCCATTCCCTATGTAATGGGATATGACACACGTCCACTGTTAACCCTAAAAGAAAAAAAATCGATTTTACACGAGGCTGAAGAAAAAAACATCTTCTTGTTTTTAGAGCACGACCCGTATCATGAACTTGTGGCTTTGTGTCAAACAGAAAAAGGGGTGCGAATGGAGTCTCACACTACGCTTGTTTCTTGTTTTGATTCTTAGTGTAAAGTGTATCTTTGTTTGTGTAAACTAACCCTTTTGATATGAAGACTGTTTTTTCTTTCTTTTTTTCTTTATTACTGTTGTCCGCTAATTCTCAATATTGGCAACAAGCTGTAGATTATTCTATGGAAGTTGATCTTGACGTTGAAACTGCAAATTATTCAGGTACTCAAACCCTGCGCTATACGAACAATTCACCCGAAACGCTTCACAAGGTGTTTTATCACCTTTATTTCAATGCATTTCAGCCCGGAAGCGAAATGGCCATTCGATTAAAAAATGCGGCAGATAAAAACCGTCGATTTGATATTGATCTCGATTCGCTAACGCTAGACCAACAAGGGTTTTTAAATGTAACAGGGCTAACTCAAAATGGGGTGCCTGTGAAAACCGTTTTTTCCGAAACCATTTTAGAGGTAGAGTTAAACGAACCTATAGGCCCTGGGCAACAAGCCACTTTTGCTTTGCGTTTTGATGGGCATGTGCCAGATGTCATTCGTAGAGCGGGTAAAAACTCGAGTGAAGGTGTCGCTTTTTCAATGGCTCAATGGTACCCAAAAATGGCTGAATACGATATTGAAGGGTGGAATACAGACCCTTATACAGGACGAGAATTTCATGGGGTTTGGGGTGATTTTGATGTGAAAATTTCTATTGATAAAGACTATACTATTGCGGCAAGTGGATACTTACAAAATGCCGAAGATATTGGAAAAGGGTATTCGTTAAGAGAAAAACCAAAAGCAAAACGAGGAAAAGTGACGTGGCATTTTGTGGCTCCGCAAGTACATGATTTTACTTGGGCTGCTGATGACAATTATGTGCACGATACCTATCCTGGGCCCAATGGGGTAACCTTACATTTCTTTTATAAAAACAACCCTGAAATTGTTGAGAATTGGAAAAAACTTCAACCAGATACCGCTGCGCTAATGGCCTATTACAATGAGAAGATAGGCGACTATCCTTACAAACAATACAGCGTTGTGCAAGGGGGTGATGGCGGAATGGAATATGCTATGCTAACATTAATAACGGGGGGGCGTAATTACGGTTCTTTGTTTGGCGTAACCGCACATGAATTGGCCCACTCGTGGTTTCAACACGTATTGGCCACCAACGAAACAAAACACGAATGGATGGACGAAGGGTTTACCTCTTTTATTTCCTCTTTAGCCTCAAATGAAGTGTTAAAACAAAACCGGGATTTTCCGCTAGAAGGCTCGTATAGGGGGTATTATAATTTGGCTGCCTCGGGGGTCGAAATGCCACAAAGTACGAATGCAAACCGTTATGCTCACAACTATGCCTATGAAAGTACTGCCTACAACAAAGGGGCCGTATTTTTAGGGCAGTTAGGATATCTTGTGGGCAACGATGTGCTTTTTGATATTTTACGCGCCTATTATGCTGAATGGAAATTTAAACACCCTCAGCCAAATGATTTGCGTCGTATTGCAGAGCGCATATCAGGCCTTCAGCTACAGTGGTACTTAACGGATTGGACACAAACAACCAACAAAGTAGATTATGGTATTACTTCTGTTGAAGGGGGTGCTGATACGACGGTTGTCTCGCTTAAAAGAAAAGAGCTAATGCCCATGCCTTTAGAGATACTCGTGGTATACAAAGACGGATCCTCTGAGCTTCATTATATTCCTATTGGTTTGATGCGGGGCGAAAAAACAAACCCTTATTCTATTGAGTGGACGGTCCATAAAGATTGGGTTTGGGGCAATCCTATATATTCTTTAGTTTTAAATTTTCCTAAAGATCAAATTGAAACGATTATCATTGATCCAAGTAATTTAATGGCCGATGTAGATAAAAGCGACAATTATTTTACCGCATCAAAAGATGAGTAACAGGTGCAACGGTTAAAGAGCAAAAAAGAAATTGATTCGCTTTTTGAATCGGGTTTTATAAAAAAAAGCGGTGGCCTTTTGCTGCGTTATTATGTTGACGATAGGCACAAGGACTGTTGTATTGGTGTGGCTGTTTCAAAATCCAAATTTCGTAGGGCTGTAGATCGGAACAGAATTAAAAGACAGCTCCGTGCTGCGTTAAGCAAATTAAATGAAGACGCTTTATTTTTAGGAAATGGGATGTTAATTTATACGGGCGAATCTCTTCCACAATTTGAAAGGCTTGTTGAAGACTGCGGTGCGGTTTTTAAAAAGGTTCGCTATAAAGAAGGAGAGTAGATCATCTCTTGATGTGGTATTCCGTCTTCTAAATACCGCTTTCCTGTTGCTCTGAATTTTAAATTTGAATAAAAACGTTCCAGATGGGATTGTGCCGAAATTTTAATGGGGTAAGCGGGGTATTGTTTTTGGCATAGTTCAATCGCTTGTTCCATGACCAAATAGCCATAATTTTTTTTTCTGTGGCGCTCACTAACTAGCACTCTTCCAATTGCGGTGTGTTCCGTGTAAATTGTGCCGGGTGATAACACGCGAGCATAGCCCACGATTTCTTGATCTTCTGTGCCGATGATATGGTGTGCTTCTTTGTCCTTTTGGTCCAAGTCTTGATAAATGCATTGTTGTTCAACCACAAAAATTTCTGATCTAAGAGCGAGTATGTCATATAACTCCTCTGTGTTTAACTCAGTAAATTTTTTGATAACAAACTGCATTAAGTGCAGGGAATCTTGTTAATTCTTGTTTGGTGTCTTCCCCCTTCAAAAGGCGTGTTCAAAAAGGTTTCTACCATTTTAAGCGCTTGGGGTAAGGAGATAAACCTTGCCGGAAGACTTAAAATATTTGCATCGTTGTGCTCTCTTGCCAAACGAACTATTTCTTCGTTCCAACACAAGGCGGCTCTTATTTTTTGGTGTTTGTTTGCCGTCATTGCCGCACCATTGCCGCTACCACAAATAATAATACCCCGGGTCGCGTTTCCTTCTGTAACGTCTTTAGCAACGGGGTGAATAAAATCAGCATAGTCCACGCTTGCTGTTGAATCCGTTCCGTAGTTGTGTACTGTATGCCCTTCTTTCTTTAAAAAAGCAACAATTTCTTTTTTGTATTCTGGTCCCGCATGATCATTACCGATACTAATAGTCATTGTGTTGTTTTTTGTAAAAGTACATATTCTTGTTGTTGTGTAAAACTTGTTTATTGCTATAGTAATAAAATGTGGATAAGAAATATAAAAAAGCCTTGCTTATTATGTGCCTTGTTTTGCTTGTCTTTTTTTCAATAAAAAGATTCTTTTTTTCCTCTTTCTTTTATCTTTTTTATTGACATGAATTTTCGGGAAATGAACCTTTTTTCTTTGGTTATTTCAATCTATTTTATAAACAGAATTGGTTATGAACCTTCTTTAATTACTTCTTTAAACAACTAACAATCAATCGGTTTTGTTGTTTATAAAACCAGAGTAGATAGTAATAAAAGAGAGGAAAAATATATTCCAATTTTTTTTTTTAAAACTTATTCGTACTATT
>RGZR01000033.1 GCA_010031465.1 Flavobacteriia bacterium
TTTTCATAAGGTAGTTTTAAAAAAACGATTCCCTTTGGCCATAAGTCGAGGCGTGCGAAATGATTCTGAAAACCTTTTTGTCCGCATTGAAAGCGAAGGAAAAGTAGGGTGGGGTGAAGCAGCTCCTGGAGACACAGAAGGGGCTTCAACTGCTGAAGAAATTGAGCAAGTATTACGCAAATTTATTTCATCAGGAATTGAACAACAATCCATAACCAGCCTTTATGATCGTGCGCAAACAGAAAGAGTACCTCCATGCGCATATGCAGCTCTTGATATTGCTATGTGGGATCTGACGGCTAAAAAAGCGGAATTACCTTTATATCAACTTCTCGGGTTTTCAAAACCCCAAGTACCTACATCTGTTACGATCGGAATTAATCCTCCTGAAGTAATTAAAGAACGAGTTCCTTTATTGCTAGAGGGAACCACCGTAAAATCACTTAAAATAAAATTAGGCTCTCCCGCGGGAATACAAGCGGATAAAATCATGTTTGAACAAGTAGTTAAAAGCACAGCTCCGTACAATGTTCAACTTCGTGTTGATGCCAATGGGGGTTGGAATGTTGAGGAGGCAAAGCACATGATGCAATGGCTTGCCGATCGAAATGTGGATTATGTGGAACAGCCCTTAAAAGAAGGCGAAGAGGCAAAATTAATCGAGCTATACGACAACCGACCGATCCCAATATTTGTTGATGAGAGTTGTCGATTTGCTGAAAATATCCCCCACTTTGCCTCCAGTGTAGACGGTGTAAATCTAAAACTCATGAAGTGTGGAGGAATTACAGGTGGCCTTAGAATTATTGCTACTGCAAAAGCCTTTGGATTGCAAACTATGATAGGATGTATGTCTGAATCCTCAGTTTCCATAGCTGCAGGGGCCGCACTTTCAGGCCAAATTGATCATATTGATTTGGATTCACATTATAATTTAAACCCTGACCCTTCAATAGGTGCACCAATGGTAAATGGGGTAACTTTGCCTCCTCAAGTGCCAGGACATGGAGCGGTTTTAAAAGAAGAATATTATGCTTGATAAACATCAAAAAATAGCCGTTTATATGGAGGGCCATATTGATAGTGATTATGGCAAAATGGGAACAGGCGTTGTTCGCTACATCAAAAACCAGATAGTTGGCGTAATTGATAAAACGCATGCGGGAAGACAAATGAAGGAATTTATGGACACCGAAAAGGAGGTTCCTATATTGGGTACCCTTCAAGAAGCAATTACCCTTGGAGCTTCTGTTTTGATATTAGGAATTGCCCCCTCAGGTGGTCGTATTCCAGATAGTTGGCATAGTGTTATTGATTCCGCTTTAGATGCAGGCATGAGTATAGTGAATGGATTGCATGATTTAATTCATCCCAAATGGGGATCAAAAATTAAAAATCCAGATACCCAATGGATCTGGGATATTCGTATTCCCCAATTTATTCCAGCAATTGCAACCGCTAGAGCTGCTACTCTTCAAAACAAACGTATACTTTTTGTAGGCACTGACATGGCTGTAGGCAAAATGACGGCAGGGTTAGAATTATATAAAGTATTACAAAATGAAAACCATAATGTCGGATTTATTGCTACTGGTCAAATTGGAATAACCATTACAGGAAACGGAATACCTCTTGATGCGTTCAAAGTTGATCATGCATGTGGCGCAGTTGAACACATGGTAATGGAACAGGCAGAAAAAGAAATTGTTATTATTGAAGGACAAGGGTCACTATTACATCCTGGTAGTACAGCAACCTTACCCTTAATGCGGGGGAGTTGTCCTACGCATTTGGTCTTATGCCTTCGAGCAGATAAACCCACATTACGCAGTCCAGAACACATTAAGATTCCTGATCTTACTGCCTTTATTGCTTTAAATGAGGCTTTAGCAACTGTAGTAGGTACTTATCCGCAAGCCAAGGTCATTGGAATTGCTTCAAACACTAGTAGCTTGACTTTGGCAGAAGCCGAAAAGCATATTCAAACCCTTCAGGAAAAAACAGGACTCGTAGTAACAGACCCAATTCGGTTTGGAATGGAACCTATTGCCCAATTGATTATAGCTAATTAATACATTTTCTGACGGTCCACCAGTTGTGGAATAGGAAGCCCTTTTTCCATCTGATCAAAACAATTAAGGACTTGATAAACACTTGCTTTAGGATGGGTTAAACTAGCAATGTGTGGGGTTAACTTAATTTTAGGGTGCAGCCAGAGAGGACTTTCTTTGGGAAGGGGTTCGGTCTCAAAAACATCTAAAAAAGCACCAGAAAGCAGGCCAGAATCCAAAGCCGAAAGGATGTCTTTTTCAACTTGTACCTTGCCTCTAGACACATTAATTAAATAAGTAGGATGTTTTAACTTTTGAAATAAAGCCTTGTTTAGTAAGGCATGAGTATGTTGCGTATAGGGTACAGTACAGATTAATACATTGATGTTTTGCAAAAAAACATCTAATTCATCTCCAGAAAAGGAGGGAAAAGGAGTTTGTTTTAATGAGGGGCTATACCCAAAAACAGAAAACCCTAATTGATGAAGTTTTATAGCACAATCCATTCCAAGATGGCCAATACCCAACACTCCAACTTTCAATTCACGTTCTTCAAATTCAAACTGGGCCCAATGACGATTTCTTTGAGCTTTTTCAAAATCATAAAACGAGCGGTGGTAATTAAGCACCGCCATTATAATATAGTTGCTCATTGAAAATGCCATTTGAGGATCAATAACCCTACAAATAGGAATGTCTTCAGGGATTTGTTTATCAGTGAGTATATGATCTACTCCTGCACCCATTGCAAAAAGGAGCTTTAAATTGGTGAATTTTTTTAATACTCCTGGAGGCTGTTTCCAAACCATGGCACATACTACGTCTTCGGGCTGATCTGTTTCATGACCAATAAGAAGAGGAATATGGGGTGCAATTTCTTCAAAGTGTTTTTTCCAAAGCGCCGTTGGATGTGGAGGCGCAATAATCGCAAAACGCATAGTATGTTTAGTTGAGATTCAGTTAAAGATACACAAATTGCGTATTTTTAAATTCCATGAAAACTCCAAAACTTCTTATTTTTCTTGTGTGCTTATTTTTTCTTATTGATTGTTTATTTTACTCAGGTTTTCAGAACCCCATAGTTATTTACAATGGTAATCTGCGGCACGGGTAGCAATTTGATTGTTAGGCTTTACATTCACTTTATACCCTAACGAATTGGCCCAGCCTTTAGCTGCTGAAATTAGCTTGTTTGATTTAAAGCTTTCGTCTTCATTGTAATCCATATCAATTTCAACTTTCACACTTACTTTTTGTGTCAACCATTCTGCTGTATCCACGCTTAATTCAGCTTCTTTCCACAAACGTGTCCACATGTCAGTGATTTGCTTTATACTCGATTTACTCAAAATATAATGCACTCCCCTGCTTCCTAAGCGAAAGGCAATAACTGTAGTATATATCGTTCGTTTATTGATGTTTTGAGAATCAGTACCAATATGAATTTCGGCATAAGGGAAATTTTTGATTACCTCCAGAGTATGCGCTACAGGATCAATTCGGTTTCCTCTAATGTCTTTAAACAGAAGCATAATACAAGCTCTAAATTAAAAATATTAATTTGCCCTGACGAAATAGATGTTAAAATGACAACGATTCTTTTCTCCATTTGTAATACGGGAATACTATTTGCTTGGGGTGTGTTACTTTTTTTACCTCGATGGAAAGGAACCCAATTTCTAATTCAATTTCCATGGATTCCTTTCACCTTAAGCTTTTTTTATCTTTATTTCATTCTTCTCTCCGGCAGCTTAACTGAAGTAGATTTTACCACTTTGCCCGGTATTCAAAATGCGTTTCAAAATGCTACATTAGAATCAGCGGCAGCAGGGTGGCTACATTATTTAGCTTTTGATTTTTGGGTTGGAACTTGGATAATTCGCCATAGTCGAAAACACAATATAAGCCATTTAAAAATTTGCCTTCCTCTGATCGGCACTTTTCTTTTGGGGCCTGTTGGAATTTTACTTTATACGGTCTTATTTTGGGGGAACCGTTTTCTTATGAAGGCCAAATAAAAAGAACCTCTTGGCGAATGTCAGGATGCAAGGAATGGGCTACGGGACAGGTTAACGCCGCCCGCTCTAAAAGAGTTTGTGTTTTAGAATCAAAACTTGAGTTGAATGTCAACTGAATTTGGAGGGCACTGATTCTACGAGGTTCGGTTCCCATTATTTTTGTTATTTCAGCCTGTGTTCCCGTAAGGTCAATTCCCAAATCTCGGGCTTTTATTCCCATAATGGTAATCATGCACGAAGCCAAAGCTGTGGCTACTAAATCGGTAGGTGAAAAGGCCTCTCCCTTTCCTTGGTTGTCTTTTGGAGCATCGGTGATGATGATCTCTTGTGAAGCAAGATGCTGCGCCTCTGTACGCAACCCCCCTAAATACGTTACTTTACTCGTCATAGATTGGTTAATTTTTGATAAATCAATTGTCCGAGTGCACTCCCTGCTCCTAGCAGGATTGGATAGGCAAAGAACAGCCAAAGGATGTCTTTTAGCCCAAGGGAACTAAAATAGGATTTGGAGTAGATAAGTCCTTGAATCAAATCATACCAAGTCTTACACTGCAATTTAGAAGCAAGTCCATTGGCTAGAATGGCTACAATTAACACCATTAGCCCTATGCAATACAAACGAATCACATTCAAAAGTAATCAACTTTAAAGAGTAATGTGTATTTTAGAGACAAACAAAAAAATGAATTGGAAAAAGTTTGCTAAAGCCCTCCTTTTTATAGTGTCCGTTTTGTGTGGCGTAGTGGCGGGTATTATGTTTACCAAACTCTCATTTATTGATTGGCCCTATGTATTGGGATGCATAATATTTTTGGTGACCGCCCTTCTAATTCCTTCTAAAAAAAGTTAAATCAAAGTAACTATCGAATGAAAAAAACAATTTATTTCTTATTGGCTCTGGGTGTAATTTCACCCTTGATAGGCCAGAACAAAAAAAATTTAAAAAATGAAGTTATTGCCGATGTAGAAAAGCAAAAAAGTGAACTCATCACGATAAGTGATACTATTTGGGGAGCAGCTGAAATTGCCTTTCAAGAAACCGTTTCTTCAGAAACCCTAATCGCTTATGCAAAAGCAAATGGGTTTGATGTTGAAGTGGGTGTAGCAGATACCCCAACGGCTTTTGTTGCAACTTATGGATCAGGCAAGCCGGTTATTGGAATTTTAGGGGAGTTTGACGCTTTACCTGGGATTTCTCAAAAAACAGTACCTGAAAAAACCCCATTGCATCCCGGTGCAGCGGGTCATGGTTGTGGACATAACCTTTTTGGAACTGCAAGCTTAGGTGCCGCAGTAGCCATTAAAAACCTGATTGCTGAAGGAAAATTAAAGGGTACAGTGAAGTTTTTTGGAACCCCAGCAGAAGAGAAGTTTTTTGGGAAATTATGGATGGCTCGAGCAGGACTTTTTGATGACTTAGACGCCTGCATGGATTGGCATCCTGCTGATGAAACAGAAGCTGATGTTCAAAGCTCACTTGCTTTAGTAGACTTTAAGGTAGAATTTTTTGGGCAAACCGCTCATGCATCTGCTGATCCATGGAATGGAAAAAGCGCATCTGATGCTTTAGAGCTTTACACTCATGGAATCAATGCTTACCGCGAGCACATCAAGCCCACTGTTCGTATCCATTATCATATTCAAGATGGAGGGCAGGTTGTGAATGTAGTGCCTGATTACGCTAGATTATGGGTTCGTGTGCGCGACACCAAACGCGAGGGAATGAATGAAGTTTACCAACGAGTAATGGAAATGGCTGAAGGAGCGGCAATACTGGCCGATGTGAAACATGAAATCAATTTAATTTCAGGAATTCATGAAATTTTACCCAATCGAGCGGGGGGTGAAGCCGTTCAAAAGAATCTGGAAACATTGGGGGATATCCAATATTCAGAAGAGGAAAACGAATTTGCTTACAAAATTCAGGAAGCTACAGGAAAACCCAAAATAGGGATTGATGGAAAAATTCGTCCCCTAAAAGAAACAGCAGAACACCCTATGGGAGGGTCAACCGATGTGGGCGACGTGAGTTTCATTGTTCCTGTAGTTCGATTGGGAGTAACCACTGCTCCTAAAGAAACCCCTTGGCATTCTTGGGCTGTTGTAGCCTGTGGGGGAATGTCTATTGGTCACAAAGGAATGGTGTATGCAGCAAAAGCATTAAGCATGACTATGGTAGATTTGTTTACCGATAAAGCACTTTTAGACTCGGTTAAAGAAGAGTTTAAAGAACGAAAAGGATCGTATCAGTACGAGGGGTTACTTCCTCCTGGTCCTCCTCCTGTAGGGGAACAATAAACCGTACAAAAAAATAAGGTATGCGGGTTATGTCATCCAGTGGCGTTCCCGCATTTCTTTTTTTACTCGCTCCGATAAATAGACTACTGCAATCATATTCGGGATACACATTAAGGCAAACGAAAGATCTATAATTCCCACAACAATTTCTACGGTTACTAAAGCCGATAAAATAATACTCCCAATATAAAAGTAGTTGTACAAATACCCCCATTTTGGTCTAGTGAGGTATCCAAAGCATTTTACTCCATAGTAGGAATAAGTAAATAAAGTAGAGATTCCAAAAATAAACACCATAACTAGCAATATCACATCGCCAAACCCAAAAAAAGCACTTCGAAAGGCTTCAAGAGTAAGTACAATACCATTCAATCCTTCAACAGTATAGGCCCCAGTTATAATTACAATCAACCCAGTGATGGTGCAAACTAAACCAGTGTCAAGTAATGGGCCTAACATGGCTACAAGTCCTTCATCAGTTCCTAATTTACTCTGCGATTGGCCATGGTACATTGGCGCATTTCCAACACCACTTTCATTAGAAAAAACGGCACGGCGTACACCCAGAATCACTAACCCCCAAAACCCTCCAGTTACAGCTGTATTAAAATTAAATGCTTCAGAAAATATCAGTTGAAAAGAAGGAAGTATAGCCTCAAAATGGGTAAAGAGGATAACTCCACCCAAAGCCATATATAATAAAACCATAAGCGGAACTAAATTTGATGTGACGCGAACAATGGAGTGCAACCCTCCAAAAATAACAAAGGCACTAGCCAAAGAAAGGCCTACCCCAATAAGAAATTTCCATTGAAAAGAGGAAAATAGTCCTACTTCTTCTGGACGAACCACATCCATAAACGTTTGCGTAAGTTGATTAGCAGTAAATGCTGGAAGAACTCCAAACAGACCCGCAACAGAAAACCAAATAGCTAGGGGCTTTCCCCATTTTTGAATGCCCATTTGCATATAAAACATCGGTCCCCCAAGGGGCGAACCATCAGAGTCTGTTGAGCGGAGTTGAACGGCCAAAGAACAAGAATAAAATTTGATGACCATACCCAGCAAAGCGGTAAGCCACATCCAAACAAGTACTCCGGGACCTCCCATATGAATGGCAATGGCAACCCCAGAAATGTTTCCTAAACCTACGGTTGCTGCCAGTACGGCGGAAAGGGCTTGAAATCTAGAAATACCGAGTTCGCCGTCTTTGGATTTTAGAAGCTGAAACCCTTTTTTTATTTTGAATAAGGGAACACCCTTACTATGAAATAACAGATAAATTCCGCCTCCAATAACAGCAAAAAGCATGACCCACTCTAAGGGACGAATCAGGTTTTGAAGAAGTGCTTCTAGTGAAGTTATCCAATTGCTCACGCCGAAAAATAGGTATTAAATTTTGTTTTGATTTAAAAAAAAACGAAACTTTATCAAAAACAATGCAGATGCAATCACGAAGAGAATGGCTTCAATCCTCAATTGGCCTTGGAGGATTACTTTTGGCCACACCACAATGGCTAAGTGCTAAAGAAATAAAAGCTTTTCATCCACGCCCCTTGGCAGACGAAATTCGATTAAGTTCAAATGAAAATCCCTACGGGCCTTCACAAAAAGTGAGAGAGCGAGTACAACGTTCTTTTTCAGATGCCTGCCGCTATCCCTATGCCTACTCCGATGCACTTGCTGAAAAATTAGCCGCACTGCATGGAGTTTCTCCAGAATCGATTATTGTTACGGGTGGGTCAACAGAAGGATTAAAAATTACGGGGTTGACTTTTGCTCATAGTGGAGGAGAAATTATTGCAGCCGCCCCTACTTTTTTAGCTATGATGGATTATGCAAAACAATGGGGTGCAACAATAAATTGGGTTCCTGTGGGTCAAGATATGGGTTACGACCTTGAGGAAATTGAAAAGCGTATTTCCTCGAAAACAAAACTCATTTTTTTATGTAATCCTAACAACCCAACGGGTACCTTGGTTCCTGCCAAAAAGCTAACAGATTTTTGTGAGGTGGTAGCCAAAAAAACCCTTGTGTTTTCTGATGAGGCCTATTATGATTTCATTGAAGACCTAAATTATCCCAGCATGATCGAAGCTGTAAAACGAGGTGAAAATGTAATTGTTTCTAAAACCTTTTCAAAAGTATATGGAATGGCTGGTATGCGTGTCGGTTATTTAGTTGCACCACCTGCAATAGCTGCTGAAATACGAAAAAATGTAGTGGCAATGAGCAATGTATTGGCTGTGGAAGCGGCCAAAGAGGCCTTAGTAGATCATGAATTTTATCGCTTTTCTTTAGCCAAAAACAAAGAGGCTAAAACGCAAATCTATCAACTTTTAGATCATTTGGGGCTTTTTTATGTTCCTTCCCACACCAATTTTGTTTTTTTCCGTTCGGGGCGTGATATTCGAGAATTAGGCCCGGCAATGCTTCAAAAAGGCGTTAGGATTGGCCGTCCTTTTCCACCCTTTTATGATTGGTGTAGAGTAAGTACGGGTACGATTGAAGAAGTTGAGGTATTCCGAAAAGGAATGCTTGAAGTGTATAATGGCTAGTTATTTTTCTTTGACTATAATGTAAGTTGCCTTTACTCCGGTGGCTAAGTTCCATCGGTTGGATCCCACTAATTTTCCTTCATCATCAAAAACACGAATTTCTGCTGTATTCGGCCCTGAAGCACCTTGGTTTAAGGCAACAAAATCAATTTTGTTAAAGCCCATTATTAAATTAATAGAGATGGTTTTAAACCGTTCTTCTAAAAGAACACGGGGCACCACTTCTTGATCATTTAACATGATGCGTATTAGATCTCCATCAGGAGATTCATGATCGCGGACAGCAATTTGAACGTATTTTCCATTATTGCGAAAATCACCTAAATACTGATCAACCCTAAAATTATTCGGATTTTTTTCTTTTTCAGGTTGTCGGTTTATTTTGTTAAGGTATTGGAGTCCAGGGTCCAAAAACTGTTCATTTTCACCAAATGAAATCGGAGGTGAATTCAAGTCGTTTTTTGGATCTTTAAATTCAATTTTGGGAGTAAAAAAATCTTCAGACAAAAACCCTTTTTTGGTTTCGAGCTGTAATAAACTAGGGCCTTTTTTCTCGGGAGGCGGAAGAGTCAACTTTGGTTTTTGATTCGATTCCACGGGCAATTGACTCCAAACCCAAGTGGATTGCATTACAAAAACGAAAAGAAATACCCTCAAAAGTTTCATTTAAAAATGTAAAATCTAAGCAAACGTAGTAGGAATTACGCTGAATCTCAAAGGATTTAACAACAATTTAATGCGCAAAGAGTTTTTTGTTACCTTTAATCAAACCAATTGAATTCAACTATGGAAATAGCAATGCTAGACTGGCTCATTATTTTTTTATTTTTTGGAATTTCACTAGGCGTAGGAATTTATGTTTCTAAAACATCGGGTGAAAGTGCTAATGCTTTTTTCCTCTCCGGGCGAAGTATGCCTTGGTGGATGTTGGGACTTTCTATGGTGGCGACTACCTTTTCAACTGATACGCCGAACTTGGTCACTGATTTGGTTCGTACCAATGGGGTGTCGGGCAATTGGGTATGGTGGGCGTTTTTGATTACGGGCTTACTCACTGTATTTGTCTATGCCAAATTGTGGCGAAAATCCAACGTAAATACTGATTTAGAATTCTATGAGTTGCGTTATGGAGGAAAACCAGCAAGTTTTTTGCGCAAGTTTAGAGCCATTTATTTAGGGATTGTTTTTAATGTAATTACCATGTCTGCAGTTACGTTGGCCGCGATTAAAATTGGGGGGATAATGCTGGGCTTAGAACCATGGCAAACAGTTGTCACTGCAGGGTTGGTAACCGTAACGTTTAGTGCAATTGGTGGATTTAAAGGAGTGGTTTACACTGATATGATTCTCTTTTTTGTTGCTATGGGAGGTTCTATAGGAGCCGCGTACTACTTGGTTAATTTACCAGAAGTAGGCGGGATAACACAACTGATTGCCCATGAGAATGTGAGTGATAAAATTTCCATTTTACCTGATTTTAGTAATCGGGAAGCCTTAATTACCCTTTTGATTATCCCGTTGGCTGTCCAATGGTGGAGTTCGTGGTATCCAGGAGCAGAACCCGGTGGAGGAGGCTATATTGCTCAGCGTATGTTGGCTGCAAAAGATGAAAATCACGCAATAGGGGCTACCTTTTTCTTTAATATTATGCATTACGCTCTTCGTCCGTGGCCCTGGATTTTGGTGGCTTTAGCCTCGTTGGTGGTTTTCCCAGATTTAGAGAGCATACAACAGGCATTTCCAAGTATCACGGCTGATAAGCTTGGCAATGACCTAGCTTATCCGGCCATGCTTACTAAATTGCCTACAGGGTTATTGGGACTGGTTCTGGCGTCACTAATTTCGGCTTATATGAGTACCATTTCAACTCAATTAAATTGGGGGTCTTCCTACATCGTCTATGATTTTTATTTGCGTCAAATTAACCCTGAAGCCTCTCAAAAACGGCTAGTTGCTGTTGGACGTATTTCTACAGTTGTTCTAATGGTTTTAAGCACCCTTCTTGCCTTGTTGTTACAAAATGCAGTACAGTTGTTCAATTTGTTATTGGTTTTTGGTGCGGGAACCGGACTCATTTTTATTCTTCGTTGGTTTTGGTGGCGCATCAATGCTTGGAGTGAAATTGTTGCCATGTTTGTTTCGGGTATAATTTCGTTGCTTTTAGCGATACCGAGTTTTGGTATTAAAGCGGCCCTATTTGGACCTGAAGCCTTACTCCCCGTTTGGGCAGAATTTCCTTTTGTAGTTGTAATGACTACCCTATTTTGGGTCATTGCCACTCTTTTGACTCCTGCAGAAAAACCAGAGGTGCTTCACTCCTTTTATAAAAAAATACAACCGGGTGGACCGGGATGGAAAACCGTTGTTGACAATGCAAAAGCACAAGGGGTTGAATTGGAAGATAATCAGCAAGGCTGGAGCGTGCCTTCAGGTGTTATTGCGATGCTTTTAGGCTGTATACTTATTTACAGTTGTATGTTTGCCACCGGATATTTTATTTATGGAAACTACAGTTGGGCAGTTACCCTTTTGGGTGTTGTCGTGATTTCTGCGTATTTCTTAATTAAAACCTGGAGGAAAATTAAGGTTTCTGTGCTTTAAACTTAGCCGAGAATAATTCCTGCAATTGTTGCCGACATTAAGGAAACAATTGATCCAGCAATCATAGCTTTAAAGCCTAGCTCAGTAAGGGTTTTTCTGATTTTTGGAGCAATTATACCTATGCCTCCCACTTGAATCCCAATGGAGGCAAAGTTCGCAAATCCACAAAGCATATAGGTTGCCATTACTACCGATTTTTGATAGCTAAAATGCAATGCACTGGATGCGTTTTTCAAATCAACCAACTGTGTATATCCTACAAATTCACTAGCTACAATTTTGATTCCAAGCAGCTGCCCCATCAGCGCCATATCTTCCTTTGCCACTCCCACAAGCCACATTAAAGGGGCAAAGAGGTAGCCTAATATAAATTCTATGGTAAACGCCTCATAGGGAGTGTTTTGTGCAACCCAGGCATTAAGACCTAAAACATCACCCAGTCCAGAGAATATGCTATTGACTAAGGCAATCAGCGCAATAAAGACCAAAAGCATTGCAGCTACATTAACAGCCATACGAATACCCTCTCCTGTTCCAATGGAAATGGCCGATAGAAAATTCTCGCCAATTTTATCATGTGAAATTTCAATATCAGTTTTAATCTCTTCGGTTTGCGGGTACATGATTTTGGCAATTACGACAGCCCCAGGAGCGGCCATAACAGAAGCCGCTAATAAACTTTTGGCAAATTCTAAGCGTTGAACGGGGTCATCTCCGCCTAAAAAACCAATATAGGCTCCGAGTACGCTCCCCGCTACGGTTGCCATTCCTCCCACCATGACAAGAAAAAGTTCAGAGCGATTCATTTTTTCTAAATAGGCCTTTATTAATAATGGAGCTTCGGTTTGTCCTAAAAATATATTTCCAGCCACAGAAAGACTTTCTGATCCGGAAATCCGAAAGAGTTTGGTAAGCCCCCAGGCTAAAAACCCAACCAGCTTTTGAATGACTCCAAAATAGTAGAGAATGGAACTCAACGCAGAAAAAAAGACAATTACAGGAAGTGCTTGAAAGACAAAAATGAATCCGTACGTTTCAATATTTCCAAATTCACCTAAGAGCATTTGTGTACCTGCTCCGGTAAACTCTAATATTTTTATAAAAAAATTACCCAATGTTTCAAAGCTTATTTTTATTAGGTTAATTTTTAAAACTCCTATGGCAATTACAATTTGAATAAGCAAGCCCAAGCCTACCGTTTTCCATGCAATTTGTTTTCTGTTGTTACTTAAGGCATAAGCAATCCCTATAAGCACACTCATACCCAGTGCACCTCGTATCAAGGAAACTAGTGAAATTCCTGCGTTGGGAATCAATTCCATGGTTCAATTTTTCTACTGATGCTAAAGATAAGAAAAGACTTATCTTTGACCGCAAAAGTTAATTTAACATGAGATATTATTTCTTTCTTTTTTTGGTTTTCTTTTTTTGGCAATGCCAAAACGAAAATGTCTCAATTAATAGTAAAAGTGAAGAAAATACAATGCTGATACCACAAACACCTGAATCTGAGCCCCTGACATTGGTTTGGGCTGACGAATTTGAAGGTAGTGAACTCAACATGGAGAATTGGAGTTTTGAAATTGGGGATGGTTGTCCTAATTTGTGTGGTTGGGGGAATAATGAACTTCAGGTTTACACAGATAGAAATCACCGAATAGAAGAGGGTAAATTAATCATATCAGCCAAAAAAGAGGAAGGGTACACCAGTACCCGAATCATTTCTAAGGGTAAAAAAGAATTTCAATACGGAAGAATAGAAGCCCGTTTAAAAGTGCCTACCGGTGCTGGACTATGGCCCGCCTTTTGGGCTTTAGGCAATGATATCGATGTGAATTCTTGGCCAGACTGTGGCGAAATTGATATCATGGAATATGTAGGGCGAAATCCAGATGAAGTTTTAAATGCCATTCATACTCGAAGTAGTTATGGCAACACGGTTAACAAACAAGTTACTTCTATTGCTGGGTTTGAAGATGAATTTCATGTAATAAAGTTAGAGTGGAATTCCGCATTCATGGATTTCTTTGTGGATGATCAGCTGCTCTATCGGTATGGGCCTCAACTTAAAACCGCTGAAAACTGGCCTTTTAATAAACCAGTATTCCTTATTCTCAATTTAGCCGTTGGAGGAAATTTAGGAGGAACTGTTGATAGCGGTTTATCTTTTCCTAGGGAATATGCAATTGATTACATAAGAGTATACCAATAAAGACGAAACTAATCGTTCAAAGCTTTTTCAATTACTTCAATTGCTGTCATTAATTTAATTTTATGAACACTATCATTGTAGTGTCCATCAGCAACTTTTTGCTTGAATTGTTCTAAAAGAGCTTGAGCTGAAAGTGATTTCATAATTTAAAGCGACATGGGTACTTCCATAAGAAGAATTCTTGTGTTTTCTGAGGCACTAAGCGAAAAGGAATCAGTATCCCAAACCCCCAAGGCATCGCGTTTGCCTAGCGGGGTGTCGGCTAGGGTAACCTCACCTTCAATAACAAAGGCATAAACGCCATTACCTGAGGCATTCAAAGAATAGTTAAGGGTAGTGGGTTGTGTAAAATCTCCCAGGTGAAACCATGCGTTTTGATGAATCCATAACCGATCAGAACGTTGCTCTGGAGTAACTACAGGGTAAAGTGAATTGGAAATTTTAAGGTCGGCAATACTTTTTTGATCGTATCGGGGGGTTACATTTTGGGCATTGGGGAAGAGCCAAATCTGAAGTAAATTGACTTCTTGATCTGCATTTTTATTGTATTCGCTATGATAAACTCCTGTTCCTGCACTCATAACTTGAATTTCATCAGCCTCAATGACGCCCACATTGTTCATGCTGTCCTTATGTTCTAACGCCCCTTTTAGAGGAATGGTTATAATTTCCATATTGTCGTGAGGATGCATTCCGAACCCTCTACCCGGAGCAATTATATCGTCATTCAAAACACGCAATACCCCAAACTGAGTGCGTTCAGGATTAAAATATTGGGCAAAACTAAAAGAGTGTTTGGCCTGAAGCCAACCGTGATTAGCAGCACCTCGGGTGTCTGCAGCATGGAAAACTGTTTTCATAAAAACATATAACTGTTGTAGGTACAAATTTACGTTTTTCTTCAGTAATGCAAAAGATTATTAACGGACCCTTGCTAGGGTATTGAGGAGCAGAGTACAGGCTAGGTTTCTTTTTTTGTGGACTCTGGATTTGATTTTGGGGTATTTTTAATGAGTGCTACTACTGAATCGATCAACTTCTTTTTCGCATTAAAATAGTGAATCAAAGTTTTAATTTTTTCCTCGTTTTCTGTTTTTTCGAGTTGTTTTTGTTTTTCCTCAGCTACTGTATTTTTTATTTCCAAATAGGTACTGACAATAAAACCAATGACAATAGCAATACAAGCAACATAAGCAATGATTTCTTCGAGTTCAGACAGGTACATAATTGTTATCTTAGCGCAAATTTAAAAAAACAGCAAAAGATGCCTTTACTGCGAATACAAATTATAGGATGGATTCTATCCTGCCTTTTTGTTGGGTCTCATATTATGGCACAAACCCCCACCCAAACGGCCACCGTGACACTAGACGAAATTGCTCTCGATGCAGCAAAAATAGAAACTCCTGCGCTTTTGCTTCCTTTTGCTGTAAGTCGCGTAGACCTTACTATACAACAAAGGCTTCAACAACAACTATCTCTTCAAGAATACTTAGGTATTGTTCCGGGTCTGTTTTCCTTAAACGCGAATAATTATGCACAAGACTTACGTGTTTCGATACGTGGTTTTGGAGCAAGAGCCGCTTTTGGAATTCGTGGGATCAAAATTATCGTGGACGGTATTCCTGAAACCACACCTGACGGACAGGGTCAGGTTGATAATTTGCCGTTGGGCTTACTGCAAACTATGGAGGTGCTTAGAGGCCCCTCAGCAAGTTTGTATGGAAACGCTTCTGGGGGGGTGTTGTATTTTAACACCCTAGATAGTCTTTCTGGAAAAAGTGTTAGCCTTCGTTCAACGGTAGGCGCTTTTGGCACTCAAATTCACCAAGCCACGGCCGGAGTATATAATGACAAAACTAAAGCCCTTTTTTACCTGAATCGAACGGCTTCAAATGGCTATAGAAAGTTTAGTTCTGTTTCTCAAAATGTATTCAATGTAAAGCTTAAACATCAGCTTACTCCTCAATCCACACTTCAAGGCCAACTCAATTTGACACTCAGTCCCCGTGCGGAAGATGCGGGAGGGCTAACTCTGAGTGAGACAGAACAACAATGGGATCAGGCACGAAGTCGAAATGTTGACTTTGACACCTACGAAAAAGTAAACCAACTTAAAGTAGGCTTGGCTTGGAACCAACGTTGGGGATACCAATGGAAATGGAACACGTATGGATTTTTCTCTACTCGTGATTTTTATGGTAAACTACCCTTTGAAGACGGGGGAATTGTCGATTTGTTTCGCACTTATTCCGGTTTGGGAAGTCGATTGCAATACAAAGAAAAAAAAGGAAGTGTAGAACATCAGTGGCAAATGGGTGTTGAAGCTGCTTTTCAATCGGATAACCGTAAACGGTTTCAAAACCAAAAGGGCACCCAAGGGGCTCAAGATTTTTCTCAAACCGAATACTTTAATTCCCTTGGATTTTATATGGTGGATGCCCTTCAATGGGATAAAGTTCTTTTGAGAAGTAGTATACGGCTAGACCGACAAGTACTTGGTGCGGATACGGTTGCTGATGCACAAAACTACCTCGTTCTTAACCCAAGTGTGGGACTGAGTTATGGGCTTACAGCTCAACAGCGCTTTTTTGCTAATTTTTCCACAAGTTTTGAAACACCGGCCCTTTCAGAGCTTAGTGCAAACCCTACAGGGGAAGAAGGGTTTGATCTGGAACTAGCCCCCTCAAAAGCCCTCAATTATGAATTAGGATGGAAAACCCTTTGGCCCTCAGGCCGTGTTGAAGCCACGTTCTTTTACAT
>RGZR01000034.1 GCA_010031465.1 Flavobacteriia bacterium
TTTAAGTAAGTATGAAAAAAAGAACCTTTTTAAAAAATGTCGGGATATTGGGTATGGTACCCTTAATTTCCCCATTCACTCCTTCTTCCCCATCGATTATTGCTTACAATCCCAAAGAATTCATTGACAATGAGGAAGAATTATGGACAACGGTCCGAAGTCATTATCAATTGCATCCTGATTTTATCAATTTAGAAAGTGGGTATTACAATATTATTCCGCAACCCACTGTAAATGCTTTAGTAAAACACATTCAACGTGTAAATCTTGAAGGCTCGTTCTATATGCGCGAACATCGTTTTAATGACAAATATTCGATAACCGATCAATTAGCAAAAGTTGTAGGCTGTAGTGGCGATCAATTAATTATAACTCGAAATACCACAGAATCCCTTGATCTTGTTATTGGAGGGTACCCTTGGAAAAAAGGAGACGAAGCCATTCATGCCCTTCAAGATTATGGTGCAATGCAAGAGATGTTTACACAAATTGCTAACCGTCATGGCGTTATTATTAAAAAGGTGTCGGTACCCAACCACCCCAAATCCGATGAAGAAATTGTGGCCTTGTACGAATCGCAAATTACCAGCAAAACAAAATTGATGATGGTTTGCCATATGATCAACATTACAGGGCAGATCCTTCCGATTAAAAAGATTTGTGAAATGGCTCATCGACATGGAGTTGAAGTTATGGTGGATGGAGCCCATTGTATTGGTCATTTTGACTTTAAAATTAAAGATTTAAATTGCGACTATTACGGTTCCAGTCTTCACAAATGGCTCGCCACTCCCCTTGGAGCAGGATTGCTATATATTAAAAAAGAACATACCTCAAAACTATGGCCCTTGTTGGCTGATGGAGAAAAAAATCCCGAATCAATTGTTCGTTTAAGCCATGTAGGCACTCACCCCGTACATACCGATTTAACTATTGTAGATGCAATGGAATACCTACAATGGATGGGAATTCATCGTAAAGAAAATCGATTGCGGAGTCTTAAAGAGAGATGGCTTACAGCCTTAAAAGACCATCCCAACATAAAAATAAACACCCCTTTTGAGTCTGAAAAAAGCTGTGGGATTGGAAATATTGGATTAAAAAACATGACCCCAGCAGAATTGGCGCAACGCCTTTTTGATGATTTTAAAATATTTACTGTTGCCATTGATTATGCTAATGTGCAAGGGTGCCGAATTTCACCAAATGTCTTTACTACTGTAGAAGAAATTGATATCTTTATAGAGGCAATGAAAACCCTTGCTACTGCCTAAATTAAATCCCCAAAATCTTATGAAAATTATTCATTTTACTGCATTTCTATTTCTTCTGATCACTTTTTCATGCAATAAAAATTCAGATGAAGATTCCAAAGACGACTGTATAGATCCAGAAAAAATTAATAAAATGGCGCCGTGTATTCTCATATATGCCCCTGTATGTGGCTGCGACGGTCAAACCTATTCTAATGAATGCGTTGCCGAAAACAATGGAGTTTTGCGTTTTGAAATGGGTGAATGTCCAAATTAGTATTACAAACTGGTCACAATTAAATTTCGCCAGCGCACTTTAATTCCTCCTCCATCGTGTATTTGTAACGCTATCGACCCTTTTCCTTGGCCTATTTTTTCATCACGCAAGAAAATCATTTGTGTTCCGTTTAGCCAACTGGTTACCTCGTCACCAATTACGCGAATACGCATGTGATTCCAGTCTCCCATTTTAAGGGCTTTATCTTTTTCTTTTTCCGGCTTAATCAACCATCCTCTACCGTATGATTCATACACTCCTCCAGTATCATTCCCAGGAGGGGCTACTTCAACTTGCCATCCACTCACTTTCGTACCTTCAACTGTAGATCGAATAAACACACCACTGTTTCCATTAGCTTCTTGCTTGAATTCTAGGGTAAGCTCAAAATCATCATAATATTCTGAAGTTGATAAATAACCGTAGGCTTTATCAGGACCACTTTCACATAACAAGAGGCCCTCTTCAACGTACCATAATTCAGTACCGTGGATATTCCAACCCTCTAAATCTTTGCCGTTAAATAAAGATACTTGAGAAAAACCAAAGGCGACACTAAATACTAAAGGAAAGAAAAAACGAATCATGATACTGAAATTTTAAAGATTAGAAAGTTATTTTTTATTTACTCAATTTGAAAATCAAATAACTCGACTTGAACTTTTATTTAAACTCGAATATAAATAATTCTCTTGTACCTCATCGATAGAAATCAATTTTAAATAATATATTCGAAAAAAAAATCGTTTGAAATAACCATTCAAATAGCCTATTTAGCCGGAAATAACTTGCTGGCCAAACATTTGGGAAATTCCGGACTAGGTGCCGATTTTTTAGCTCAATTTATTGGTTCGAAGGAGTTGTATGCTGCATCGTATGAAAATGACATAAGTGAAGAGTACAAGGCAATTATCGAAGGATACGCTCAAGGAATTAATCGGTATGCAGAAACCCATTCCAATGAAGTTCTCGTCCCCGAATTATTTCCCATTACCCCAGAAAAAATGATGCGCTATGCGCAACTTCAATTGTTTATTTCTTCCAAAGGCGACCAATGGGTCCAGCGAATTGTCAATAACCAATTAAAATTCAGTTTAGAGGTTAATGAAACACCTAGAGGGTCGAATACACTAGCCATTAATAGCAGCAAAACGAAAGACGGGTCAACTTATTTGGCAATAAATACTCACCAGCCCTTAGATGGCCCCGTTTCATGGTATGAAGCTCATTTGTGTAGTGAAGAAGGTACCAACATTTTAGGTGCTCTTTTTGCAGGAAGTCCTAATATTTTGATTGGGGTTAATGAACATTTAGGGTGGGCACATACTGTAAATCAACCCGATAAAACCGATGTGTTTGCTCTGGAAATGCATCCTAAAGAAAAATTGAAATACCGTGTTGATGATCGATATTTGGCATTAGTCCCTAAAAAAGCAGCTCTTGAACTCAAGATTTTAGGCCTAACTTTTCCCATCAAAAAGAAATACTATGAAAGTATTTATGGACCCACGTTAAAAAACAAATCGGGATTTTATGCCGTTAGAACTCCAGCCCTTTTTGAAATCAGAGCCCTAGAACAATGGTGGCGAATGAATAAAGCCAATTCATTTACTGAATTTTACAATGCCCTAAAAATGAAAGCCTTACCGGGATACAACATTGGATATGCCGATAAAAATGACACTATTTTTTATATTTCAAATGGTCTTATTCCCAAACGAGCTGTAGGCTATGATTGGGAAAATGTAGTACCCGGAAACACAATGAAAACACTGTGGGACACTACCTATGATATAGAGGAACTTCCACAAGTGATTCAGCCCCAATCAGGCTACGTATACAATGCCAACCATACCCCGTTTCGGTCTAGCGACGCAAAGGATAATCCAAATCAAAATCATTTTTCTAAAGACATGGGATTTGAAACCTATGATAATAACCGCTCTACTCGATTAAAAACGAGAATCGATTCTTATGATAAAATTGATTACGAGGATTTTAAATCAATGAAATACGATCACGAATACCCCAAACCCTATGTTTTTAGTTGGATGGATCTCAATCCTTTGGATCAAATGAATCCCGAGCGATATCCAGATATCACCCCTCTACTGCAAAGACTACAAGCATGGGATCGGAAAGCAAATCCAGCATCTATAGGCGCGGGTACATTTGCAATTTTTTATCATCAACTTGCACCCCTATATCGGGCGCTACCAAGTCCTAAAATCATTCCTCCCGCATCCATACATGAGGCCTTAGTTCGAACAAAAAAATACATGCTCAAGCATTTTAAAACCCTGGAGGTGCCCCTGGGTGATTATCAAAAATTGGTCCGTGGATCAAAAGAAATTCCCATTTTTGGTTTGCCTGATGTGGTTACTGCCATGGCCTCTATTCCCCATCGAGAGGGAAAAGTAAAAGTAGTAAGCGGTGAATCTTATATTGAATTGGTTCGGTTTACATCAGAGGGGCCTGAAATAGAAAGTGTTATTTCTTACGGCAGTTCAGATCATAGTGATTCTCCCCATTTTGGTGACCAAATGGAACTTTATGCCAATTTCAAAACAAAAAAAATGACTCTGGATAAAGAAATTGTTTTAGCAAATGCCCTCAAACGGTACCACCCAAAATAAAACTGTTCAATAGCGAATTGAAGAAACCGCATCGGAATAAACTGATTCGTATTTAACCACTATTTTTTCGGTAGAAAAGAGTTTGGCTT
Source organism: Flavobacteriia bacterium (assembly GCA_010031465.1). Lineage (GTDB taxonomy): Bacteria > Bacteroidota > Bacteroidia > Flavobacteriales > Flavobacteriaceae > MS024-2A. The sequence goes on from RGZR01000034.1 coordinate 4,256, forward strand.
GCTCCTTGGCTTGAGATTTAAATAGCTTATGCTTTTTTTCATCCTGAAGCAGAGAAAGTACATTTTTAGCCATTTGATCTACATCTCCTATAGAAGACAAATAACCTGAAAAACCCTCTTTATTCACTTCGGATAGACCACCAGCATTTGAAGAGATTACGGGAACACCATGTGCCATCGCTTCAAGTGCAGAAAGCCCAAAACTTTCTTTTTCTGAGGGCAATAAAAAAACGTCTGAATAACATAGAATCTTATCAATTTCGTCGCTATTCCCTAAAAATAAAACCTGTTCTATTAGGCCCTTACTTTCAACATATTCAATGGCTGCTGCTTTCTCGGGTCCTTCCCCTACCATCATGAGTTTAGATTTAACATGAGGGGCTACACGCTCAAAAATACCAATCACATCCATTATGCGCTTTAAGGGCCTAAAATTACTAATGTGAGTGAGTATTTTTTCTTCTTTACTTGCAAGTAAACTCCTTTTACATGGTTTTTCTTTTGAGTTTATTTTGGTCGTATCAATAAAGTTGGGGATAACTTCGATTTTCTTTTTTATATCAAACAAACGTAAAGTATCCTCTTTTAAACTTTCAGAAACAGCGGTGACCCGATCAGAATGGTTGATACTAAAAGCAACTGCGGGTTTGTAAAAAGGATGGCTTCCTACCAAAGTAATGTCGGTGCCGTGTAATGTAGTAACTATAGGAATGTCTATTCCTTCATCATTAAGCATCTTTTTGGCCATATAAGCCGCGTAGGCGTGCGGAATTGCATAATGAACATGCAATACATCAATTTCAAAAGATTTTATTACGTTCAATAAACGACTAGAAAGCGCTAATTCGTATGGTTGATATTTAAAAAGAGGATAATCGGGAACATTCACTTCATGAAAGTGAATATGAGGATATTGAAGGGTTTCTAGGCGAACGGGTTGGCGGTAGGTAATAAAATGAATAGTATGACCACGCTTTGAGAGTTCAATTCCCAATTCGGTAGCTACCACTCCACTTCCCCCAAAGGTGGGATAACAAACAATGGCTATATTCACGTTAGATTAATTCATTAATGCATTATAAACCTTTTCTTGCAAACGCGTTCGAACATTATTTCGGCTGAAGGTAAAATCATTGTTTGGAAAGGTTCTGTTTGCTAAAATTACAACAATAATTTCTTTCTCAGGATCGGCCCAAGCGTAGGTTCCGGTGTATCCCGAATGCCCAAAACTAGAAGGGGAAACACATCCACAGGTGGATTGATGAAGCCCTTCGATTTGAGGTTTGTCAAAGCCTACACCTCTTCGGTTCCCTTCATTACAATAGGTACAAACATTAAACTGATCAAAAACATGTGAAGGGATGAGCTGAATTCCATTATACCGTCCTTTTTGAAGATACATTTGCATCATCGCTGCCACGGCTTTAGAAGTTCCAAAAACTCCAGCATGGCCTCCTACCCCGTTTTGCATTGCTGCACCCATATCATGCACATACCCTTGTAATGTTCGGTGTCTAAAATAGGTGTCTATTTCAGATGGTACAATCTTTGCTTTTTCCACACGATGCAAAGGGACATATCCAATATCGTTTAGTCCTAAAGGGTGGAATACTTTTTTATCTACCCATTGGTCATAAGGAATCCCTGTTTTGTTTTCGTAATACTTTTTAAGAAGATAATAGGGTAAATCAGAATACTTATACTCAAGAGAGTCAATCAATTCACTGGTTTCAATTTGTAGGTACAATTCGGTTTCAAAACCGGAACGTAGAAATAAGTTTTCAGCAACAGGCATTGAAAATTTAGGGGAAAATTCCTCTTGATAAAGCGTTTTCTTCGGAAAACCATTCTTGTCAAGGGTTTCCTTATAAAAGGGAATCCAAGGCCATAAACGGGCATAGTGGGACAACATATCCCTTAAGGTTAATGAGGCTTTATTTGACGTTTTCCATTTCGGAAGAAGTTCGGCCACAGTTGTGTCTAAACTCAGTTCTTTTTCAGCCACAGATTGCATTACTAAGGGTAAAGTAGCCATAATTTTGGTTAACGAAGCTAAATCGTAATGATCATCACTTTGAACAGCTCTTTTCTTTTCATAGGTATGAAAACCAAAATTTTTGTCGTACACTATTTTGCCTTTTCTTGCCACTACGATTTGCATCCCTGGGGTCATCATTGAATCGATAGCCGTTTGAGCTAAATCATCAACAGCCTGAAGTTTTGTTGGATCGAATCCTAAAAATTCAGGAGCTGAAAATCCAAGTCGAAACCCTCCCACAAAATCCAACCCGTCACCTTCTTGAAAGGATGGAGATACATTTACGGGCAATCGTCCGGAAAGGGATTGGGCCCCAAAAAGGGCGTCCACACTTAATTCCTGAGCAATTTTACTGTTTTGATAACTCACAATAAGAGCATCAATCCCATGTATACCTTCTAGCGCTTTTAACACATAGGGCTTTACAAACACGTCTAAAATCAACGTTTTAGAAGAAGCCAATTTTTTAATGATTTCAATTTCTTTGTCATTTAATTGATAGGCTTTCCAAGGGGTAGCATTGGAACGATGAAAACTCACAATTACAGTATCTGACTCTTTGGTTTGCTCTAAAACTGTAGCAGGGGTAACTTCTTTTACCGTTCGAATTGAGGCGTATTTTTTGAGTTGAGCTTCAAAAAAAGAAGCATCGTCATCACCTAAAACGATATGTGTACTTTTTGTTTTTGTGGTTAAGGGTAATAATCCCTTTTCATTTTTAAGTAGTGTAATGGCTTTACTCATACTTTCAAAAATCAGTTGTTGATCTTCAACGGTGTTGAGATCTGACAAAAGAGAGTCAATTTTTACAGGCGCATATGCAGCTAAACCCGCTTTAAATTTTGCTTTTAACACCTTTTTTACAGAATGAGCCAACCGTTTTTCTGTCACCTTTCCCTTTTGGTAGGCTGAAGCAATAGCCTCTATCCCCTTTGGAATATCATTTGATATTAAAAGCATATCATGACCTGCTAGAAAGGCGGTAAGATCGATATTTTCAACTTTTTGATATTCTGAAACCCCTTTCATGTTTAAGGCATCGGTCACTATCAACCCAGTAAATCCTAATTCATTTTTTAGAATACCTTGAATAATGTCTTTGGAAAGTGAGCTTGGCAAGCCCTTTTCAGCAAGACTGGGCACACTTAAATGGGCTACCATCACAGAAGACAATCCTGCTGCAATTAACTCGCGGTAGGGTGCTAATTCCGTATTTCGAATACGATCAGCTGAAAATTGGATGGTTGGTAGTGTTTTATGGGAATCTTGAGCAGTATCGCCATGGCCCGGAAAATGTTTTCCAGAGGTCAGAATCCCCGCCTCATGATGGCCTTGCATATAGGCCAGTGCCTGTTTTGAAACACGCGCTTTGGATGAACCGAATGATCGATTGCCAATGATCGGATTATCCGCATTCGTATTGATGTCCAACACAGGACCAAAACTGTAATGAATACCCAAACGCTTTTCTTGTTCTCCCATACGTTTGCCTAATTTTCGAATAAGGCTACTGTCTTGAATAGCGCCCAAAGTCATGGGCCATGGGAACGGCGACACTGAATCTAATCGCATAGCCACACCCCATTCCGCGTCCATAGCGATCAAAAGAGGGGTTTTTGATTTCAACTGAAATGCATTCAACCATCCCGATTGCCCCACGGGATCGCCTAAAGAAAAAATAAGTCCCCCTATTTTGTGTTTTTCAATTAAAGCAAGTGTTTCATAAAAATGAGTACTATCGCGTTCAGTGAAAACCATGGGCATAAAAAGTTGGGCTACTTTTTCATTTAAGGATAGACTTTGATATACACTGTCTACCCATTTTATTTGCGCTTCTTGGTGTTCAGGGTGTACCCGAAGAGGATCGTTTGCAAAATTTTGTGCATTTACTAGAAAACTACACAACAATAGAGGAAGAAACCAATTTTTCATAGAAAGCGTGATTAAAAAAAACGACGTTGCCAACTCGAATGGGCTTCAATTTCCCAGGAGTCTATATATTCACCCTTAGACGCTACCAAATGATTGAACACTATGGTTGATGAGGCCACAGATCGGGCTTTAACCATTGCTTTAAAATCGGGTATTGATTTGTGTTGTAATACTGTCCCTTGCCAAAAGTCGACGTTTAGTTTATCCAACAACATCAAATCGAATTCTTTTTCCAATTGCTGAATAAAATGAACCGAAGCATCGATTGAACATCCGCTTGCAGCTACTTTTTCTTGATTCAAACCGATGACAATGAAACGATCGTATCGAATCTCAAAAGAGGCTTCAAGGGCTTCATTGTGGGCGGTCCAACGTTCAATAAAAGCTGTTAATGCCTCTGTAATCTGAGGAAGTTCTTCAGGGGTAAATTTTCGATGTGATGGATATATCCAAACACGTGAGGAAGAGGGTAATTCAGCAAAGGGGACTATCATTATTTTAATCTAAATCTTTAGCGATTAATTCGGCAACATCAAGAACCTGTATTTGTTCTTCTTTTTGTTTGGCCTTAATTCCGTCGGTTAGCATGGTATTACAAAAAGGACATCCTGCTGCTACAATATCAGGATTCAATTCTTCAATTTGCAAGGTTCTGGCCTCATTAATTTCGTGTGTTCCCTTTTCGGATTCTTTAAACATTTGAGCCCCTCCTGCCCCACAGCAAAGCCCTTTTGATTTACAAGACTTCATTTCAACCAAATCGGAATCTAGTTTTTGAAGAACCTCACGAGGGGCTTCATAAATTTGATTGGCACGGCCTAAATAACAGGGGTCATGAAAAGTAATTCGCTTACCCTTAAATGCCCCCCCACGAACCGTAATTTTACCTTCTTTTAACAAGGTTTTTATAAATTGTGTGTGGTGCATAACCTGAAAATGGCCTCCCAATTCAGGGTATTCATTTTTCAGGGTATTAAAGCAATGCGGACATGCAGTAACAATTTGCGTTACTTTATACGCATGCAAGGTAGCTATGTTTTGAAGGGCTTGCATTTGAAATAAAAATTCATTTCCTGCCCTTTTCGCCGGATCACCAGAGCATTGCTCTTCTTGTCCTAAAACAGCAAATGAAATTGAAGCCCGTTGCAAAATTTCCACAAAAGCACGTGTAATGCGTTTGGCCCTATCATCAAAGCTTCCGGCACATCCTACCCAAAATACAACTTCTGGAGATTTTCCCTCCGATTGAAGTTGAGCAAGTGTAGGTACGTTCATTATCATAATTTAAGAATCGGTATTGTGGCCATCATCAAATACTTCTATGGTTACCTCTTTTTCAATAAGATCGGTAAACTTTCCGTTATAACGTGTTGCTTTTACTAGGTGGTTATCTATCCAATGGTAGTTTCCTCCTCTGGGTTTTCCCATGAGTAAACTGTGGTATTTAAATCCATTGTCATTTAACCACTTTTCAGTAACGGTTCTATGTGATTCTACGCGAGAGGTAAAAAAGCAGATTAAATGACCTTCATCGTACCATTTGTTTAAGGTTTCCAAAGCGTCGGGATACATTTTTGCAGTAGCCATTCGTTCGGGCTCTTCATTGGGTATATCGTCACAAATCGTACCGTCAATATCCACAAGGTAATTTTTTATTCCCTCAGGCAATACTGGACTAATTGTTATTCCGGATTCAACTTTTTTGTGTAAATAGTTTTCTGCTTCTTCGCGTTGCATAGTGTTATTTGATTATTTATTGATTAATTTTTGATCCATTCTAAGCGGTCTTGATTACTAAAGGGCCATGGGGCGCCATTGTTTTCTAAATTACTCATCATAGCATTGAGTTCATTTGGAGCTTCTGATTTTTCCATTGTTAGGTATTGACGCATCTCCATAATTATGCTTAACGGATCAATTTCAATTGGACAAGCGTCAACGCATGCATTGCAGGTTGTACAAGCCCATATTTCTTCAGTGCTAATATAGTTATGTAAAAGTTCTTTTTGATCTGATTTAAATTCCCCGTTGTGTTTTCGTATGTTTTGCCCTACTTCTTCCAATCGATCTCGAGTATCCATCATTATTTTACGAGGAGATAATTTTTTACCTGTTATATGTGCTGGGCATACACTGGTGCAACGTCCACATTCAGAACAACTATAGGCATTCATCAATTGTACCCAATTTAAATCGAAAACATCACTTGCGCCAAATTTTTCAGGCACCGCTGAGGAAGTAGAAGAATGAGTTTCTGGAAATAGCATCTGTTGTACTTCGTTTTTAATCTGTGGATTCACCCCAAATTTACCTTTAGCCTCGAGATTAGCAAAATAGGTATTTGGGAACGCTAATATGATATGCAAATGTTTGGAATAGTATAAATAATTTAGAAAAACACCGATTCCAATACTGTGCAGCCACCAAAAACTCCGTTCAAGTATTACTAATTGTTCGACTTCAAAACCAGCATACAAAGGGTATAAATAATCGGAAATAGGAAAAAAACCCGCTTGCATATATCCGGGATAACCTTGCGCTTGTAACAAACTATCCGTAGCGTTCATGCTCAAAAAAAGCAGCATTAGTAACATTTCAAAATACAAAATCAAATCGGCATCACGCTTGGGCCATCCTTTCATTTCAGCACTCCAAAAACGCTGAATTCGGATAATGTTTCTTCGTATCCAAAATAGAATAACAGCCAAAAGAACTAAAAATGCCAAAACTTCAAAACTGCCAATGAGAAATGAATAAAACGATCCTAGATAAGGGGCAAAACTCCGATGACTTCCCGTAATTCCGTCAATGCAAATTTCCAATAACTCGATGTTGATTAATATAAAACCAACATAAACAATACCGTGTAAAATAGCGGCTACAGGGCGAGCAGCCATTTTTTGTTGTCCAAAAGCAACACGCAACATATTTTTCCATCTTTGTTTGGAATCGGTAGAACGGTCAATGGGTTTACCCAGTCGAATTGAATGAAGAATACGTTTGCAATTTCGCACAAACAGACCTACACAAAAGCCAAGCAAGAGTAAAAAGATCACATTTGGCAAATAGGCCATCATCGTTAGTCTTTCGTTGGGGTAGTCTCTTTTTTTCCAAAGATTGAAAAATGGACATACCGTTTAGGATGTGATTTTAAATCGACCAATAGGGCCTCTAAAGCTTCTGCAGAATACAACAATTTATTGTAAAGCGTCTCTTCATTTAAGAGTTTACCAAGAGAACCTTCCCCCTTTTCCATTTTCTCAACAAGCTGTTGGATTTGGGAAGTCGTTTTTTCAAGGTGTTGTACTGTAGATGCCAAGGGCATTTGCTTCAAGGAATCTGAAAGTATGGCTAAATTATTAGTGGTGTGTTCCAAATGGGAAAGAGTAGAATTGAAAACTTTTTCATTTGAATTTACCACACGTGATAATGAATTTGAAAGTTTATTTACATTATCAATACTTTGCGTGACGCCTTCTAGGGCTAATTTTAAATTGTTTTGCGTATTGTAGTTTAGCACATTGCTCACTCCGGCAAAAAGTGAATCGGCTGACGTTAACAATCCTTCTAGTTTATTTTGAAGTGGGGCAATTTGCTGATTGACCAATTCCGTAAGGCCAGGTTTTATAGTAGAGGGCAATACATCGTCATCTTGAACAGGACGGGCAGCAGAATAATCAGGTAAAATGGCAATGGCTTTGCCTCCAATCAATCCGGCTTCATACAATTGAGCTATACTTTGGTTTGAGAAGGTTAAATCACTTCGCAGACTAAAGCTCACTTTGATTTTTTCGAAATTTTCGTCAAAGTCTATTTTTTTAACCTTACCTACATTTAACCCATTAATGGTTACATTGGCTCCCACTACTAAACCTTCTACATCAGCGTAAAGTGTATGTACATTAATTTCATTATCTAATAGAGAGGATCCTTTTAAATAATTGAATCCGAAGATAAAAATCACGATTCCACTTAAAATGAGAAGTGCTGTTTTTATTTCTTTAGAAAAGTTCAAGAGTTGACGTTTATGTTAGTAGTACAAAATTACGAAATATTTTAAGACAAGGAGTCAATTAATAAGGCGCAATGCCTCACTCATTGTGATTTTATTTCCATTTAAAAAAGCCACAATAAAGGCATTTTTATACCCCTTACTTTGGGCTTCTTTTAAAAGACTTTGCGCACGTTCATGGTCAGGGGTAGCTTCGTAATAATACCGATACAAACCTTGCGCTTCTTCTCGTGACACTGACTTCAACCCTTTAAAATTATACGGCTGTACATCCAATTTTTTTTTGCCTGCAGCTATTTGGACTTTAAAAATCAAATCTTGTTTTTGAGGGGGATTTGGACTTTCTAATGCGGTTACTACTTCATCTTCAACATTGGCTTTAACATCTCGAATATAATTTTTGATGGCTTTTGCAATGGTACTTGCCATTTGAGTTTGCCCTTTTGATGAATTTAAATACGCCCCTTCATTTGGATTTGTCAAAAACCCAGTTTCTACTAAAACACTAGGCATATAGGTGTATTTTAAAACAATAAAACCGGCCTGTTTTACTGTCCTGTCTTTGCGTTTTAAGTTGGTAACAAAACTACGCTGGATTGAATTTGCTGCTTTAATACTTTGATCCAAATAGGTTTCTTGCATTAATAATAAACTGATGACCGACTCGGGGTCATTGGGATCAAAACCGTCATAGTTTTTTTCGTATTCATCTTCCAAAAAGATTACCGCATTTTCTTTTTGGGCCACCTGAAAGTTTCGTTCGTTAGCGTGTAATCCTAAAACAAAAGTTCCCGCACCATAGGCAGTTGGTTTGGTAAATGCGTCACAATGGACAGAAATAAACAAGTCGGCATCTGCTATGTTGGCAATTGTAGCGCGTTGTATTAACTCTATAAAAATATCGGTTTTACGGGTGTAAATAACCTTTATATTAGGGATCTTCTCTAATTCTGCTCCAATTTTTAATACAATTTTTAGGGCAATGTCTTTTTCAATGTATCCACTCCCCCTGTTGCCTGAATCAAATCCGCCATGACCAGCGTCTAAAACAACTACAAAGGGTTTTTCTTGGGCATAAAGTAAAGAAGATGGGGAAAAAGAAGGGAAACCGAATGCAAAAAGAAATACGATGACAAATGCACTGGTGTTTTGTAAAGAAAAGTTGTCACGTGATTTCAACCAAAAATCTTGAAGCATCCTTAAAATTATCATTAATTTTGGGAGTTTAAAAACACCCAACAAATTTAGGGTTTATCGCCTTGCAATCAAAGTTAATCCACATAGCATTTCTACCACTTCTTTTTAGTTGGTTTTCTGCTTTGGCTCAAAACGAACCCTCCGCAAATCAAGATAAAGCCCTAAGGGACAGTATAGCCCCTAAACCCAAAAAAGAATTGCTGCTTGCAAAAGTTAAATATACCGCTAAAGATTGTGTGCGTATTGATCGGAAAACCAATAAATTAATTCTTTATGATGAAGCCGAGTTGTATTATCAAGACATCGAATTACGAGCAGGTATTATAATTTTAGACTATGAAACAAATGAAGTCAATGCTGGACGAATTGAAAAAGATTCCGTATTGGTTCAATATCCCTTTTTTAAACAGGGATCAAATGAGGTTAACCCCGATTCAATTCGGTATAATTTTGATACCCAAAAAGCATTGATTTGGAATTCAAAATCAGGGCAAAATGGAATGGATATTTTTGCGCGATTGACCAAAAAAGAAAACGATTCTGTTTTTTACATTAAAGACGCTCGAGTAACTACCGCCGGCCAACTTATTGGGGATGAGTCTGAAGGAATTGATTATTACTTTAAAATCAGGAAAGCTAAAATTATTCCCGGTGGAAAAATCATTTCTGGATTTTCCAATATGTTTATTGCCGATGTTCCAACTCCTGTAGCCGTTCCCTTTGCTTTTTTCCCCTCTTCACAAACTCAAGAATCAGGATTTATTATTCCTTCGATTGGGGAAAGTAACTTAAGGGGATATTATGTTCAAAATGGGGGCTATTATTTCGCGATTTCAGAATATATAGATGCTTCAATGATCGTTGATTATTACACTAATGGGAGCTATGGTTTGCGAGCAGATTCCCAATACAATAAGCGATACAAGTTTCGAGGTAATTTTAGTTTGCGCTATGAAAACCTAATCAACGAGTCGAAAGGTTTACCTGATTACTCAAAATCCACAGTTTTTAATGTGCGCTGGTCGCACAGTAAAGATCCCAAATCCAGTCCAAATTCAACTTTTTCAGCTTCTGTAAACTTTGGTAGTAGTGATTATTACCGACAGTCCGTAAACCAACTCAATTCTCCGAATTTTTTGAATAATAATTTGAGTTCTTCCATTTCCTATTCAAAAGCATTTCCTGAATACCCAAGAGTTAATATATCATTAACCACGGCGCTTTCGCAAAATTCACAATCCAAATCGGTCAACTTGACACTTCCCACTTTTCAAGCCACAATGGAACGGATTTACCCTTTTGCTCCAAAAGTGGGTGCCAAAAAGGGGGTTTTTCAAAACATCAATTTTCAATACGCCGGTCGGGCTGAAAACCGAATAATTACAACTGAAGATGCGCTATTCGGCCCTACAATGTTTGACAATGCAAAGTCGGGGATGAAGCATACTATCCCGTTAAGTACCAACTTTAAATTATTTAAATATTTAAGCTTGTCGACCAGTGCAAACTATGAAGAAGTTTGGACCCAAAATACGGTCCGTTTTTCTGATTACGATGAAGTAAATCAAGGGGCGGTAAAAGACACCATAAGCAAAATAGGAACGTTTAGACAATACAACCTAAGTGCTTCATTAGGGACAACCATTTACGGTACTTTTAATTTTGGTGACGATAAAAAAATTCAATCCATTCGTCATACCATTCGACCTGCAATAAGCTATACCAATCAACCTAGTTTTGAACAGTATTACGATACTTATATTGTTGATGCGGATGGAAATACGGCTGAATACACCCGATACCAAAACAGTTTATTTGGGATTCCCTCTAGATCCCTTGCTAACAATATGGGAATTAATATTGGAAATAACTTTGAAGCCAAGGTGACAGATAAAGATTCTACCGCCACTGGACCTAAAAAAGTAGTGTTATTAAACAACTTAAATATTTCAACAAGTCATAACTTTGCGGCTGATTCGCTTCGCTGGAGTCCTGTTCGAATGTCTACCGGTTTATCTTTATTACAAGGGAAAATGAGTGTTAATATAGGAGCTACTTTCGATCCTTATGCCTTAGACGAAAACAAAGTCAGAATCAATACATACAATATTGTAAATGGAGGAGCACTATTACGAATGACAAGTGCTAATGTCAATATGAATTATTCCTTTTCCAGTACTCAATTTGAAGGGGAAAATGATTTGGATTCACGAAACCAAAGGGAAACTACCTCTAGTGGAGGGCGCGAAGATGATCTTTTTGGTGTAGCGGAAGATTTTACGGATCGACGTATGAACGATTCCGAAAATAATGAACCGACACCCCAATACCCTAGCTATGCCTCTAAAATTCCTTGGAATTTGAAACTTGCCTATTCTTTAACTTATAACAACTCAAGGGGACAAAAAGATTTAAGCAATAATTCTTTGATGTTTTCAGGGAATGTAGATTTAACTCCCAAATGGAAAGTAGGCCTTTCTTCAGGTTACGATTTTAAAGGGGAGGGATTTACCTATACTCAACTTCGTTTTGATCGTGATTTAAACAGTTGGCGTTTAAACTTTAGCTGGGTTCCTTTTAGTGATCGAGCATCTTGGAACTTTTTTATTGGAATCAAATCGGGACTTCTGAGCGATATCAAATATGAAAAACAAAGCGAACCCAACCGCTCCTATAATTAAAAGATAGATTCATATCTTTAACAAAAAGCTGAAGCCTCTGATGAAAAAAGAAATTATAACAACCTTAAATGCCCCCGCTCCACTAGGACCATACAATCAAGCCGTAAAAGCAGGAAACACCCTTTATATTTCGGGTCAAATTCCTATAGTAGCTAAAACTATGTCCCTTTTTAAAGGAACCATTCAAGAAGAAACACAATTGGTG
>RGZR01000035.1 GCA_010031465.1 Flavobacteriia bacterium
AGGTCATAATTTTCGGTAGAAAAGCCGTATTTTGGTCATTTTTCTAGCGCTATGGAAAACTTTTTGGACTTGGATCCGAAACAGCACATTATTATCAAAGGAGCCCACCTTCACAACCTAAAACATATTGATTTAGCTATACCCCGTCATAAATTAACGGTTATTACGGGCTTATCAGGATCTGGTAAATCAACATTGGCTTTTGATACTTTATATGCCGAAGGCCAGCGTCGCTATGTTGAAAGCCTTTCCTCCTATGCACGCCAATTTATGGGACGTTTAAACAAACCCAAAGTGGAGTACATAAAAGGGCTAGCTCCTGCCATTGCTGTAGAGCAAAAAGTAAGCACTTCAAATCCGCGTTCTACTGTAGGAACAAGGACTGAAATATATGATTACCTCAAATTATTATTCGCTCGAATAGGCAAAACTTACTCCCCCCTTTCTGGAAAAGAGATAAAGAAAGATTCTGTTACTGATGTTATTGAGTATTTAAAAACAATGAAGGAAGGAGAAAAAATAATTCTCTTAGCGCCTATACAACCCAATGAGCATAGAACTCTGGAACAACAACTCTCCATTTTTACACAACAAGGCTTTGCGCGAATTTTTCATCAAGGCAAAATAGAATTACTCGATCCCCTTGAAACTACCCCAACTTACCCCTTTGATTTGGTAGTAGATCGATTGGTACTCCGCCATGAAGAAGATTTCTATAACCGTGTAGCAGATGCCGTTGACATTGCCTTTTTTGAAGGAAAGGGTAAGTGTTCAGTTTTTAAAATAGATGCTGAAGAACGCTTTGATTTTTCAAATCAATTTGAACTTGATGGACAGCAATTTATTCAACCCAATGTTCATTTTTTTAGCTTTAACAACCCCTTAGGAGCCTGCCCTACTTGCGAAGGATTTGGAGATGTTATCGGAATAGATCCTGATTTAGTCATCCCAGACACGAGTTTATCTGTATTTGACCATGCTATACTTCCATGGAAAGGTACCGGAATGCGAAAGTTTTATAGCAAATTTGTAAATAATGCCTATTTGTTTGATTTCCCCATTCACAAACCTTATTTCGAATTGAGTGAAGAACAAAAAGAATTATTATGGAAAGGGAATAGTCATTTTACTGGAATTCATGATTTTTTCAAGAAAATTGAAGCCAAAAATTATAAGATTCAAAATCGGGTAATGCTCTCTAGGTACCGAGGAAAAACCCGTTGTACAGAATGTGAAGGGTCACGCCTTAAAAAAGAAACCAATTATGTAAAAATCGAAGGAAAATGTTTGGCGGATTTGCTCCAACTTCCGATAGACGAACTGGCACAATATTTTGAAAGATTAAAGCTAACACCCCACGATACCGCTGTTGCCGAACGCTTGCTAAAAGAAATTAAAAGTAGATTGGCATTCAACTGGCCACCTCATTAGGCAGTAGCTTGGTAGGATCCATGTATATTTTAGATGAACCCTCAATAGGGCTTCATTCTCGTGACAATGAAAAATTAATAGTGGTATTGAAAACCCTGCGTGATTTAGGCAATACCGTAATTGTTGTTGAACACGACCAAGAAATAATGCGCGCTGCTGACCATTTGATTGATATTGGTCCTGAAGCCGGAACCTTTGGAGGACAAGTTGTAGCTCAAGGAACTTATCCCGAAATAGTAAAAAGCAAAGGGTTGACCGCCGACTATCTTTCACAAACCAAGAAAATTGAAATTCCTAAAAAAAGAAGGCTATCCAAAAAGAAAATACAACTTATCGGGGCGCGTGAACACAACTTAAAAAATATTACGATTGATATTCCTTTGGGATGCTTAACTCTAGTAACCGGGGTTTCTGGAAGTGGAAAAACAAGCTTAGTCAAGAAAATATTATACCCTGCCCTACTTCGTCATTTTGATATCTATTCTGAAAAGCCAGGAGCTTTTTCTGCTTTAGAAGGTGACCTGAATACACTTAAAGGGGTGGAATTTATAGATCAAAACCCTATAGGGAGGTCTTCGCGTTCAAATCCAGTAACTTACCTAAAAGCTTATGATGAAATACGAACGCTTTATTCCCGAATGCCTCTGGCTAAAAACAGAAATTACCAACCCAAACATTTTTCGTTTAATGTAGATGGAGGTCGTTGTGATCATTGCAAAGGAGAAGGCACACTTACCATTGAAATGCAATTTATGGCCGATGTGGTACTTGAATGTGAACATTGTGATGGGAAACGGTTTAAAAAAGAAATCCTTGAAGTGCAGTTTAATGGTATTGCAATTGATCAATTATTAAACATGACTGTAGATGATGCTATTGCCTTTTTTGAGTCGCACCAGGCCAATAAAATCAGTCAAAAACTTAAACCTTTAAAAGATGTCGGCTTGGGCTATGTTACCTTAGGGCAATCTTCTGCTACCCTATCGGGTGGTGAAGCACAACGAATTAAATTGGCTTCTTTTATAAGTCAGGGTGTTACAAAAGAAAAATTATTATTCATTTTTGATGAGCCCACAACGGGATTGCATTTTCACGATATTAAAAAATTACTCTCTTCTTTTAAAGCACTATTGGAACGAGGACACAGTATTGTAGTGGTTGAACACAACTTGGATTTAATTAAATGTGCAGATCATATTATCGATCTAGGGCCTGAAGCAGGAGCTGGTGGCGGTTCCTTAGTAGGCCAGGGTACTCCTGAGGATATTGCCAAAATAAAGCATTCACATACTGGGCAATATCTAGCAAAAAAATTGAATTAACACCTTTGAGCAACAACGAACCTCAATTCGTTATTTACAGAAATCGCTTTTTAATTCCTTCTAGTAAAGACTCCATATCGGAAGACCAACGGAAAATAAAAAACGGAATCGCAAATAAGGCGGTAATCAAGAGTGTTCTTACCGCTATTGAAAAGAAGGGATCTAGTAAAGACGGAATCCTATACACTAGGCCGTAAATAACGAATAAACTCAATACAAGAGAAATTGTTTTTACAGTATAGGGATGAATTTTAAATAGATAGTGCACCAAAAGGATTTTACAAAAGTTGATGAAAAACAATACCCACAATGTGGCATAGGCAGCACCAATTAAACCATACCAGCGTATAAAATAATAATTAAGTACAACAGCAAGTACAGCAGAACTTACTGAAAACCAAAAAATATAAGCATAGTATTTAGAATTACTAAGAATATTATTTAAGCAACCTAAAGACAAGCTAAATAATTTACCGACAGAAACAATAATGACCACATTAATGGCAGTGGCATAGCCTTCTTGATTGATAAGGTTGTAAAAATCGATAAGATTGAGGTTGATTACCAAAAAGGCAAACCCTCCAACAATCATTAAATTAATGCTGCTTTTCTTCAAAAGCGATTCTAATCGGTCTCGATTTTGCTCGCTTAAGGCTTTGGCAACCAATGGGGTCGTAATTTGGAACATGGCCCTTCCGGGGGCTTCAATTACAGCCGCAATGTAAAGAGCTACCGCATAAAAAGCCACATTTTCATCAGAGGTTAAGGCGTATAACATTGATTTATCAATATCTAAAATAAAACTTGCTGCCGCTCCAGATAAAAATATTAGCGCACTATATTTTAACATGGCCCTCCATTGCTTTGGAAATCCAAAATAAAAAGTGGGAAAATAGATATAGAAACTATACCCTGCTACAAGGATAACCCTGAGGTAATAAGCCCAAATTAATAAGGTGATAAAATCATCAATAGTAATCCGTTGAAAGGCAACTAATAACAATAATATAAACGTGATTAACCGCGGATAGACTTCTTTTAAAAAATTACCAAAAACCGAATGCAAATGAACTCGTAACCAACTAAAAAAGATTTCAAAATACGCTGTTGAAATGGCTACTGCTATAATAAGAAGTGGAAATCGACCCACATTGTCATTATTGTTTGACAAGAAATCTAATATTTGAGAATTGTAAAAATAATAGGGTGGTAAAATCAAAGCAATAATGATTAAGGGGAAAAACAATACAAACCAAAGCAAACGGTCGCGTTCCTCTTGAGATTCACTATCGCTAAAGAACTTAATCAAAGTGTGTTGCACCCCAAAAGAAACAAAAGGTTGAATAAGATTAGAATTGGCAAGTACCGCAACAATCAAACCTTGAAATTCTTTTCCTGGAAAAGTGGGATAAAGATAGAGCATGTTTACTGCACCTATCACAAAAGCAATCGCTATACTCAGCGTGTTGTAAATGGATTGTTTGGCAATGATACCCATAGGCTAGAGTCCAGAATTGCGTTTTCTGTACTGAATATACAGCATACTAAATGATATTCCTATAAAGAGCGTAAGACTAACCCCTCTAAGCGAAGTCCCTAAGGTTACCACAGGAGGTGAAAATTCAAACGCAATGGATTTGGATTGAGCGGGAACAAAAAGCCCTCTCAAAACGTAATTCACATTGTAAATTGGGGTTGTTTCACCATCAATTTTTGCGCTCCACCCCTTAGGGTAATACATTTCAGAAAAAACAAAAAATTGATCTTTAGTGAGTGTTAAGTCATAAACCAATTTATCAGGTTTTGCTGATCGTAATGAAATCTTAGCCAAACTATCAACATCAAATGTGAGCGGTTTATCATCAGGAATATCCCCTGAAATGAAGAGTGCTTCTGCTTTAAAATCAGTGTTTTCTAGAGCCTGAAGTACTGCATCTGCTGAAGGCACTTCTTTTAATGAATACACAGGCCATGCGCTTCCAAGGGCATTTGAATTTCGCATGGGCTTTAACTCACCAGAATCAGGATCTGAATAGAGAATGTATTTTACATTCAAAAAATCCAATACTTCAGTAATTTGATTTGATTGATAATAATCAAACAATTCTTCAAATCGACGGGGTTTTGCCCCATGATAGCCCCCAATTGCATTGTGAAAAAAGGAAGTTCTAGCCCCTGTTAAGCCCAGTTGAGGTTCCAAAACGCGATAGCGCGTGGTATCTTGTAAAATGGCTTGGTCAGCAGCTGTAGCCTTAAAGGGAATTTGTTGTGTTTTAGGCACAAATCCCTCTCGATCAATATATTGTATAGAAATCCCTACTAAGTCAACTAGCAGTAAAATAAAAACAAGTCCTAGTGCTCCAATTTTTCTGATTTTTGAAGTTCGAAAAGCCCAAACAACAGAGGCCAATACTATTATATATACCACCGCCCGCAAAAGATCGGCTTTAAAAATAGAAATTCGCGCTTCCTTAATCTTTTCTAAAATGACTTCCCCGTATATCTGCTCAAAATAGGCATCGTTTGCTCCAGAAAATGAAAACATACTCTTTGCAAAAAACAAAGCCACAAAAAACACAACAATTCCTAACACCCATTTGAAGAAGCGCTTGTATTCCCATTTGTTTTCTTTTGAAAAAGACCAATGCAGACCCATTACAGCTAATAAAGGGAAACACAACTCCAAAACCACTTGGATGGATGAAACTGCCCTAAATTTAGTATACAGCGGGAAAAAAGAAATAAATAAATCGGTAATGAAGGAAAAGTTTTTACCCCAAGACAAGAGCAAAGAAAAAAGAGCGCCTAGGGCCAATACGTTGCGAAGTGTTCCTTTTGTAAATAAAAATCCTAGAAGGGCAAAAAAGAAAACCGTAATTCCTATATAGGCAGGAGCTTCAAGTATGGGTTGATTTCCCCAATAGGTAGGAACCTGTTGGGTGAATTGCGTGGCTTGAGCACGAGAAACACCGTTTTCGATTAAGAAATCAAAAAGGCCGTGCTTTTCACCTAAATTTTCACTTGAACCACCACCCTGAATTCTGGGAACAATTAAATTTAAACTTTCAAATATTCCGTAACTGTATTCGGTGATATAGTCATAATCCAAACCTGTTGATTGTTCTTTTGGACTTCCATCGGGTAAATATTTAAGTTCACTTTGTCCTCGAGTACTAAAATCAGAATATTCCGCTGTTGCTAAAAGAGGGGTGGCATTAAGTCCAAGAGCTAATACACACGCTAATACAAATAGAGAAAAACCTTTTCCATAGGAAAGCAATGTTTTGTCTTTGTAGGCTTGATAGGCATACCCTATACAAAAAACCCCAACTAACATGAGCAAATAATACGTCATTTGATAATGATTTGCCCTTATTTGCATCCCAAGGGCAAGGGTACTTAAAACAAAACCCCATACATAGCGCTTTTGAAATAATAACATCAACCCTGCAAGCACAAAGGCAAAAAAACTTACGGCTAATGCTTTCGTATTGTGACCTACTTGCAGAATTATTAATAGATAGGTTGAAAACCCATAGGCAAGAGAACCAAATAGAGAATAATACCAGGGATATTGCAATACCGTTAACAGTAAATAAACACCAATAAAGTAAAGAAATAAGATGTGCGCTGGCCTGGGTAATAATCTAAAAAAATGATAGATCGGAGATAAAAAATCTCCTGGGTATTCTGCTCCCAACTGAAATGTGGGCATCCCACCGAATGCATTATCAATCCAATAGGTTTCTTGACCAGTTTCAACTCTGTGTTCTTTTAATTGACGAGACATTCCTTCGTATTGACGAATGTCTGACTGTACCAATACTTTACCTGATAATAAAGGATAATAAAATAAGAGGGAAAGCAGGGCTAATCCAACACTAATGGGCAAATGAATACGAAAAAGGGATTTCCAATCCAAGCTAATCAATTTCTTCATAATCAATGTATTCCCCTAAATCCGCTGTCCCCTTTTTTTTCTTTTCATCAGTTGTTTGGCTTTGTTCCGAAGTATGCTGTGTTTTAATTCTTTCTGCCCATTTTAGAAACGCAAAGCGAAGAACTAGTGGAAAAATATACCTCACCAGCATAAGGGTTGCAATAAAAAAAAGTAAAATTTTTAGTAGCAATGAATTTATTTTAGTATACTCAAAAGTAACCATTTCCTCTCGTTTCCTCAGAAAAATGACAAATTATTAACAGTTCCTAGCCTTATAATATGCCTTTAAGTTCTTGTATATTTGCCTCATGAAATTCAAGTGCTTTTGGCTCCTAATTTTACTCTTTACCACTCCTTTTTTTGGGCAGTATACTGATCAAATTAATTCTAATCGACCGGGGGCTTCAATGGGGGCTTTTGCTGTGGGTAAAAATGTGATTCAGGCGGAAACAGGAATCGCCTTTAGACGATATGTTCACAATGGGTACAATCAATCCAACTTTGAAGGTAGAGTCCACTTTTTGTCATTACGATGGGGGTTTTTAGCCGAAACAATTGAGTTGTTGTATGAAGGCAGTTTTATGACGGGTACACTAGAATCAAAGGTAGTTACTGTACCTACCCTTCTCAAGCAAAGAGGATTTCTACAAAATTTTATTGGGGTTAAGTATTTACTCTACGATCCTTTTAAAAATGAAAGAGAAATTAATGTATACAGTTGGAAAGCCAATAATGGGTTTAAAATTAGAGATCTTATTCCTGCTGTTTCCCTAACCGTTGGGACAAATGTCAACCCCTTAAATAACAATCCCTTTGCCTATCGTAATATATTTTCCAATTTATACCGTCCAGTTTTTTATCAAAATATTTATGCTCCTCTGGATCAGGAGCCCTTTTTTGACTTGAGAGGTACACTAGCCACCCAATCGCATTTTTTAAGAACTTGGGTATTTGTAACCAACTTTAACTACGATCGCATACTGTCAGATTACCCAGAATTAAGTTATATTGTAACTTTAACCCACACTCTTAACCCATTGTGGTCGGTCTATATGGAACAACAAGGCAGATTCAGTTCGCTTTTTAAAGACAATCTTGTGCGATTAGGAGTAGCCTATTTATTCTCAAATAATTTGCAATTAGAAACCACCTTAGGCAGTAGTTTTAAGAATACTCCGCATTTACTATTGGCTAATGCAGGTGTATCATATCGCCTTGATTTTCATAAAGACTTTGTTTCTGGTTCAGAAGCTCTAGAAAAAGAACAAAAAAAGAAAGATCGCGGTTTGAAAAAAACATTCCTTAAAAACTCCAAAGGGGAAAGAAAACGAAATAAAAAAGCAGGAAGAAACTAAAATGGAAGACACTATACATATTGTCCCCGTTCAAAAGCCCGAAGATTATTACGCTTTTGTTACTTTTCCCTTTACCCTTTATAAAAACAACCCCTATTGGGTGCCCCCATTGATACAAGATGAGCTTGACACCCTAGATCCTTCTAAAAATCCGGTATACCAAAATGCAGAGGCACAATTTTTTCTCGCCTATAGAAACAATAAGGTAGTAGGGCGAATTGGTGGAATGATCAATTGGATAGAAGTAAACGAGTTAAAAAAGAAAAAATTAAGGTTTGGTTGGTTTGATGTAATTGATGATATAGAAGTGACACGCTGCCTTATCGAAGCTGTATTTACCTTTGGAAAACCCTACGCCCTTGAGAATATCGAAGGCCCTGTAGGGTTTTCAAATCTTGACAAGGCAGGGCTTCTTACTGAGGGGTTTGAGGAGGTGAGTACCATGATAACGCTTTACAATCACCCCTATTACGCAACTCATTTAAAAGCCCTTGGTTTCTCAGTAGCTGCTAAATGGGTAGAATATAAAATTAACATATTTGATTTCGAATCTTCACCCGAAAAAGTAAAGCGATTTTCAAAATTGATATTGGATCGATACAAACTCACCATTTTAAATTTTAAAAGTAAAAAAGACATTCTTCCTTATATCGATGAAATGTTTGCTTTACTCGATAAAACCTACAATAAGCTGCAAACCTTTGTACCCATTCAGTCCTATCAGATTGAACATTACAAAACAAAATACATCAAATACATTCACCCAGACTTTATTAAATGCATAATCGATGAGTCTGGTAAACTCATCGCCTTTTCAATAACGATGCCTTCTTTTGATAAAGCCCTTCAAAAAATTAAAGGGAAACTTACATTATGGAATAGCATTCATTTGGTAAAAGCCCTATGGTTTAACGATCGGGCATCTTTTTATTTGATTGGTATTGATCCAGAATACCAAAACAAAGGCGTCACTGCAATTATTTTTGATGAAATGCAACGATTGTTCAATCGGAGAAACATCAAATCTGTAGAGACCAATCCTGAACTTGAAGAAAATAGCGCGATCCAAAAGCTTTGGAAAAATTACGAACATCGTTTGCATAAAAAAAGAGCGACGTTTACTAAAAAATTAGATTAGTCGAATGTTAAGCGAGGGAACAATAATAGCGCTTTCTACTCCTCAAGGTAGTGGTGCATTGGGCGTAATACGTATTTCCGGATCTCTGGCCTTTGAAAAAACCGCTTTATTTTTTGTTCCTAAATCCAATAAAAAAGTAGTATTTACGCCTAAAAAAGCGCAATTAGGCGAATTTAGAGTTGGGGATGAAATACTAGATGAAGTGGTTCTGACCAGTTATGTTGCCCCTCATTCCTATACAGGCGAAGACTGTGTGGAATTGTCCTGTCACGGCTCACCTTTTATATTACAACAAATTATTGCCAATTATTTAAAAGTAGGATTGCTTCCCGCTCAACCTGGTGAATTTACACTTCGGGCCTATCTAAACCAGAAAATGGATTTAAGCCAATCTGAATCTGTGGCTGATATTATAGCCTCAGAAAGTGAAGCATCTCACCGAGTGGCCATACAACAACTTCGTGGTGGCTATTCTGCTGAAATGGAAAATTTACGTCAAGATTTGATTGAATTTAAAGCCCTTATTGAATTGGAACTTGACTTTAGCGAAGAAGATGTTGCCTTTGCAGATTTAGACAAATTAAGAGACTTGCTTACCACAGTTTATCAAAAAATTGAATCGCTACAACAGTCTTTTTCCTATGGAAATGCGATTAAAAAGGGGGTTCCTGTAGCTATTGCAGGTAAACCAAACGTAGGCAAATCTTCCCTGTTAAATGCCTTACTCGATGAAGAAAAAGCCATTGTATCTACTATTCCCGGAACCACGCGTGATGCTATTGAGGATGTCGTGGTTATTGAAGGAATTGCATTTCGACTTATTGATACTGCTGGCCTTCGTAAAACCGAAGACGTGGTTGAAGCGATAGGCATTCAAAAAACAAGAGAAAAAGTTAACCAGGCGGCCGTTTTACTCTATTTGTATACATCGCCTTGTGCTATCGAAGAAATTGTAGCTGAATTAAATTCTTTATACCGTCCCGGACTTCTGCTTTTTTTAATTGAAAATAAAATTGATTTGCATCAATTTCAACACAACACTGAATTGAGTGGTGCAATACAAAAAAGCATAACGTCATCATTTCAAACCAAATTAGGTGGTATTTCAACCTTGGATAAAGATTCAATAGATAATTTAAAAAAAGAACTTGCCGCATCCATAAAATCCATGAAAGGAGATGCTTCTGCCATAATTACAAACAGCCGCCATTTTTATGCCCTTAAAGAAGCTGCTGAGTCGGTTAAAACGGTTCAAGAGGGGTTAGAACGAAAAATTCCAGGTGACTTGCTCAGCATTGAACTTAAAGAGGCCATTTTTCATATAGGTACCATTACCGGTAAAATTGATCTTGACGAAGATATATTAGGCACTATTTTTGGGCGCTTCTGTATCGGAAAGTAAGGACATCCCCTTTTATAAGCCATAAAAACAGTAAACTTAAACTCCCTTCCTGCCTATTCTTATTTTTATTATTTAATTGTATCATATCTCTTTACTAGAATACCAAAAAGGTAGAACCAAAGCACAAAAAAACCCCCTAAAAAGGGGGTTTTAATTGTATTTAAAAATACATTAATTGATATTAGGATTCGATTGAATCTCAGAAATAGTGATTGGAAGAAACGTTCCGGGTGAAGTAATAGCCGGAGAAGTTGAAATCCAATATTCTGAAGGACTTGCAAATCGATAATGATCCGAAATTCTTCTTCCTTGTAGGAATAAATTTACTCTTCTCGAGTGGTGTAATAAATCTTTTGCATCTACTTGACCAGAATAAGGAGTTAAGCCGTCAAGTGCTCTTAATTTATTAATGTGACTCGTAAAAGTTGCATTATCACCTGTTGCCAAAGCATTTTCTGCAATGATAAGGTGCATTTCACGACCTGAAACAATGGGGTATTGAGGATATAATCCTGGAGCAGTGAAATTCACAACATTTTTATATAATGCAGGATCAGGGATATTATCAATAGGATCTAACATACTAATTGTAGTTGCTGGATCTCCATCACCTACTGCGTCAGGACGCTTTAGGTCAGATGAAATAACATAAGTATCCGAAAGTCTCATTTCAAGACGATCATTTACTTCACCAGCGATATCTAAACCACCTACAGTTTCAGGAGCAGAACCTGAAGTGACAAGATTAACAGAAAACTCATCCCCTAGTACGGATAAAGCTTCTGCAGCTAATGTAGCTGCTGAAGAAGACCCAACCAAAGGAGATGCTGTGTTTACTGGATTTGTTTTACTCCATAGAACCTTAGAGAATTCTGCTCTTGCTTTTGTGGCTTTTAGCTCTGCAGTTAAACCTGCATTCAGGGCTATAGCCTTGTTTAGATATGAAATTGCCGTATCATATAAAGATCCCATATTACCTGGACCCACAGGAGGAGCAGCTTCTGTTTTTCTAGAACCTATAACAAAGTCATCGAACATATCGGCAATAACCATATAAGTTGTGGCACCATACCAGTACGCGCGAGCTAAATCTGTTCTATTTTTATCACTAAAAGCATTTGAATTACTAAACTCCTCACCTCTAGCAATCACGTCATCCGCCCAAAAACGAGCCTCAGTAATAAAGAAAAAGGCCGCATCGACAAACTCGTTATTGATATTATCTACATTACCAAAATTCAACTGTTGCCAAGCATCACGTGAACCAATCCAGATCATTTCGTCACTTGCAACTGAATAAGGAGCTAGAATATTTCCATAGGCTCTCACTGTAATTGCTTCAAGCCCATTCACCATAGGTGAAAACGCCGTAACATCTAATTGCTCTTCCAATAAGTTATTCGGGTTATTCGCATCCAAGCTGCACCCTAGGAACACAAGTATGGAAGCAATAAAAATATATGTTTTTTTCATCGTATTAAATTTTTTCATTTTTTCCATTATTTAAAATCCTACTTTAAGTGTAATTATTGCTTGTCTTGGAACTGGCCATCCGAATGCGGCAATACCTTGTCCGAAGTTTTGATCTAGTGAACTACCACTCCCACGACCTACAAAGTTGATTCTAGGATCGACTCCTTTATACCCTGTAAAAAGAGCAATATTTCTTCCCGAAACACCTATTGAAGCATTCTCTACGTTTAGTAAATCAAGAATACTGCCTTGGATTTGATAATTTAAACTCAATTCATTCCAGCTAATAAAATCTGCCTTTTGAAAAGTATTTAAACCTGAGAAGGGTGCTAAAGCTAAGTTTTCATTTAACCATTCGTCTAATGCACCAAGACGAACGCCTGGATCATTTTGAGGATTAAATCCAGCATCTACACCTCCAGAAGCGTAATCTCTAGTAACTCTAGCAGAAGTAGGTAAATTTCTACCGATTGCACCATTGGCTTGTCTAAACGCATCTGTTAAGTTGTTGATTACAAAATTACCTCCCTTGTATTCAAAGGTTGTACTTAAGGTAAAGTTTTTGTAAGAAAGTGATCCTCCAAAAGATCCTGTCCAATCTGGCGTAGATTTTCCAAGATAATGGTCTAGGTAATCGCCATCGCCATCCTCATCCTTTAAAAGAACACTTCCAGTTCCTATTGAAGTTGGTAATGAACCAATATCGCCAGGAGTCTTCCCTGCAAAGTAAGCAAGTAATTGATCTCTTGTATCAGGAATACCATCTCTATTAGCAATATCTACAGGCAATTGGTTATCACCTACATCAACAAGTTGAGCACCAAAGTTGGCCCCAGGTGCATAACCTTCAATCAAGAAGTTTCGATATCGAGGATAAGAACCTCCAACTTTAAGTGGTGGAGCACCACCTAAACTCACAACTTGATCTCTGTAGTAAGCTCCATTAACATATAGATTTAAGCTTAAATCTTTTGTGCGAATTACAGTACCACTTAAAGCAATTTCCATACCGTAAGCCGATAACTCTCCAATATTGGTTAACTGAGTATTTCTAAAACCACCCGAAAGAGGGAATTGTCTAGCATATAATGCATCTTCAGTTACCCGATCAAAATAGGTGAATTCAAGGTTTAATTTGTCCTCAAGTAACCCCGCAGTGAACCCAACTTCCCATTCTTTAGAAATTTCAGGAGAAAGATCTGGATTCCCTAAGTTATTAGGACCAATACCCGAACCTGTTGCAGATGAAATCGCAAGATATGTAGTTAAGGCACTAAATGCGGCAGGTTGTAAACCAGACCATCCATAAGAACCTCTCAACTGTAAAGAACTTATAGGTCCTATATTATTCCAATTTTGAGCGTCTGAAGGAATGTAAGATGCCGAAACTTTTGGATAAAATGCCGCTTGGAATTCACTACCAAAGGCAGAGTTAGCATCTAAGCGCGCTCCAAGTGTTACAAACATGACATCATTAAATCCAATTTGTTCTTGAGCGAACACCCCAGCGGTTTTATTTTCAGTAAAAAATTCAAAAAGACTTTGTACCCCGGCAGCTGAAGTTACCTCAAAACCAGGCCCTGGAAACTCAGTTCCTTGAGCTCCAATTACCACTTCTTCTTGAGCAACATATTGCCCCCCAAGAATTAAATTAGAAGTAATACTACTTCCAATAGTGTTATTAAAAGAAATTTTTACTTCAGCCGTTTGGGCTAAAAAGTTTCTTGTGTCTTTATTTAACTGACCTAAAGGACGGCTTCCAGAAAATCCATCAATATTCCATGCAAAAGGCCAGAAATTGGTACTCTGCTGGCTTGAATAGTTTAGACCGAAAGTTCCATCTATTTTAATCCAATCTGAAGGGTAATAATTAAGAGCCATACTTCCATTATAATTTTGTACTTCCGAATCAATTGAAACTTGAAGTACTTCATCTACAGTAGCAAAAGCGATTGTTCCTGTAGTATTGTTTTCAGAAGCTAATTCAGGCTTACTAAACTGAGCAAGTGATCCTACACCATAGATATTGTTATTGTTCCCCGAAGTTGAACTATATCGAGAGGTGTACCCTTGTGTTAATCTAATATTTACTTTATCTGATGGATTGATATTTAAGTTCATATTAAATTGAGCTAATCGATCTATATCAGTAGCATTGGTTTTTTGGCCTTCTAGATATCCCTGTCTTTCTTGACCACCAAAAGGTCCATCAGTATAAGAATAACGGGCAGAGGTAAAATATGTAATGATTTCATTACCTCCTGATATATTCGCATTTACAGTATTTTGAATTCCAGTTTCATACAAATCTTCCAATGCATTGAAACTGATGAGCTCATAAGGTCTTACAGTATAGCCATAAAATTGTGACAATTCAGCTGCTCGAGTCGCACTTGATGTCCATCCTGTATTATCAGGAACAACACCCATGGGATAATTAATAAATCCTTGAGTCGCCTTAAAGCCAAATCGAGGCGCACCTGATTGACCTTTTTTAGTAAAAATTTGAATTACCCCGTTACTCGCTTCCGTTCCGAAAAGTGTAGCAGCAGAGGCTCCTTTCAAAATCTCAACACGTTCTATAGATTCTGGGTTTATGTCATCTAGACGAGAAGTGGAACCTCCACCACCTGATCCAACAAAACCACCACCGAATCCTCCTCCACGGTCAACACGAATACCATCTACAATTACAATGGGTTCGTTTAACTGAGAAAGCGAGGCATTACCACGAATACGGATTTGAGCTCCCTCTCCAGTAAGACCACCGGAAGGAAATGCTACTATACCAGGCTCTCTACCTTGAAGTAAATCAGAAAAAGAGTTTATTGGAAGCTGTTCAAGACTAGCAGCGGTAATTGAACCAATACTATTCCCTAATTGCTTTTTAGCAACGGGAGCTCCTGTTCCTGTTACAACAATCTCATCAAGTTCAGATGCAGAAAAACGCATCTGAAGATTTTGTGTCAAATCAGACATCCCAACACTAATAGGTTGTGTTAATTTTGAATATCCTGTATAGGACACTTCTAGGATGTAGTCGCCAGTACTCAAGTTTTGAATGGTATAGTTTCCATCAAAATCTGAAACGGCTCCTTTATTTGTTCCTTGGACTAATACTGTTACTCCAAGTAAAGGTTCGCCAGTTTCCGAATCTGTTATTAAACCAGATACCGACTGCTGTGCAAAAGCGAAGACAGAAAATAAAAAACCATACAATAGGTAGCTTATTTTTTGCTTACTAGGTTTTGTTTTCATAAATAATTTTTTAGTTAACGAAACGTTAAAAATAGGTTATTTTTTTTACATACTAAAATTTAGTGATTATAAATTTTAGTGTGGGGCTTATCAGCTCAAT
>RGZR01000036.1 GCA_010031465.1 Flavobacteriia bacterium
CGGTTTAGATCCGGATACACAAACCGAAAATATTGGTGATGATCCAGTAGAAGCTAGTGCCTACGGACTAAAAAATTTAAGAGTGGTAGCTTCACACCTTGACGAGTGGACTACTCCTGAAGGACAGTCTTATGCAGACCTAGAGGAATTGTACAATGAAATGATTGGGGTGTATAGAAGGTACCTGTACCACGTTATTCGATTAGTGGGTGGAGTCTACGAAACCCTTATGAATAAAGGACAGTCAAATATTCCCTATCAAAATGTTTCAGCTGCCGAACAACGCAGAGCCCTTCGCTTTTTAGAACAGCATTTATGGACTACCCAAGACTGGTTGTTAACTCCTGATTTACTTTCTAATTTTAAAAATGAAGGCGGTCTTCCTTTACTGCAAAATTTACAGCGTAGTGCATTAGAAAGAATATTGAGTAGAAACAACCTGAATATTATGTTATCTACCCACGCTACCTTAAAAGGAGAAGGACTTCATCCTGACGAGCTTTTATCATTATTAAAAAGTACCCTTTTCAAAAAAGGGAAAACTCCCGACGATTCTCAACAAGCGCTTCAAATTCATTTTGCAAGAAGAATTGATGAGTTGGTGACAGATGAAAAACTAAATCCAAGAATACAATCGCAATTGATGGGACTAAAGAAAGAGATTCATCTTTTGGCAAAAAAAAGACGTAGTTCAGCGAATCAAGGGTTAAAAAATCATTTTAATTACCTATATACCATAACCGCAAAGAAGTAATGTTAAGGGAATGAGAATAAGGAATTTACTATTTCGACTGCACATTCGGCCATTCGCTTTCCTTTTTCGTCAAGAAGCGGGTTAATTTCACAAAGTTCTAAGGCCACAACTTTTTGGCTTACCAAAAAGCCTTGAAGTAGTTTGATTACTTCCAAAGGATCAAAGCCTTTGTATACTGGTGTCCCGGTTCCTTTTGAAATTAAATAGCAATCCAATGCATCAACGTCACAATCCGAAACCATTATTGAAAAAGCATTTAGGCTAATTGAACAGGGGATGGACATTGATGCATTTATTGCTGAATTTCACCACTAAATTAAATTCCCAATTTCACTTTTAGTACAATGGCTTCACCTATTAGCCCAATGCCTGCATTAAAAGTGGCTAATGCACCTGTACCCCAATAAAACCAATTAAAGTCATTGTTAGACTTATAAATAATGGCCTCCCCGAGAAGGGATAATCCAAGACCCAATAACAACATTCCTCCAATGGAGTACAAAAACCATTTTCTTCTCATCTGATTTGTTTTAAGGGTACAATTTATAAAGTTGCCTTAGTAAAAAGGTGAAATTTTACTCTATTTTTAAATGCTGTGTAAAAAAAAGGGCTTTTAAAAAGCAATAAATAGAGAAGTGTCCTACAAAAAATGATAATTGATTAAACTATTCCGGGTTGAAATCACTTAATGTATAGCCAATTTCTTCGTCAGCAATCATTTCACTTATATCAAAATAAATGTAAGAAGGATAGCCATAGGTTTCATCAAACTCAAGGGTTTCTACCACTGGGTTTTCTTTTTGACGTTCGCGTATGTAGTCAAAAAATTTATCGATAGTGCGATAACTAACGTCATTTAATTCGGCAAAAGGTCTACCACCAACACTCACCACGGTATTGTCTCTCACCACTATCGTTTTTGGGAGCGTATAGTCGACAATACAAAAACAAGTAATTTGAAGGGTAAAGGAATAATTTTCAAAATCAAACTCTTCCCATTTCTTTTCATTTTTGGACAAAGAGTCTTCAGCAAGGGGTTCTGTATTCTTTTCGCAACCTAAACTAAAGAGGAGTATAAGTAAATAAAGGGCATTTCTTTTCATAGTAGAATTCTTAATTACTCATATTCAAAAAGTGTACCGAAATTAACGGAACAACCGCTTTGCCCTAAAATAAGATATTGTACCTAGAACCGCCACAATAACAAGGGCATAATACACAAAGCTTGGGGTGATAATTTTATCGCCACTGGCATAGGAATGCAATCCGACAAGGTAAAAATTAACGCCAAAGTATGTCATTAAGATACTCGCAAAAGCAAGTATACTCATTAGATTAAACAGCCAAGGGCTTCGCAAACCGGGAATTAATCGCATATGAATTACAAAAGCATATACAATTATGCTGATTAGAGCCCATGTTTCTTTCGGATCCCATCCCCAATAACGGCCCCAACTTTCATTGGCCCACATACCCCCCAGAAAATTTCCAATGGTGAGCATGATTAGTCCAACCGTTAAAGCCAATTCGTTTATTACGGTCAATTCCTTAATCTGGAGTTGAATTCGTTTTTTATTTGCCTCTGAAGAGAGAATCATTAACAACAAAGCAACGGCTCCAATAATCATTCCTAAGGCAAAAGGACCATAACTTCCAACAATTACAGCGACGTGTATCATCAACCAATAACTATCTAATACCGGAACTAAATTGGCAATAGCAGGATCCATCCAATTCCAGTGGGCAATCATTAAAATCATTCCAGCAACAAATGCAGTTGATGCCATTGTTAGGTCCGATTTTCTTCCAAACACCAAACCAAAAAATTGAGTTGCCCAAGCCACATAAATCATAGATTCATACGCATCACTCCATGGGGCGTGACCAGAGATGTACCAACGTGCTATTAACCCTAAAGTGTGGAGTACAAATAAGAAGAGTAGCATTCCCCTAAAGCCGATTACAAGTGCTCTGATGCCTTTGGTATTGTAAAATATTTGAAATATTAAGATCAAAAAGAAAAGGGTTCCCACATAAATATAACCACTGTAAAGACGCTTAAAAATATCGTATTTATTATAGCGTATTTCTGCCTTAACTTTTTCTTTGCTGGGCATGACTGAGCTTCCGAATTTCTTCTGAAACCCGTGGACACTCTCAAGAAGATTTTCTGCTTGTGTGTAATTGCCGTCCTGTTTTGCCAAACGCAACGATTGAAAATACAACGGCAATATGTTGTGAACATACAAAGAATCTTGTCCTTGAAAACGATTTTCAGTTAATTCTGGATAAGACACCCATCTATTGTTCTCATCGTTAGGAACTGGAAAAATGCGCATAATTTTTCCCTCAAGTGCCGAATACAATAAATTGACTCTGCGGTCCAATTCGATAAAATCTTTTTGAAACTGATTAGGCACAGCAGCACGATAGGCCTCTTCTAAAGGGGATGCTAATTTGTAATTTCCTTCCTGATCAAAAAAGGAGAGCAATGCCGCATATTTGGACGTTTTAGAAACGCTAATAAGATTTCGCAGACTATCATTACCTCGTTTAAGATAAATAATGGGTACATTATACCATACCACCGGGCTATTGAGAATAGAAAGCAATACTTGATCTGCATTCAGGCCGTTATAGGTGTCACTTTTACTTACTTTACGCAATAATTCAGAGGAAAATGTATTTGCCGGTTTCATTCGCCCTCCAGCATCTTGAATAATCAATGATCCGAACATTTCAGCATGTTCTTTACTAAAGGCATCGGCTTGAATAATGGAGTCGAAATCGATTGTATTACGGTGGGGTTGTTCAATAAGTTGACCCTGAGCAAAAGTTGTGCTTATCAGCAAAAGCATAAGAGCTAATTTCTTTTTTTGCTTTTGAATTTTATCTAAGGTTTTTGCTAATTCTTTAAAACGCGTTTTACCAATAAAGAAAATACCAATCATACTGAGGTACAATAAAAAATAGCCTATATAGGTAATCCATGTACCCCACCAATCGTGATTTACCGACAAAATGGTTCCCTTCTCATCCGGATCAAATGAAGCTTGAAAAAATCGATATCCTTTATGATCTAAGATGTGATTCATATAGATATCATAATCAAAGGGGGTGAGTTCTTCAACCGTTATTTTACTCATAAAAGAAGCATAACTTTTTTCGGTACCAGGGTATTTTTCAGCAATAAAATCGTTTAATCGAATTGAAAAAGGCAATTCTAAGGGCAGTGACCCGTACTGAAGATAGAAATCTAACCCCCCGACGGAAATTTTCTTTGGATCAGCAGTAAAGCCTTTACCTCCCAAAAGAGTAACTTTTGAAGCTTCTCCCATACTCGAAACCTCAAGCAGTAGCGCATTTTGTTGCGCACCCGATTGGGGATCTGCTTTTACGATATCAAAACGACCACGTAAGGCCGGTTCTGGAATTACAAATTGGAAATTGGGTAAAGTATAAAGTGATCGCAATTCTAAGGGTGAAATTTCATCGGCTGTTAAGTTGCCTTGAAATTGATCTGCCATTCGCATAAATTGCCCTGAGAATGGGGATTCTATAGTATACATTCCTTCTTCAAAACGAATGTTAATGGCTCCCTCTTGCGGCCGATTTAAGGTAAAAAGTATGTTGTGAATATTTGCAATATCCCCTTCTTTCAAATAATGATCGTGACGATTTCCGTCTCCAGCTTCTACAATTTTTAAATACCGTTCTCCATTCTCATCCAATACCAGTCCTTCTGTAGCTCCTTCGATAAAATCAACATAAGAAAGGGTAAATTCTTGGCCGTTAAAATCATTTTTCCATTGAAAATTATTGTTAACATGTTCCGATAACAAAACCGCATCTTCTAATTTTTTTCTTCTTGGTGTCCCGTCAATTTCTCCATCTACAAAAACGGTGAGATAGGTTTTTTCTGAAAGAAAAAATTGTGTTGCATCGCCTTCACGAATCGGCATTACCCCTTCAAATCCAATATATCGGGTCACAAAGGCACCCAAAAGGATTAAAATAAATGAAAGGTGCAAAAGCAAAACGGCCCATTTGTCTTTTTGGAGTAAACGATATTTAAAAATATTACCCGCAAAATTAACCGCCATGAGCACCATTAACAATTCAAACCACCAAGCATTGTAGATCCAAATTTTTGCGGTATCGGTAGAATACCAACTTTCTATAAATGTTCCAAACGCCATCGAAGTGGCGAAGGAAACAAAAAGAAGGGCAGTAAGTCGTGTGGAAAAAAGTACTTTATTCAAAAAATCTTTCATCAAAAATCAGCAACGTTTTTAAGCTACAAATATACAGCTTATAAAAGAAAGTAGCTGTTAAAATATCATAACCCAAAGCAAAAGAAGGATTTCCAAAATAAAACCAAATACAAAAAGAGTAAATGTTGTTTTTCTGGCGGCTTGACTTAAAATTGCGGCAAGGTAAGTCATGGCTCCTAACAAACTCATAAACAGAAAATGAAATTCAATGGACTCATTTTGTTTTACGTGACAAAATAGGTGACAAAGGCTCCCGTACAGGCCAATACAATCATGGCAGCAGGAAAAATCAAATAGAATTTACTAAGGTATTAGTGTTGTAGTATAGAATAGAATTTCATGAAGATAAGATTTGGCCTATTAAAGATAAATTATATCTGCATTTAAAGTGCAGATTTGCGTTTGATTTAACATTTGAACTATTTTTTTCTCTGCTCCTCTGGGGATTTTGTAATTTTGGATAGTCTATGAAAATTGCATTAGTTGGAGCCGGAAATTTGGGAATCCATTTATATCGTGAATTCGTTATCCATCCGGAAATTGAATTGGTGCTTTGGCATCAAAACAAGGCTCTAAAGAGCACAACAGAAGAAGGCGTTCCAATAACTTCCAATTTAAATGATATTCCTGATGGAATACTCTGTATAATGGCAGTTCCTGATCATACTATAGCCTCAGTAACGCAACAAATTTCTGAAAAAGCCTTTGTAGTACACACCTCAGGAGCATCTTCAATGGACGTTATAATCCAAAAAAACAGCGGAGTATTTTATCCTTTACAAAGTTTTTCAAGCACTCGATCTGTTTCATTTACAGACTTAACTGTTTGTATTGAAACTAGAAAAAAAGAAGATTTACATACCCTAGAGACCCTGGCTCAGCATCTAAAAGCAAGACCTGTTGAGATGGACTCTGCTAAGCGTTTTACCCTTCATTTAGCAGCGGTTTTGGTAAATAACTTCACTAATCATCTTTACGTTCAGGCAGAACAATTATGTCACTCACATGATTTATCTTTCGATCTTTTAAAACCCCTTATCCTTGAGACTGCACAAAAAATACAAACCCTTACCCCAAATGATGCACAAACAGGACCCGCAATAAGAAAAGATGAAAAAACAATTTCTAAACACCTGGATTGGATTCAAAACACGGAATTAAAAAAGATTTATTCAACATTGACTACAGCGATCAATAAAACTAATGGAAACAAAAAACTATAAGAGTCTACTCCCTAAAATTAAAACCTTCATTTTTGATGTCGATGGAGTTCTTACCGATGGTAAAATTTTAATAACCAACGAAGGCGAATTGTTGCGTTCCTTTGACACAAAAGACGGCTATGCAATGAAATGTGCGTTAGTTCAAGGGTATAAAATTGCGATTATTACTGGGGGACGAAACGAGGGGGTTAAAGCGCGATTTACCGAATTGGGGATTTTTGATATTTACATGGCTGCCCATCATAAAAGGGATGCTTATAATGACCTTTTAGACAACTATAACTTACATCCTGAAGAGATTTTATATATGGGTGATGACATTCCTGACCTTCCCGTTATGGAGGAAGTGGGCATTGGATGTTGTCCTGCAGATGCTGTGGCAGATGTTAGAGAAAAAGCGGATTATATTTCTCATAAAAAAGGAGGTGAGGGTTGTGTCAGGGATATAATAGAACAAGTATTACGAGTGCAGGGAAAATGGCGATTAGATATTGGTGCGGGTAAAGATTAAATATGAATACAAACGGTTATCAAATCATACTTGCTTCAGCCTCACCCAGAAGACAAGCGTATTTTAATGAGCTGGGCATACCACATAAAGTACAAGTAATTCCCGTCGAAGAAAACTACCCTAAAGAAGCTAAGGGTGCTGAAATCGCAGTGCATATAATACACCAAAAAGCGATGCCCTTTAGGTCAATAATACAACCTCAACAACTCGTTATTACGGCAGATACTATTGTTTGGCATCAAAACCGCTATTTGGGAAAACCCAGTTCGGAAAAAGAAGCCGTAAGCATGTTAAAGGCCCTCTCAAATGCAACCCATCAAGTAACAACTGCAGTTGGTTTTTTAACCGTAAATGGATTTGAGTGGATAGCAGAAACCTCAGAAGTCACCTTTAGAAAACTAACGGATACAGAAATTCATCGCTATGTAACAAGTGGATCTCCGATGGACAAAGCCGGAGCTTATGGCATACAAGATTCTTTTGGAGAACAAGCAATTCTTTCTATATCGGGTAGTTTTACTAATATTGTGGGATTACCCGTAGCTCAAGTGCTGACAAAAATTCAAAATATTGTAAACAAAGGGTGAAACAATTTAAAAAATACCATGAAAATACAATTACATCAACTAAAAAAAACAATATACATAAGCCTATTCCTTATAGCCTTAGGGGGGGTGGGTTGTGAAAATAGTTTTCCTGGAACTACCTCAAGTACCTTTGCTTTAGATGAGGGGTTTAAATCCTATTGGTTTGATGGCACTGCTGAAATATCAAGTTTTCAGCTTACCCAATCCCGGTATGGGGCGCCTAGAGAAGGTTCTGCAGTTCTCATTTTTGTTACGGAAGATTTTTTAAAAGAGGAACAAGTAAAGGCAAATCAAAAATCAGACAAAAGTGAAGTAGTTTTAAAATTAAACCGCACAAAAAATTTTATTACGGGTATTTACCCCTATTCGATAATGAACAGCTCGTTTACCAAATTGGGAGATGCTAACCCATTAGTTAAAATAACCACCTCTGTACAAGAATGGTGCGGCCAAGCCTTTATGCAACTCAATAAAAAAAATGGCCTGACCCTTAAGAGTCATTCTTATTTTGAGGGAGAAGCAGATCAACAGCTTCGTTTTGAGGATACCTTAACCGAAGATGAATTATGGCATTGGATCCGAACCCAACCCGATAAAATCCCCCAAGGTAGTGTTACCCTTATTCCTTCTTTTGAATATTTACGATTACGGCATGAGCCCATTCAACCCTACAAGGCAGAAATCAAATTCCTAACCACAAGCGCACAAAAAACACTGGTAATTGCCTATCCCGCGTTAGCTCGTGAAATTCGAATTACATTTGACGCTACCCCTCCCTATTTAATTGAACAGTGGGAAGAAGTAAACTTAAATCAACCTGAAGACCACACTACAGCAAAACGCATTAAAACGCTCAAAATTCCCTATTGGCAAAAAAATAAAATCGGTGATGAGTCCCTTCGTGATTCATTAGGTTTAAATTAATTACAGCATGAAAAAAAATTATTTTTTCTTCTCAATCCTCTTTCTTACTTCGTTGCATGCTCAAAATGGAGCATCACTTTACAAAAAGCTCCAGAAAGTAAATACGCTGGGACGGGTTTTGTATGTAGCAGCACATCCCGACGATGAAAATACGCGATTAATTTCATTATTTGCGAATCACTACAATTACAGAACAGCCTATTTATCAATGACGCGAGGAGATGGGGGGCAAAATTTAATAGGCACCGAATTGCGGGAAGGATTAGGGCTTCTTCGCACTCAAGAACTTTTAGAGGCAAGGACAATTGATGGAGGAGAACAATTTTTTACTACAGCCAATGATTTTGGGTATTCAAAACATCCCGATGAGACGTTGGAATTTTGGAATAAAAATGAAATTCTAGCTCAAATCGTTTACCTTATCAGGGCATTTCAACCAGATATTATCATTCATCGTTTTGACCACAGAACTCCTGGGACTACTCACGGTCACCATACCAGTTCTGCCCTACTGAGTGAACAAGCGTTTCATTTAGCACAGGATCCTAATGCTTTTCCAGAACAATTAAATGAAGTAAAACTTTGGCAACCCAAACGTCAATTTTACAATACCTCTTGGTGGGCCTATGGAAGTAGAGAACGTTTTGAACAAGCAGACAAATCCAACCGGATTGCTATTGAAAGTAATCCAATAGATCCCATTTTAGGAAGAACAAATGCGGAAGTCGCAGCAATGAGTAGAAGCCAACATAAATCACAGGGATTTGGAAGTGCCCCCGAACTGGGAAGTCAAGTTGAATATCTCGAATTGATAAATGGGGAACCCACATCACAAAACGATCCCTTTTCTGGAATTGACACGACTTGGAAAAGGGTAAAAGGAGGTGCTGAAATTGAAGTACTGATCAATCAAATGTTGGCTGAATTTTCACTAACTGCACCCCATGACATACTTCCTCAACTACTTACCCTTTACCAAAAAATTGAAACTTTAGATGACGACTATTGGCGGTTGATTAAAAAGAATGAAGTCATTGATTTGATTCAAGGTGTTTTAGGTCTCCGTTTTCAATTCAACACTACTGTCCCAGTAGGTGTCGGTCAATCAGAAATAGAGGTTTCATTTAAAGCAGTAAATCCAAGCCCGGTATCAATTCAACTTGAATCTCTTAAAGGGGAAATCGAGCTTCAAATCCAACGCCCCTTAATGCCCAATGAGGTTTGGGAATATTCTTCTAAAATTAAATTACCTACTAAAGTAACCTCTCCGTATTGGCTTTTAGAAAAAGGAACACTTGGCAATTATGCAGTTAAAGAAAAAAACCTTATCGGTCTACCGGAAACTCCAAATCCAATTCAAGCTACTTTTGTAGTAAACATCGACAATTCCCTCATTCCCATTTCGATACCCCTAACCTATCGGACAACAGATCGAGTAGATGGCGAAATTGTTGAAAATTTTCAACTGCTTCCTAAGCTCACTACCCAACTTTCCGAAGCTGTACTCATCTTTGCTAGTGAGCAACCCAAAAAGGTGAAAGCCATTGTACAGGCCCATGGTGCGAATGCGCAAGGTACAGTTCGGCTTGTTGTTCCATCCCAATGGAAGGTTACCCCTTCAGAACACCAAGTTCAAATTCGTCATGCAGGTGAAACCGCTGAATTTACTTTCGAAGTTACTCCCCCTCCTGGAAATCATTCCATAACGATGTCTTCTTTAGTAGAAAGTAACGGAGAACCTTTTACCTATCAACTCCAAGAGATTGAATATCCTCATGTTTCAAAACAATATGCCCTTTCTCCAAACGAAACAAAAGTAGCGAAAATAGACATCAAAACAGCTGTAAAACAAATCGCTTATGTGAAAGGGGCTGGTGATAAAGTTGCTGAAAGTTTACAAACTATTGGTTTACAAGTTACCGAAATAGAGGTCGAAGATTTACGCTTAGAAACCCTGATAAACTTCCCTACAGTGGTAATGGGTATTCGTGCTTTTAACGTGTATCGGGATCTTTCTTTTAAAAATCAAATCCTTTGGGACTTTGTCAAGCAAGGAGGTACACTTATCGTCCAGTACAATACAAGCCGTGGTTTTGACAGTCGAATTGCAGCGCCTTACCCCATAAGCTTTTCCAGTGACCGGGTAACAGATGAAAAGGCAAAAGTCACTTTTTTAGAGCCTAACCATCCTCTTCTTACCTCACCTAATAAAATTACAGCCCTTGACTTTGAAGGCTGGGTGCAAGAACGAGGTTTGTACTTTGCCAATACTTGGGATTCTGCATTTAAACCCCTACTTTCCATGCAAGATACAGGCGAAACAGCAAAGCTAGGAAGCTTGTTGGTTGCTGACTATGGTAAAGGAAAATTTATTTTTACGGGATTGAGCTTTTTTAGAGAATTACCTGCAGGTGTTCCCGGTGCCTTTCGTCTTTTCGCTAATTTAATCTCCTACGGTCAATGAAATCCACCACCTATATCCTTCTGATTGGTATCAATATTTTGTATTGGTTGATTGGCTATTTGTTTATGACCTATTTTAATTGATGGAAATTCTAGATTGGATCATATTAGGAACTACGCTTGCTTTTATAGTAGGATATGGTGTTTGGAAAAACAATTCTCACAGCACCATTAAAGATTATTTGAAAGGAGGCAACCAAGCGCGTTGGTGGACAGTAGGCCTATCTGTAATGGCGACACAAGCCAGTGCCATAACCTTTTTATCGACCCCCGGACAAGCCTATCATGACGGCATGGGATTTGTTCAGTTTTATTTTGGGCTGCCCTTCGCAATGCTTATCATTTGTCTTTTTTTTATTCCTATTTATCACAAGCTGAACGTTTATACTGCATACGAATTTCTTGAGAAGCGATTTAATCGTGACGTTCGAATTTTAACTGCCTTACTCTTTCTGATTCAACGCGGTTTGGCTGCTGGAATTACCATTTATGCCCCAGCTATTATTCTGAGTGTGGTTCTAGGATGGGATTTAAAAGTTCTCATTGTTTTGGTCGGTACGCTAGTCATTACTTATACCATGGTGGGGGGAACTAAAGCAGTCAACGTTACTCAAAAACAACAAATGTTTATCATCTTTTTAGGAATGTTTATTGCCTTTGGGTTTATAATACATCGTTTTCCTGAAGGAATTGGTTTTAGTGAAGCCTTAGCTATTGCAGGACAATCAGGAAAATTAAATGTCATCGATTTTACTGTCGACCTAAACAATCGATATACCTTTTGGAGTGGGATCACAGGAGGTTTGTTTTTAGCCCTTTCCTATTTCGGTACAGATCAATCTCAAGTGCAACGCTATTTGTCTGGAAAATCTCTACGAGAAAGTCAAATGGGGCTAATCATGAATGGCATATTAAAAGTGCCTATGCAATTTTTTATCCTGTTGGTGGGGGTAATGGTATTTGTGTTTTATCAATTTGAATCGGCACCGCTAAATTTCAATCCCAAAGCACTTTCGGCAGTTTATAATTCTGACCTATCGGCCACTTTTAAAACCCTTGAAAATGAAAATCGATTTACTCAATCCGAAATTCAAGCGCTTCTTTTAAATGGAAATCAAAGCCCAGAAATATCTCAAAAGTTATCGGAATTGACCCAGTTGGAAAAATCCCAACGTGAAGAAGCAAAAGTTTTAATACAAACCGCAGCTCCAGAACAAGAAACAAATGACAAAGACTATGTTTTTATTTCCTTTATTTTAGGCTACCTACCCACAGGATTAATTGGTCTTTTACTCGCTGTTATCTTATCAGCGGCCATGAGCTCAACAGCCTCCGAACTGAATGCCTTGGCGGCCACCACTACTATTGATCTTTATTTACCAAACGTGAAAAAGAAATCCGAAAAACAATCCGTCTATGCTTCAAAAGCCTTTACCTTACTTTGGGGTATTGTGGCTATTCTTTTTGCGAGTGTAGGTAATTTATTTGAAAACCTTATTCAACTCGTTAATATCATAGGTTCTCTTTTTTACGGCACCATACTGGGGGTTTTTATCGTAGCCATTTTTATAAAATCGATTAACGGCAAAGCTGTATTTTGGGCTGCACTACTTTCAGAAGCATTGGTTATGATTTGCTATTCCTTACAGCTGGTGAGTTTTCTTTGGCTAAATGTTATTGGTGTTGTTTTGACAGTAATGTTTGCCCTTCTTTTAAAACCGCT
The DNA here is from genome assembly GCA_010031465.1 of Flavobacteriia bacterium. Taxonomy (GTDB): domain Bacteria; phylum Bacteroidota; class Bacteroidia; order Flavobacteriales; family Flavobacteriaceae; genus MS024-2A. The sequence goes on from RGZR01000036.1 coordinate 12,460, forward strand.
ACAAAAAAAATAAGGGTATAAAAAAACCATTGACTTAAGTTTTTTCTTTCTGTAAATCAATGGATTGAATTTTGTAGCGAGGGGGAGACTCGAACTCCCGACCTCCGGGTTATGAATCCGACGCTCTAACCGGCTGAGCTACCTCGCCCTATTTAGGTGCGCAAATATAAAAAACATAATCATCGTTTGTCGAACCTTCTTGAAAATATTTTAAAATAAATGGGGCACTTTGTGATTTTTCAATATATTGTTCGCTGATTTAAAACACAATGGCCAAAAAACAAAGTTTTTCTTTAGAGTACGTTTTTCATGCTTCACCGCAATTGCTCTATCAGTACCTTTCAACCCCTTCGGGTCTTTCTGAGTGGTTTGCTGATAATGTCAATTCTCGAGGAGAACTGTTTACTTTTATTTGGGATGATTCTGAAGAAGAAGCCCTACTTATTCAGAAAAAACCGAACGAAAAGGTTCGGTTTCAATGGCAATATGGAGAAGAAGACGACAAAGAGTATTTTTTTGAATTCCAAATCCAAGTCGATGAAATTACAAAAGATGTTTCTTTGGTGGTTTCCGATTTTGCAGAAGAGGACGAAATTGAAGAATCCAAAATGTTGTGGAACAATACCATTGCCGACCTTAAACAAGTTTTAGGCGCTAGTTAATTTGATGCTAAACTGTAACGGAGTTCTTATTCATTCGCTTAGTGGAGCACCTGAAAACGTGCTTACTGTATTGCACACCTCCTTTTCAATTACAGAAAAAATTAGGCTCAATCGAGGAAAACTTCTCTTTTGGGAAAATCATTACTTCAGAATTTTGGCCACATTACGACGTCACCGTTTTGAAATTCCAATGTCTTTTACTCCTTCTTTTTTAGAGCAACAAATACAAAATTTAGTAGTAGCACAGCCAAGCCCTCTTTTAAATGGAGTTGTCCGATTCCAATGCGTTGCGACCCACCCGATTAGTTTTTTGATCAGTGTTAAGGAGGTTTCTGATTTTGGAAGTCAACCTGCTGAAAACTTTGAAGTAGACGTATACAAAGAAGGGGTAATTTATGCCGACTCCAGATCAAATATGTCATGTACTAATGAAAGTCTTTTTCTTATGGCAAAACATTACGCCGCTGAGAATGGGTTGGCCGATTGTATCTTGATTAACGATCAAAAAAGTATAGTAGAAGGGCTTTCGGGCACTCTGTATTTGATACAAAATAAGGTGTTGCGTACGAGTCCATTAGAATCCGGTTGTCAAGAACTTGTTTTTAGAACTGTATTTAATGAATGGATTCGAAAACAAAAGGAGTATGAATTAAATGAAGTTCAACTCACCCCTTTTGAATTACAACAAACGGAAGAAGTATTTTTGCTTTCTCTAGACTTTGGGGTTTTGCCTATAACTCATTACCGAAAAACAAACTACTCTAATTCACTATCAACGGCCTTATTTAAACAATTTCTAGAGACGTTAGATTAATTGTGAATGGGATTTTCGGGAGCATTGGCCCAAAGTATGTAATTTCCCCCAATGGATTGAATCAACTTTTTCCAAAGCGTCTTAGGCGGTGTGATCATCCAATCAAAAGCTAACTTCTTTTTAAACACTAACCAAGAATTGGATTCATGCTCGTCTTCAAGTTGCCTGGCTGACCAACCGCTATAACCCAAAAAAAAGCGAATGTCGGTTTGTGTTAACTGCTTTGAATTTACCAATTGTTGTACGGCTTTAAAGTCACCACACCAAAACCAAGTGTCATCAATGGGAATACTTTTGGGAATTCGATCGGCAGCACGATGAATATAAAAAAGATTGTCGGGTTCTACTGGTCCGCCGTAAAATAGAGGAAAAGGCGTATCAATTCCCTCCATTAGGTCATCTAAGGCATATTCCATCTTTTTATTGATAATAAAACCAACTGTTCCAGAGTCCTTTTCTTCAGTTAGTAAAATAACCGAACGTTGGAAATGGTGATCTCCAAATATTGCGGGTGAAGCAACAAGAAATTTTGATGATTTCATTACACTCTAAGATAAAAAAAAAGCTCCACAAGGGAGCTTTTTAAAAAGTTTTGCACTTGTTTAGTTTACAGCGCCAGATAATTCAGCACCCGCTTTAAACTTAACAACATTCTTAGCGGCTATTTTAATAGTTGCACCAGTTTGAGGGTTACGACCTTCACGAGCGCTTCTTTTAGATACAGACCATGATCCAAATCCTACTAGAGAAACACGTCCTCCTTTTTTCAAAGTTCCACTTACACTTCCTAGGAAAGATTCAAGTGCTTTTTTTGCCGCTGCTTTAGAAATACCTGCGCTAGCAGCCATTGCATCGATTAATTCTGTCTTGTTCATAATGTTTTAATATTTAATGGTTATTCAAACAAATTTATAGGGATTTTTAAATGAGTCGCTAAAAACCGCTTGAAATACGCAGTTTTGTTGATAAATCGAAGGTTTTGTTGATAAGGAATGGGTGATTTTCAAAAAATTGGACAATTCTTAGGGAAAGTATACCCATTTAATAGGTCTTTCGCGGGCATTCTTCTCTTGTTGGGCAATTGAATTTCGAGGCATTTTAGGTACCCATCGCGAACTACAATGAGAAGGGCGTCTTCTTTTACGATAAGATGATGAAGAGGAGCGGTGACAAGCTTTCAAAAGACGTTGAAAAGCTCGAAGCCTACAAAGTCGAGATTGAACCAGAATCAGAAACACCGGAATGGAAAATTAAGTTCGATGAAAATTCCACTGAACCATGAAGTCATTTTGTATGAAGAAGAAA
>RGZR01000037.1 GCA_010031465.1 Flavobacteriia bacterium
TTTGATAGAGTCGACATGAATCGCGTTTAGTGTCGCTTTTGGAGAAATTTATATCCCCAGAATTGATCCACTCTTTCACCATTTCAATTGTAATTTTAGGGTTGCGTTGAAGTAAGGCCGAATCAATTTGAATTTTTTTTTGCAACAAATCATTTTTTACACGTGCAGAGGGAGAATAATTGCAACTTGTTTTCTTGCCATTAAAAATAAAGGCTAAGAAAATTAGTCCCACCGAAAATCCCCCCAAATAATACCCTAATCGATGCAAGATTTTCATACAGAATTTAAATTTATTGGGTGAGCTGTTAATTTTCTCAGCTGCGCATTAAGAATTGTAATTTCATACCGATTGTATGCTAACGGTAAATGAGGAGTTATTTTCTCTGCCCATTCTAAAAAACAATAGGCTCCCGATTCAAAATATTCCTCAACGCCAAAATCTAAGGCTTCGTCAGGATGATCTAAACGATAAAAATCGAAATGGTATAGTAGCTCGTGTTGTGCTTGATAGGAGTTTACCAAGGCAAATGTTGGGCTGTTCACTTCTTCAGTAACCAAAAGGGCTTTGCATAATGCTGTGATTAAAGTGGTTTTTCCTGCACCCATAGGTCCATCTATGCATATCACACGATGTGTAGCATGTTGTAAAATCGTTTTGGCAACTTCAGGAAGTTGTTCTAATGAAAAGGTAATTTCCATAGGACAAAGGTACAGTGCACATTATCGTAAAACAACAAATGGAAGTATCATTTCTTCCATTGATATCCCTCCGTGCTGATAGGTGTTTTTAAAATGTTTTACGTAGTGATTGTAGTTGTTTTTATAAACGAAATACCGGTTGCCCTTTGCGAAAATAAAAGGAGTATTAAAATAGGGTGAGGGCAATTCTAACTTTTTAGGGTCGTTACAGGCATACACGTCTTTTTTATTGTATGTTAAACTTTTACCCGTTTTGTAGCGCAAGTTCATACTTGTTTCTCGATCTCCAATTACACTGCATGGAAGCTCTACATTGATCGTGCCGTGATCGGTGGTTAGGATTACTTTGTAATTTAAAGATACGGCCTTCTTAATTAGTTCTTTTAAACTGCTGTTTTTAAACCAGCTATGGGTTAATGATCGATAGGCTTTATTATCTGAAGCAAGTTCTTTTATTACGTCCATATCCGTTTTAGCATGCGAGATCATATCCACAAAATTATAGACTACGGCGGTAAGTCCTTCATGCGAGTGATTTTGTAACGAATTTACTAACTGCTGACCCTGAGAAGAATGAATGATTTTATGGTAACTTATGGGGAGGGTAAACCCTAGGCGAATGCAATTGGCTTTTAATAAATCGGCTTCATGTAGATTTTTTCCTTTTTCATCCGATTCAGCTACCCACCAATCAGGGAATTGGGTTTGAATTTGAAGTGGAGTAAGTCCAGCAAAAAAAGAATTACGGGCATATTGTGTGGCTGTGGGAAGCAAACTAAAATAGGTTTTATCTTCTTTTAGAGAGGCAATTTCTTCAATTGAAGGCATAAGGGTTTGCCATTGATCTAATCGCAAATTATCAATTACGAGCAATAGGGTGGGAGTAGAAGCGGATAGATGCGGATAAACTAAGCGCTTAAACGCATTGTGGGATAAAATGGGGCCATTGTCATTAAGGAGCCAATCTTCATAATGTGATTCTATAAATTGTGAAAACTGAATATTGGCTTCTTTCCATTGACCTTCAAACATCTTATACCATTCTTGATCCTCAAGGGTTTCAAGTTCCAATTCCCAAAACACCAATTCTTTATAAAATTGAGTCCAATCGTTTGCGGTCTTTAAATCGAGCAGCCTATGCGATAAAGTGGTAAATTCTTCACGGTAATTTTGGGTTGTTTTTTCAGCGATTAAGCTTTTATGATCTAGGGTTTTTTTTAATGAAGATAGGATTTGATATGGATTAACAGGTTTGATCAAATAATCTGAAATTTTAGTGCCTATTGCCTCTTCCATAATCTGTTCTTCCTCGTTTTTAGTTACCATTATGACTGGGAGATTCGGCTTACGACTTTTTATGGCAGCTAAAGTTTCAATGCCATTTAATCCGGGCATATTTTCATCTAAAAGAACAACATCAAAGACTTCTTCCGCTACACGGTCAATAGCGTCACGACCGTTGTTGCATGGCGAAGTGTCATAGCCTTTCGTTTCAAGAAATAAAATGTGAGATTTCAACAGGTCAATCTCATCATCTACCCATAAAATCTTGATCCGTTTCATTTGTTATATTTGTTAAAAATACTGAGTTAAGCGTGCATCAAAAGAACACTTATTTTAACGATCCAATTTATGGATTTATTGCCATTGAATCAGAATTGACGCTTAAACTTATCAATCACCCCTATTTTCAACGGTTGCGTCGAATTTCTCAAATGGGGTTATCTTCTTTTGTTTATCCAGGCGCAAATCATACTCGTTTTGGTCATGCCCTGGGGGCAATGCACATTATGCAACGTGCCATAGCCGTTCTTGTTTCTAAAGGCATATCCATAAGTTCAAAAGAACGTGAAGCCATGCAAGCAGCCATTTTACTTCATGATATTGGACATGGCCCTTTTTCCCATGCTACAGAAAGTGCCCTTTTTAGTGGAGTGCATCACGAAACGCTCTCGTTGCGTATTTTTCACCTATTAAACGAAGTCTTTACAGGCCAATTGGATTTAGCAATTCAGATTTTTACCAATACGTATTCAAGAAAATTCATGCATCAACTTATTTCAGGTCAGGTAGATGTAGATCGGCTGGATTATTTAAAACGCGACAGTTTTTATACGGGGGTTACCGAAGGAAATATTAATACAGACCGTATTCTTGCAATGATGAATGTGGAAGGGGAACAACTTGTATTTGAAAACAAGGGAGTTCATTCTCTTGAAAAATTCCTATTGGCTAGACGGTTGATGTATTGGCAAGTGTACCTTCATAAAACAAGTTTAGTGGCAGAATTGTTGCTTGTTAAAACGCTTCAACGGTTTCGCTATCTGGTAGAGCAGGATCAAGAGAAATTAGCAGAAACACCCCTTTTACGACCCTTACTAGTTCATAATGAAAAGGAACCGCTTTCTGAAGCCGCGTTGGCGCACTATCTTCAATTGGACGATTCTGATATTATTTGGTTGCTCAAGCAATGGTGTTCCCATTCTGACCCTGTGTTGAAACGATTGGCTCAACAACTTATCAATCGAAACCTCCCTAAAATTAAAATTCAAGAAAACCCGTTTTCATCTGAAGAAATAAAGTCAATGCGAAAGCGGATAGAAAGCCAAAATTTTCCAGAAAAGGAAGCGGATTATTTTGTGTTTCATGGATACATTTCAAATCAAACCTACTTTACGGATCAAACACAGATTTTGATCAAAGAAAAATCAGGAAAAGTAGAACCCATGGCAAAATATGTTCCCTATTTGGATTCTAATGTGTTTTCAAGCCCACACGTAAAGCATTATTTGTGTTATCCAAAACAGAATAATTCTTAATTAATGCGTAATTTTGCAGTCATGAAATTGACTGCTCAAGAGATTGCCAAAAAATACAAAGGTAGGGTAGTTGGTTCTTCTTCAGTCGAAATTAATCAACTGGCGAAAATAGAATCGGCTTCAAAAGGATCTCTTACTTTTTTAGCAAATTCTAAATACGAACACTTTTTAAAAACCACGAATGCCAGTATTGTTTTGGTACGACCAAAACAAAAACACTTTTCCTCAGACACCACCTTGATCGAAGTTGATGATCCCTATGCTGTTTTTAGTCAACTTTTACTAGAATGGGCAAATGAAAAAAAGGAAAAGCAAATGGGAATTCATCCTACTGCTATAGTTCATGAATCCGCACAAATTGATGAGCAAGTGTATATTGGGCCCTACGTGAGCGTTGGGAAAAACAGTATAATTCATGGGGGCGTTTCCATAGGAGCCTATTCTTACATAGGAAACAACGTCAAAATTGACACGGGAACTGTGATTCATCCTAGGGGAACCCTTTTGGACGATACTCAAATAGGAAAAGAGTGCATTCTCCACAGTGGTGTTGTAATTGGATCTGATGGATTTGGTTTTGTAGCTCAAGAAAAAGATACCGCACTAAAAATTCCTCAAGTAGGGAATGTGATCTTAAGAAATAAAGTAGAAATAGGTGCCAATTCAACAATAGATCGGGCTACCCTAGGGAGCACAATCCTTCATGAGGGAGTCAAATTAGATAATCTTGTGCAAATAGCCCATAATGTAGAAATTGGCCCACGAACCCTAATTGCAGCCCAATCGGGTGTAGCTGGCTCTACAAAAATAGGATCGGATTGTGTGATTGGAGGTCAAGTAGGTATTATTGGACATTTGCAGCTTGGAGACAACATTAAAATTCAAGGGCAAACTGGGGTTATAAATAATGTACCCTCTGGGTCAACGATTCAAGGAACTCCTGGTTTTGATTTTCGATCTTTCTATAAGTCCTATGCAGTATTTAAAAACTTACCTGAATTAAAAACTAAAGTTGAACGCGTAGAAAAAAAAGTGAAGATATGATTACAACCTCTACAGCACAAAACACAATTAAGAATGAAATCTTATTCCAAGGTATTGGATTGCATTCAGGAAATTCAATAACCGTGAAACTTTTTCCGGCACCTGAAAACACCGGAATAGTTTTTAAGCGTATGGATTTAGATCCTCCCGTTGAAATTCCTGCCTTAGCTAATTTTGTTAGCCAAACCAATCGCGGCACTACTATAGCCAAAGAGGGTGTTGAAGTAAAAACTCCAGAGCATCTTTTAGCCGCTTTGAGTGGTGCACAAGTGTCCAATTGCTACATTGAATTGTCCGGTGCTGAAATTCCGATTCTTGATGGCTCAGCAATTGAATTTTTAAAAGGGATTCACAAAGCGGGAATACAAGCCCAAGAGGCATTACAGGAACGGTTTGTTGTTCAAGAAATCATCCGACATGTTGATGAAGAAAGCGGAAGTGAGCTTTTTCTGATTCCTGCTGAGGATACTTCTTACAAGGTGATGATTGATTATCATACTGAAGTGTTAGGGTCACAATTTGCCAGTTTAGATCATCTTTCTGATTTTGAAACCGAAATTGCTCCAGCGCGAACGTTTAGTTTTCTTCATGAATTGAAACCTTTGCTAGACAAAGGACTGATTAAAGGGGGCGATCTAAGCAATGCCATTATTTACGTGGACAAAGCATTAGATGATGCTACTTTAGAAAAGTTAAAAGTAACTTTTGGTAAAGAATCCATAGCTGTTAAGCCCAATGGTATTTTAGACAATACCTCTCTACACTTTCCCAATGAACCGGCACGTCATAAATTACTCGATGTCATTGGTGATTTATCCCTTGTGGGAATTCCCATTCAAGGCCAAATTATTGCTACAAAACCGGGGCATAAAGTCAATACTGACTTTGCTAAAAAAATATTGACCTTAGTAAGAAATATAAAAAAATTAAATGTTCCTGTAGTCAATTTGGAGGAGCCCCCTGTGATGGATATCAAGCAAATTATGGCGATGTTGCCTCATCGTCCTCCCTTTTTGTTGGTTGACCGTATTTTAGAACTCTCGGAAACCCATGTTGTGGGATTAAAAAATGTGACAATGAATGAATCCTTTTTCCAAGGACATTTTCCAGGAGCACCCGTAATGCCAGGAGTTTTACAAATTGAGGCTATGGCTCAAGCTGGTGGTGTATTGGTGCTCAGTACAGTTCCAGATCCTGAGAACTACCTCACATTTTTTATGAAAATTGATAATGTGAAATTTAAAAAACCTGTATATCCTGGAGATACATTAATTTTTAAACTCGAATTATTAACTCCAATTCGAAGAGGAATATGCAATATGAAAGGGTATGCCTTTGTCAATGGTCAACAAGTAAGTGAAGGCGAATTAATGGCTCAGATTTCTAGGCGAAATGATACTAATGAATAATACCCATATTTAATCATGAACACAATTCATTCCATTCATCCGGAAGCTATTCTCGGAGATAAAGTTGAAGTTGGTCCGTTTACAACCATAGAAAAAAATGTAGAAATTGGTGAGGGTACTTGGATAGGTCCAAACATAACTTTGATGTCAGGAACACGAATTGGAAAAAACTGTAAAATATTTCCAGGTGCAGTAATTGGTGCCATTCCACAAGATTTAAAATTTTCAGGAGAAGAAACACTAGCCCTTATTGGTGATCACACTACTATTCGTGAATGTGTTACTATAAACCGAGGTACTTCAGATACAGGAAAAACGGAAGTAGGTTCGCATAACTTAATTATGGCCTATTCACATATTGCACACGATTGTAAAATAGGGAATTACTGTGTGTTTTCAAATAACAGTACATTAGCAGGGCATATTACTGTAGGCAATCATGTTATTCTTGCAGGATTAGTAGCCATTCATCAATTTTGTTCCGTTGGTGATTATGCTTTTGTAGGGGGTGGCGCTAAGGTTAGAAAAGATATTCCTCCCTATGTGAAAGCGGCAAGGGAACCCATTTCTTATGCGGGGGTTAACTCAGTAGGATTACGTCGTAAAGGATTTACGACTGAGAAAATACAAGAAATCCAATCCATTTACCGAATACTATTTCAAAACAATTTAAATACTTCAAATGCCGTTCGTGTGATTGAGGCTGAACAAATTGCTTCACCTGAACGCGATTTGATTTTACAATTTATTCAACAATCCAAGCGCGGTTTAATGAAAGGATATTTTTAAAACATGTAAATTTGCACCCACTATGGCATCAACTTCTGACATTCGAAAAGGTCTTTGTATCAAATACAACAACGATATTTATAAAATAATTGAGTTTTTACACGTTAAACCGGGTAAAGGACCTGCCTTTGTTCGTACAAAACTTAAAAGTGTCACAAATGGCAAAGTGATTGACAATACCTTTTCAGCAGGACATAAAATTGAAGACATACGAGTAGTAACTCAAAAATATCAATTCTTGTACAATGAAAACAATCTGTATCACTTCATGAATACAGACGATTACAACCAAATTAGTATTGATAAAGCCATTTTAGATGCACCTGATTTATTAAAAGAAGGAGAGCTTGTATCCATTTCAATAAATACTGAAGATGGCTTACCCCTTTCTGCCGATATGTCTGCCAGTGTGGTATTAGAAATCACCCATACAGAGCCAGGAGTTAAGGGAAATACAGCTACCAATGCAACGAAGCCTGCTACTTTAGAAACGGGAGCGAGTATTAACGTCCCCCTATTTATCAATGAAGGAGATAAAATCAAAGTAGACACCGAAAAAGGGAGCTACATCGAACGCGTAAAAGAATAAATTAAATAGACCCAATAAACTATGAGTGTACTTGTTAACAAGGATTCCAAAATAATCGTTCAAGGATTTACGGGAAGTGAAGGAACTTTTCATGCTTCACAAATGATAGAATACGGAACAAATCTAGTAGGAGGTGTTACTCCTGGAAAAGGAGGGCAAACCCACTTAGACCGCCCCGTATTTAACAGTGTAGCAGAAGCAGTGGCAAAAGCGGGAGCAGACACTTCCATTATATTTGTGCCCCCAGCCTTTGCAGCCGATGCCATAATGGAGGCAGCAGAAGCAGGAATTAAGGTTATTATTGCCATTACAGAAGGCATACCTGTAAATGACATGACCAAGGCGTTTCAATATGTAAAGCAAAAAGGAGCAACCCTAATTGGCCCTAACTGCCCAGGAGTAATCACCCCTGAGGAAGCAAAGGTTGGTATAATGCCTGGGTTTGTCTTTAAAAAAGGAAAGGTAGGTATTGTCTCCAAATCAGGAACATTAACCTATGAGGCTTCAGATCAAGTTGTCCGTGAAGGGTTGGGAATATCCACCGCAATTGGTATTGGAGGAGATCCCATCATTGGAACAACTACAAAAGACGCCATTGCTCTTTTTATGGACGATCCCGATACCGAATGTATAGTCATGATTGGTGAAATTGGAGGACAATTGGAAGCCGATGCGGCAAAATGGATCAAAGCTCATGGAAACAAAAAACCCGTTATTGGTTTTATTGCAGGAGAAACAGCGCCCAAAGGAAGAACAATGGGACATGCAGGAGCAATTGTTGGCGGTAGTGATGATACTGCAGCAGCTAAAAAGAAAATAATGCGTGAATGTGGAATTCACGTTGTAGATTCTCCCGCACAAATCGGTGCTAAAGTAGCCGAAGTACTAGCTTAAACTAACATGAATAACGTGAAATTATTGTCTGGAAAAACAGCCCTTATTACAGGAGCTAGCCGTGGTATTGGTAGGGGTATAGCTGCAACTTTTGCAGCCCACGGATGCGCTGTTGCCTTTACCTATAGCAGTAATATAGAAGCCGCTGATCAACTAGAAAAAGAGCTTGCCTCGTACGGTATTCAAATAAAAGGATACCAAAGTAATGCAGCGCATTTTGAAGCAGCTCAACAGTTAGTCGATCAAGTAATTGAGGATTTTGGCGCACTTGATATTTTAATCAATAATGCGGGCATTACCAAAGACAATCTCTTAATGCGAATGAGTGAAGAAGACTTTGATCAAGTTATTGAAGTGAACTTAAAGTCGATCTTTAATATGACCAAAGCTGTACAACGCACTTTCCTAAAACAACGACACGGATCACTCATACATATGAGTTCTGTAGTGGGAGTGAAAGGAAATGCAGGTCAAGCCAATTATGCCGCATCAAAGGCAGGCATTATTGGCTTTTCTAAATCTATTGCCCTTGAATTGGGATCACGCAATATTCGTTCAAATGTGATTGCCCCAGGGTTTATTGAAACCGAAATGACTGCCCAACTTTCAGAAGAAGTGGTACAAGGGTGGAGAGAAGGCATTCCCTTAAAAAGAGGGGGACAGCCTGAAGATGTAGCCAATGCTTGTGTATTTTTGGCTTCTGATTTATCCAGTTATATTACTGGACAAGTACTCCACGTAGATGGAGGAATGTTAACCTAAACTTTTTTATCATGCAAAAATTACCTAAAATCGGATTGCCAGTAATATTATTGGTTGTAGTACTATTAATTTTTATTTCGAAATCTTCAATAAACATCGGTTATGGTGAAGCCGGGGTTTTATTTAAAACCTTTGCGGGTGGGGTAGTTACTGATAATCCTCCCCTAGGAGAGGGATTCCACGTTATTGCACCTTGGAACAAAGTGTATGTGTACAACGTCAAGCAACAAGAGTTTTTTGAAGGGAATATGCAAGTATTGTCTTCTAATGGTCTTGAAATTTCATTAGATGTTTCTGTGCTATATCAACCCAAATACGAGGAATTGGGATTGTTACATCAAACCAAAGGGGAAAATTATGTAAACATTGTATTGATCCCCCAAATTCGTGCTGTTGCACGTTCTGTTGTTGGTCGGTATACGCCTGAACAATTGTATTCTACCAAACGAGACGCAATTCAAAATGAAATATTTGAAGAAACTCAAAAAAATGTAGATAGCCAACACATTCAATTGAATGCCGTTTTGGTTCGTGACGTTACGCTGCCTATTGCCATTAAAGAGGCTATTGAGCGTAAATTAGGTCAAGAACAAGAGTCTTTAGAATATGAGTTCCGTTTGGAAAAAGCAAAGCAAGAAGCAGAACGCCAACGCATTGATGCCGAAGGGAAAGCAACTGCTAACCGTATTTTAAGTGCATCGCTAACAGAAAAAATCCTTCAAGAAAAGGGTATCGAAGCAACACTTAAATTGTCAGAATCACCCAATGCTAAAGTAATAGTAATTGGAAGTGGTAAAGACGGGTTGCCAATAATTTTAGGAAATCAATAAAAAGATATATTCCACTAGTTTCGGAATAATACAATCGAAAATAAAATTCGTTTGTTGCTTTTCAAATTATTAAATATATTTGCACGCAATGAAATTTAAAACAACACATCTACATCATTTTTACAGCGACTCAAACGAGTTGTAATAGGATGTTTTTGTTCACTATTATACACCCGTTTGAAAAATCAAACGGGTTTTTTTTTAACTTATGATACGATTAGCAATACAAAAATCAGGACGACTCAATGAAGATTCCCTTAACCTTTTAAAAGACTGTGGGATTTCCATTGAAAATGGTAAAGATCAACTAAAAGCATCCTCGAGAAATTTTCCGATGGAAGTGTTTTTTTTGCGAAATGGAGATATTCCGCAATACTTACGCGATGGTGTGGTTGATGTAGCTATTTTAGGAGAAAATCTTTTAGTAGAAAAAGGAACAGACCTAAAAATTATTGAACCCCTTGGATTTTCTAAGTGTAGGGTTTCAATCGCTGTTCCAAAAGGATTTAAATACAATTCCCTTGCTGATTTACAAGGCAAAAAAATTGCGACTTCTTACCCCAATACGGTCAATGCATTTTTACAAGAAAACAACATTAAAGCCGATTTGCACATTATAAATGGTTCTGTTGAAATTGCTCCAAATATTGGCTTGGCAGATGCCATTTGTGATATAGTTTCTAGTGGCAGCACCTTATTTAAAAACAACCTAAAAGAAGTTGTCCGCATAACAAAATCTCAAGCCGTTTTGGTGCAATCACCAAAAATTAATAAAGAAGGCCAAGCAATATTAGAAACCTTTCAATTTCGAATTAAAGCCGTACTTAGGGCAAAAAAATCAAAATATATTTTATTGAATTGTCCAAACGATAGTATAGAGTCTATAAGTGCAATTCTACCTGTACTAAAGAGCCCTACGGTATTGCCTTTGGCTAATCCAGGTTGGAGTTCATTACACTCAGTAATCAATGAAGGTGATTTTTGGGAGGTAATTGAACAATTAAAAGCCGCTGGAGCTGAAGATATATTGGTGTGTCCAATTGAAAAAATGGTACTTTAATGCAACGTTTTTTCCACCCTCCAGTAGATCAATGGGAACGTTTACTTAAGCGTCCTACCGCCAGTTATTCAGATTTAGAACCTTTGGTAGCTGAAGTTTTTGATGCAGTTCGTAAAAAAGGGGATTCAGCCGTTATCAAGTACACTGAAAAATTTGATAAAGTTCAATTGACTTCCCTAGAAGTTAGTCCAGCCGAAATCCAGCAGGCACAACATGAAATTTCTCCCGAATTGCAACGTTCCATTCAAAATGCTAAGCGGAATATTGAAGCCTTTCACAGAGCACAAAAAACAGAAAAAGTTCAGGTGGAAACCCAACCCGGAGTTTTGTGTTGGCAAGAAAAAAGACCCATAGAAAAAGTAGGACTCTATATTCCTGGAGGTTCAGCACCTTTATTTTCAACCCTTCTTATGTTGGCTGTTCCGGCACAAATTGCAGGTTGTAATGAAATAATTTTATGTACACCCCCAAATGCTTCAGGCACAATACCCGCAGTAATTCGATATACAGCTGCACTTTGTGGAATACAGAAAATATATAAAATAGGAGGCATTCAATCCATAGCAGCAATGACCTTTGGTACAGCAACAATTCCTTCTGTTTATAAAATATTTGGCCCAGGAAATCAATACGTTACTGTAGCAAAACAATGGGCTACTCGATTCCATGTAAGTATAGACATGCCTGCGGGCCCTAGTGAGCTATTGGTAATGGCTGATAAGTCTGCAGATTCTGATTTCATTGCTGCAGATTTACTTTCTCAAGCTGAACACGGCCCAGATAGTCAAGTGATTTTTGTAACTACCGCCCCCAGTTTATTAGACGCCGTACAAAATGCAATTGAAAACCAATTAATGACTTTACCTCGACGTTTTATTGCAGAAAAGGCTTTAGAGCATTCAAAACTAATTTGTTTGCCCACTTCAGAATTAGCACAATCCTTTATTAACGCCTATGGCCCTGAGCATTATATCTTGTGTGTGGAAGACGAAAAAGAATTCCTTTCAAACCTTCAAAATGCAGGATCGGTTTTTATCGGAAATTACACCCCTGAGAGTGCCGGTGATTATGCATCAGGAACCAATCATACCTTGCCGACCAATGGGTATGCAAAACAGTACAGTGGTGTTAATTTAGATAGTTTTACAAAATCCATTACGTTTCAAAAAATAAGTGAAAAGGGAATTAAGGGATTGGGTGAAACCATTATGCATATGGCGGCAGCTGAAGGGCTAGATGCTCATAAAAATGCCGTATCTATTCGATTAAAAAAATTAGCTGATGGACTTTAATTTAGACTCCTACGTGCGAACATCTTTACTTACTCTTCAGCCGTATCAATCGGCTCGTGAGGAATTTGTTAATCAGGGACGAAAAATGATTTTATTAGATGCTAATGAAAATCCGTTTGAAACGGAATCAAATCGCTATCCAGATCCGCTTCAAGTTGATTTAAAAGAACGCATAGCCAAATGGAAAAGGGTACCCCCTGATCAATTGTATCTAAGCAACGGTAGTGATGAATTTATTTCACAGCTTATTATGAGTTGTTGTGAGCCAAAACAAGATTCCATTTTAATTTTACCTCCTACTTTCGGAATGTATCAAGTAGCCGCAAGAACCCACGGGGTGGGCGTAGTAGAAGCTCCTTTAACAAAAGACTTTCAATTGGATCTCTCGGAAATTAGCAATGTATTGACCCCTCAGGTAAAAATACTATTCATACCTACCCCCAATAACCCTACGGCGAATAGTTTTGAACCCGAAGCATTGCTTACCCTTCTAAATACCTTTTCTGGTTTGGTTGTTATAGACGAGGCATATGTTGAGTTTTCAAAGGAAGAATCGTTTATTTCCCAATTAGAACACTATCCCAATCTTGTGGTTTGTCAAACCTTTTCAAAAGCGCAAGGCTTAGCAGGGGCGCGCTTGGGAATGGCATTCGCTCACCCTAAATTAATCCAATTTTTAAATCGTATTAAGGCTCCTTATAATATAAATTCATTGACAATTGCAGCGGCTTTGAAGCGATTAGAAGAGCAAGATAGAGTTCTATCTCAAGTTGACTATATTCTTAAAGAACGTATGAAATTAGAAACGGAACTCCCCAAAATATCTTTTATTGCAAACTGTTTTCCTTCAGACGCAAATTTTATTCTGGTAAAAGTAGACAATAGTGCATTGCGTTATGATCAGTTGATTGATCAGGGAATAGTAGTCCGTAATCCTTCTAAAAACAGAGGATGCGAGAATACATTACGCATAACAGTGGGACGTGCAGAAGAAAATAAAGCCCTGCTTACTGCACTTAAAAATATGGAATCATAACATGAAAAAAATACTGTTTATCGACCGAGACGGAACCTTAGCCTTGGAACCGGATGGATACCAACTTGATGCCTTTGAAAAACTGGAGTTTTACCCGAATGTATTTACTTATTTGGGCAAAATCGCAAAAGAATTAGAGTATAAACTGGTGATGGTTACAAATCAAGATGGTTTAGGAACAAACGCTTTTCCAGAAGAAACTTTTTGGCCCGTTCAGAATTTTATTGTGCAAAGCTTTAAAAATGAAGGTGTGGAGTTTGAGGAAGTTTTAATTGACAAAAGTTTTCCCCAAGATAATGCCCCAACACGTAAGCCTCGTACGGGAATGCTGACCCAGTATATGAACACAAACGATTATGATCTTAAAAATTCATATGTTATAGGGGATCGTTTTACCGACATGGAATTGGCAAATAACTTAGGGTGCCAAGGAATTTTCATAGCGAATGATCCTGCTTTAGGTGCGGAAGAAAGCAGCCCTGAGGCACAAAACGCCATCGTTTTTTCTACAACAGCATGGAAAGAAATCTACACTTATTTAAAATTACAACCCCGAAAAACTTCTTATCAACGCAATACAAAGGAAACCCAAATTGAATTGGACATTACCCTTGAGGGAAGTGGAAAAGGGACAATAGATACCGGGATTCCATTTTTTGACCACATGTTAGATCAATTGGCGCGACATGGAGGTATAGACCTAAATATAAAGACTAAGGGTGATTTGCATGTTGATGAACATCACACTATTGAAGACACTGCTATAGCCCTAGGGGAAGCGTTTTATCAAGCTTTAGGAGATAAGTTGGGCATGGAGCGTTATGGATTTTGTTTGCCAATGGACGATTGTTTAGCTCAAGTTGCTATTGATTTTGGAGGACGAAATTGGATCGTGTGGGATGCTGATTTTAAACGCGAAAAAATTGGAGAAATGCCTACAGAAATGTTTTTTCATTTTTTTAAATCCTTTTCTGACGGAGCCAAAGCCAACCTTAACATCAAAGCGGAAGGAACGAATGAACACCATAAAATTGAGGCCATTTTTAAAGCGTTTGCAAAAGCAATTAAAAGGGCTATTCAACGCGACCCAGATCGAATGATCTTGCCTTCAACAAAAGGAATGTTATAACATGAATGTTGCCATAATAGATTACGGTGCCGGAAACACTAGAAGTTTACAGTTTGCCCTTGAACGGTTAGGGGTTTCCAGTGTGCTTACTGCCGATTCGGATATCATTCAGCACGCCGATAAAGTGATCTTCCCAGGTCAAGGCGCTGCACAAAGTGCAATGGAAAAACTAAAGCAAAAGAAATTGGACTTGCTTTTACCTGAATTGACTCAACCCGTATTGGGAATCTGTTTGGGAATGCAACTGCTATGTGAACAAACCGAAGAAGGAAATGTTAACGGGTTGGGGATATTGTCTACTACAGTAAAACGATTCTCTTCTAAAGTGAAAGTACCTCAAATGGGATGGAATTCTATACAAAATTTAGCATCACCCCTTTTTGAGCATCTTTCGCCAGGTACCTTTATGTATTTAGTCCATTCCTATTTTGTGCCTATTGTTCCCGAAACGATTGCTCAAAGCAATTATGATGGTTTGTATAGTGTTGCCGTACAAAAAAGAAACTTTTTTGGGGTTCAATTCCATCCTGAAAAAAGCAGTAAAGCAGGACAGGTTGTATTACAAAACTTTTTAAGCTTACCCTAATGAGAATAATACCCGCAATAGACATCATCGAAGGGAAATGTGTACGGTTAACTAAAGGGGATTACCAAACACAAAAAATTTACAATGAAAACCCAGTTGAAGTAGCCAAAGCATTTGCAGATCACGGAATAGAATACCTCCATCTAGTTGACTTAGATGGGGCAAAATCAAATCATATTGTTAATCATAAAGTACTAGAAAATATAGCAGGGCAAACCCCATTGGCTATTGATTTTGGGGGAGGGCTTAAAACAGATCAGGATGTAAAAATAG
>RGZR01000038.1 GCA_010031465.1 Flavobacteriia bacterium
TTAAGTAAATGGGAATATTTAAGTTTCCTTGCTCTATAACCCCATTTGCAATGGTGTAAGGACGACCTGTTTGCGCAGTAAAATTAAAACTAAAGGCATTGAAAGAATCGCCTTCAAAATTAATACTTGCGTTTAGAGTATGGGGGCGATCAAAATCGGAGGAATACTTTTTGTTATTATTGATTCGATCTTTAAAATTCTCTTTTTGAGTTTGTAGTAAACTTCGAGACCAGGTGTAATTTAAAAACCCATTCACTTTACCCGATGTTTTTCTTAAATTCATTTCAAAACCATAGGCTTCCCCCTGAGCTTGAATGACTTCGTTTTCAAGAAATTCGGCAAGGAAAAAATCTGCGCCGGGTTTATAGGTCAAATTGTTTTCGGTCAATCGGTAATAGGCTTCGGCAGAAAATTCGATATTTTGGGCCTCCTGATTTTTATACCATCCTATACTATAGGTATCATTGGATTGAGGCAAAATATTTTGATCTGACATTTTCCAACGAGAAGTAGGTAAAGGAGTTGTGGTATTGTAAATATTCTGAATGTATTGAAAAATACTTGCGTAACTTGCTTTAATAGAACTGGATTCATTGAGCTTTACATTTAAACCAATTCGGGGTTCTGGATTAAAATACTGTACTACTTGATCGCCTTCACCAAAGGATTGAATGTTTTCTAATTTGCCTTCATTGGAATAAACCGCTTGTTCGTAAGGCCCCATTAATACAAACTGTGTGAGACGTAGTCCCGCTGAAAGTGTAATGTTTTCCATTAAATCAAAAGTGGCATTACCATACAAGGAACGCTCTTGACTATTTTCATTGGGAAGCAATGTAGGTAGAATTGAATTTCCGTTTCCAGGGTCTAAACTTCCGGGATTGATTTTGTATTGATTCCATTGTAAACCAACATAGTACTCAAAAGGATCAGAGACCTTGTTTTTAAATTCAACATCAATACTTGCGTAATTAATTGTTGAAAGGTATTCAATAACATTATCGCTATCTACTTCTGGAAATAGACTTTTAGGAGTATAGCCACTAAAAACTCCTGTACCCACTAAATGCTTACTCTCGTCAAAACTATGCAACCATCGAAAGGTGTGGTTTGATGTGGAAAAATCATACTGATTAGCAGAAGCAATGATATTTTCAATAGATGAAATCAAATCGAGTTGGTAAAAATCACGCGTTCTAAAATGCGTGTAGGTCATTTGATTTTTCGCATTGGGAATGTAAAGGAGTTTAATTGTTGCATCATTGAAATTTGCACGCGTGTTTTTTAATCTTGGGATAAGCAATGGGAAAAGAAAATCGGTGAAACCAATTCTTCCTCCTGCAAGAAACATTAACTTATCCTTTATAAGCGGAGTAGCTATTTTTAGTCGACTAGATAAAACACCGATACCGCCTTCCAATTGGAATTGATCCGTATAGGGGTTTTCCACTTTAATATCAACCACAGAAGCCATTCGTCCGCCGTATTTTGCAGGAATATTGGCCCTATAGATATTGACTCCTGAAATCACATCGGGGGTAAACACAGAAAAAAGACCAAACAAATGAGTTGGATTAAAAACAGGAGCACCATCATACAACAAAAGGTTTTGGTCTAAAGATCCTCCACGAATTGATATTCCATTGCTAACATCCCCGGTATTACTTACTCCGGAAAGCATGGTCATACTTCTAAGAACATCGAACTCTCCCAAAGCGGTGGGTATTTTTATCAATTCCCTTGCATTAAGCTCAAAGACACCCATCTGTGTACTTTCCACATTTTTATTGTTGTTTTTGGCAAGGACAACAATTTCTGATAATTGCTCTTCTTCAACTTCCATTTCAACAGACACTTCTTTGTTTTCTTGTAAAGAAATTTGTTGTTGTACAGATTTAAACCCTAAAAAGGTGAGGTTTATGGTATAATTACCTGAAGTTAATCGCTTAAAAAACAATCCACTCGTATTCGTTATACCCCCACATTGACATTCTTCAATAATCACCGTTACCCCTTCTAAGGGTTCTTTACTTTCTTGATCACGAACTGTATAGGTAAGGGAAAACTCTTGTGCAATTCCCCACTGAAATGATAGAAAAACAAAGAATATAATTCCTTTATATTTTTTGAATTTTATTTTATGATCCATTCGGTTGGAGGTATTGCGGTTTGATTTCTATTTTCTACACAAGGAGCTTCATAGGTTAAGGGAGGAGGCAATGGGTCACCGTATTCTTCTGGCTGTGGACTTTTAAAATAATCAACAGGCGTTTCTGCAATTCTTTCTCTATTAATATTTATTGACTTATAACTTGCTGAAGCAACAGTAAAGCGTCCTAAAACAGGTTCTTCGTTATTTTCATTATTGAAAAAATTACCGGTCAGCGCTGAAGGTAAAGGCGCATTAAATCCACTGTTATTATCTACAATATCTTTTAAGGTCCTAAAATAGGTATGGGCCTCTTCTGTGATATTTAATTGTAAAATTTCTACTAAAACATCTTGTTTAGAATATAAGGGAACCCTTCCCACCAATAAATTATTTATTGTTTTTCCATTTGAAAAGGCATCGTCATATACGGTTACTTCATCATTGTAAGTTATATTCCAACAAGGAGTGGAACACAAATAGGTGTAATATTCACGAGTTCGAAATCGAACGGGCGTAAAGGTGACACATCTACCGTCGCGCAACACATTATTGTAGCATATTCTACAATATTGTGCTTTTTGGTAAGCTCTATATTCGTAATAATAAAAATTCTTTTCTTCTTGAGGATCATCAAAACTTATGCGAATTTCATGACCAGGGATGTACTTATCTTCACCTTCATCATAGGTCATTTCAGAATTGTATGTTTCCTCTATTTGATTTATTCTAACTGCACCCGGGGTTATTTCTGCATCAGACACATAAAGTTTGCCCTCGGGAGTTAAAACCTCTACTTTCCAGGAACTGCCAGGTAAAATTTTAAAGTCTACTGGAGGTAAATAATTTTCTTCCAATTCTACTAAAGAGACTTCCTCATTTGTTATTGTATTTCGTAAAGTAACCTGACATCCGGTAACAAAACTGGCTTTGTATTTACCGTATTCCAAAAAGGTTTTCCTCACTGTTACATAAGTTGTCCCCTCTACTGTAGAGGCCAATCCATCAATTACATAGAGACCTTCAATGTATTCAAATTCTGGGGGGAACGGATCAATACAAGAGTGTATCGAAAAAAGAATTAAAAGAAACCATCCTAGATAGGCTCTTCCCAAAAAATATTTTTTCAAGCTGCTTTTTTATTTTAAAAGGGCTAAATTTAGACAAACATATTCTTTAAAGACACGCAAATACCCATTTTGTTTAAAAAATAATTTTAATGTAATGAAAAAACAGCTGCACCTCACTCTAAGCCTAGCTTTCACGATTTTATTCTTTCTCCCTACATACAGTCAAGAATTTGGAATTCAATTGTACAGTTTAAGAGATTATTTTAGAACCGATATTGAAAACTCTTTAAAAACAATTTCGGATTGGGGTATTACAACGGTAGAAGGGGGTGACACCTACGGCATGGATGAAACTAAATTCAGAAACTTACTATCAAAATACAATCTTGAAACAATTAGCATCGGAGCCGATTATGAAGAATTAAAAAACAATCCCAAAGCAGTTGCTGAAAAAGCAAAACGCTTTGGAGCCCGTTTTGTAATGTGTGCTTGGATTCCTCATAACGGAAATCGCTTTACGATTGATGATATTAAAGCAAGTACAGCAGTATTTAATCGGGCAGGGAACATTCTAAAAAAAGAAGGCGTTACCCTTGCCTATCATGCCCATGGCTATGAATTTAGACCGCATGAGTACGGAACCCTTTTTGATTATATGGCTCAAAACGCTAAAAATTTCTCTTTTGAAATGGATGTTTTTTGGGTACAACACGGAGGAGAAAACCCCCTTGCTTTGCTTGAAAAATACCCTGATTTTGTGGTCATGTTACATTTAAAAGACATGCAAAAAGGGGTTGTGGGTAATACTACGGGTAGTGAAGACGTAGAAACAAATGTAGTTCTAGGAACCGGTCAAGTGGATATAGCAGGAATTGTTAAAAAGGCACGAGAGTTAGGGGTGCAGTATATGTTTATAGAAGACGAATCTTCTCGTGTTTTAGAACAAGTACCGCAAAGTTTGCGCTTTTTAAAATCAATTAACTAAAATCTTCAGGATAGGGGTGCCTCCATGGAGCGCGATAAGGGCGCTCTAAACGCTGAGTTGCCTCTGCATCTCCTGTAATGATTCTTTCTTTTGGGTTGTACTCTAAAGGGCGACCTAAATCCATGGAAATGTTCGCCATGATACAGCTTGCAGAAGAAATATGGCCATCAAGAAGTGATGCCGATGGGTTTCTTTTTTCTTCAATGGCGAGTAAAAAATCCAACATATGAATACGTGTTGCTGGAGCAGCATGCAGTTCAATGTCTTTTTCTGCCAAATCTTCAGGATATTTTTCACGTTCATACACACATTTTTTATGTATTGCTTTTCCATTGCCCTGGGGTAAAAAATCATATTGCATCGGACTTCCGGCAAGCGTTCCTTTTTCACCGTAAATTTTAAATGCCCATGGATAATTTGGATCTACTGGTGTACCCCAAGTTCTATGCTGCCAAACACAATTCAAATTGTCATAGGCAAAAACGGCTGTTTGAGTATCTGTAATATTCGATTTCGCCTCTTTTTGCACATAAATCCCCCCTTGTGACGCTATTGAAATAGGCCATTTCAGGTCTAACATCCATCGTGCGGCATCAAACATATGAACACACATATCGCCCATAATTCCATTTCCGTATTCCATAAAGGCACGCCACCAACCTCGATGAGGAATTCCATCATACTGACGAAGAGGTGCTGGACCGGTCCATAATTCATAATCTAAATGAGCAGGAATGGGTTGTTCTGCTGGGGTGCTTAAATTACGCATATGATAATAACAACAAAGTTCTACATGTGATATAGTTCCCAATAAACCTGCATCAACTATTTGTTCTTTAGCCTCCATTAAATGAGGGGTGCTTCGTCTTTGTAACCCCACTTGGATAATTCGGTTGTACTTTTTAGCCGCAGCCAGAACGGCCTCTCCCTCAACCACATCTACACTTATGGGTTTTTGTAAATACACATGAGCTCCTGCCTGCATTGCGGCAATAGCTTGAAGGGCATGCCAATGATCTGGAGTGCCTATTATAACAATATCCAACTCGTTTTCGTCAAGCATTTTTTGATACGCTGTATACATTTTTGGTGTCTTCTTGGCGTTTTGACGTTGATGAATTAATTGTGCCGCTTCTTGTAATTGGTGTTGGTCAACATCACAAATTGAAATTACTTCCACTTGGGTAACCTGAAGTAAACGAAATAAATCACTTTTTCCATACCAACCACAACCGATTAATCCCACGCGATAAGGCCGGGTAGGATTCATCAAATCAAATCCGTACAATCCAAAAGTTGACGCCACTAAGGCAGCAAAACTGCCTTGAAGAAAATGCCTACGGTTGATATAAATGGATTCAAACTTCATACACTTCAATTTTAATTCCCTTAAATTTAATGAAATTTAAATCATTCAATCTTTACTTAACTATTAATACTGTCTTGTGAAAACCGTTTCTATTTATTTCTCCCTATTTTTTATACTGCTTCTATTTCAACAGTGTTTATCCGAAACAGAGCCTCCACAAACTAACGATTTTACGTTATGGTACACTTCACCCGCTATCGAGTGGGAAGAGGCCCTTCCCCTAGGTAATGGACGATTAGGAGTTATGGTTTTTGGTGATCCAAAAACAGAACGTATTCAACTTAATGATGACTCCTTATGGCCAGAAGATTTGGGATGGGAAAATCCGCAAGGCACTCCTGATGATCTTAAAAAAATTCGGTCACTACTTATAAAAGGAGGAGCGGAACGGGTAGACGCACTACTAGTTGAAAAATTTTCAAACAAAACAGTAGTTCGGTCTCATCAAACTTTAGGGGATCTTTATATCACGCTAGAACACGATAGTATAACAGACTATAAAAGGAGTTTAGATATTTCTAATGCTGTCGCCAAAACGACCTATAAAACAGAAGGATATACTGTTGAACAAACCGTTTTTGTGTCCCAACCCCATCAAGCCATATTGATTCAGTTAGAAAGTGAACATCCGAAAGGAATTCAAGGGATGTTAACCCTTTCAAGACCAAGTGATGAAGGCATAGAAACGGTACAGACTTTTGTAAACTCAAAAGACCAAATTACGATGCAAGGGGAAGTTACCCAACGTAAAGGTCAATTTAACTCAAAACCCGCTCCAATTTCCTCAGGGGTCAAGTTTCAAACCCTATTACATCCCGAAGTTGAGGGGGGCAGCCTAACAGCAACTGCGAATGGGCTTCAACTCAATGGCGTTCGTAAAATCACGCTTAAAATCGTTTCTAATTCATCGTATTATTATGAAAATTTTGAGGACCAAAACCAAAAAGATCTCGAAAAACTCACCGATTTAACCTTTGATCAATTGAGTGAACAGCATCAAAAGGAGCACCAATCTCTTTTCAATAGAATGGAACTAGTAGTTGAAAAGAAATCAGATACTAATTCAATTCCTATAGACGAAAGAATTAAGAGGGTAAAGAATGGAAATACAGACATTGGACTACAAGAACTACTTTTTCATTACGGGCGGTATTTGTTAATTGCCTCCTCAAGAGAGGGCACCTTGCCTGCTAACCTTCAAGGGTTGTGGAACCAACACATAAATGCACCTTGGAATGCAGACTATCATTTAAATATCAACCTTCAAATGAACTATTGGCTCGCTAACCTAACCCAATTAGACGAACTCAATATGCCTCTTTTTGATTATGTAGATCGGTTAATTGAAAATGGAAGGGAAACAGCCATGAAGAATTTTGGCTGTCGCGGTTCTTTTTTACCTCACGCTACAGACCTTTGGGCACCCACTTGGTTGCGTGCCCCCACTGCCTACTGGGGAACTTCTTTTGGTGCAGGTGGCTGGATGGCACAGCACTATTGGACTCATTTTATGTTTACCCAAGACCTTACCTTTTTAAAAACCAGAGGATTTCCTGCACTAGAGGCAATTACTCAATTTTATAGTGATTGGTTAACTATTGACGAAAGAACTAATCAGCTCATCTCATCCCCATCTACTTCTCCAGAAAATCGCTACATCAATGCTGAAGGCAAGCCGGTGGCCAGTACACTAGGCTCAGCAATGGATCAACAAATAATTAGAGAAGTTTTTGAAAATTACCTAAAAGCCGCTCAAATTTTAAAAAAAGAAGGTTATTGGGTGGATCGTGTTAATGAACAAGTAAACCAATTGCGACCTGGATTTATACTGGGAAAAGAGGGAAGGATTTTAGAATGGGATAGAGATTATGATGAATTAGAACCCGGACATCGCCATATGTCACACCTCTACGGATTTCATCCAGGGAACCAAATAAGCCCTATGCATACCCCTGAATTGTTTGAAGCGGTAAAAAAAACCTTAGCCTATCGATTAGAAAATGGAGGAGCAGGCACAGGCTGGAGTAGAGCTTGGTTAATTAATTGTGCTGCACGACTGCAAGAGGGTGAGATGGTTCAAGAACACATTCAACTCCTTTTTGAAAAATCGATTTATACCAATTTATTTGATGCCCACCCCCCTTTTCAAATTGATGGCAATTTTGGATATACTGCGGGAATCGCTGAGGCCTTACTTCAGTCTTATGAAGAGGGTATTATTCGATTAATCCCCGGCTTACCTACACTATGGCAAACCGGTGAAGTAAAAGGATTAAAAGCCAGGGGCAACATTACTGTTGACATGAAATGGAAGAATGGAACTCTTGAATCTGCAGTTTTGCTTTCTCCTCAAAATATAACAACATCTATATTCTATAAAAATAGACCTTATGCAGTTACCCTTAAAGAAGGAATTCCCTTCCATTTTAAACCTTTGAACTAAAAGTTTTTATACTTTTGATAGTGATCTTACTACAATGAAAGAAGTTGAAAAAAATCCCCTAAAATCCATAGAACATTGGGAGGATGATTTATTGGAACGCTATCCTGAAAAAGGAGCAAAAAAGAAAGAAGCCTTTCGCAATTATCAGGATTCCGATCGAGCCGCTACGGTAAGCGCTTTTTATAAATTAAATCATCAGTACCAAACCTATGACTTTGTAACCCAAAAAGAAAACGAATTTTTGCAGTTTAACAAACGTAAAATGTCGATTTGGGATGCGGTAGACTTTTTAAACACCTTAGTTGACGACAGTGATCCGGATATCGAATTGGATCAATTTCAACATCTTTTACAAACCTCAGAAGCTATTCGAGCAGACGGTCATGAAGATTGGTTTGTTTTGACCGGATTCTTACACGATTTAGGTAAAGTTTTATGTCTCTTCGGAGAACCCCAATGGGCAGTAGTTGGCGATACTTTTCCCGTGGGTTGTCAGTTTTCTTCTCAAATCGTACATCCTGAATATTTTAGTTTAAACCCGGATTCAACAAATCCACTATACAATACCAAATTCGGAATTTACAAGGAAAATTGCGGTTTAGATCAAGTGAAAATGAGTTGGGGTCATGACGAATATTTATATCAAATTTTAAAACCCTATTTGCCCAAGTCAGCCTTGTATATGATCCGCTACCATTCTTTCTATGCTCAACATAGAGAAGGAGCTTATCACCATTTACTCAATGCAGAAGATCATGAAAATTTTCAATGGGTGAAAAAATTCAATCCCTACGATTTGTATTCTAAAGCTCCTGTTCCGCCCGACAGCAAAGCCCTTAGGCCTTACTATGAAGATTTGGTGGCCAAATATCTTCCAGATACACTTCACTTTTAATTTTAAAATTATGCGAATTCTAAAAGCAGTATTGACCCTCGTGATACTTGTATGCCAGTGGAGTATAGCACAGAACGTGGAAGGTAAATCGCTTTTGATTTACACAAAAAACGGCAAGGGTTATGTTCATGAAAATATTGAAGCAAGTGTAACTACCTTAGTTCAATTATGTAAAGAATTAGGGGTCAAAACAATAGTTTCTGATCGTTCCGAAATCTTTTTGTCTCCTGAAATGGAAACTTTTGATGCTGTCTTCTTTTCGAATACCAACAATGAAGCATTTGATACTGAGGAACAACGCAATGCATTTAAAGCCTTTTGTGAAAGTGGAAAAGGATTTGGAGGGCTGCATTCCGCAACGGGATCTGAACGGGAATGGCCTTGGTTTTGGAATTTGATTGGGGCTTCTTTTTTAAGACATCCCCCCTTTCAAGACTTTACGGTTGAAGTTGTAAATGCTGAGCATCCTGCTACCCAAAATTTAGGAACTTCTTTCACCATAAGCGATGAATGTTATTTTTTTAAACATCTGAATCCCAATGTAAATGTTCTATTAAAAGCAAATTTAGCATCAGTTGCTGAAGGAAAAAACAATTCACAGCCACGACCTACAGAAGCCCCCCTCTCATGGTATACTACACAATTTGGCGGACGACAATGGTATTCTGCACTTGGACACAGCAAAGAAGGTTATGAAAACCCGCTACTTCAAGAGCATTTAAAAGGGGGATTACGCTATATCTTGAGCCAATAATTACAATTGAGAATAAGAAAGAGGCGTTAAAAAAGTTCGCTTTATTGAGGAAACTGAATTGGCATATTCAGGAAGTGCAGAAGCTCTTTTCCAATCCGGATGGACTCTAAATTTATCCCAGTTTGCGTCACGATCTTGCATGGAAGCAAAGGATATCAAATAGGTCAATGCAGGCATATTTGGTCCTGCCAATTGTTCACCAAAAAAGACAGAGTGTAAACCCGTATCTTCAAATATGGAAAACTCTTCAACATTAAACATTTTTACTTTGCGCTCAACGCTGTGTTCGTTGTGTCCTTCATAGGTGCGCAGTTCAAATAGTTGGTGCCCCTCTTTAGGTTTAACCAAACGAGGCAGGCCATCAAATGCTGTGTATAATGAGGTAGTGTATCTACTGAAAGCGGGGCGGGTATGGGCAACCGCATCATAAGATTTCTTTTTCTCCTTAAAAACTTCATCTGCGTTAAGTTTTTGAGATGCCGATTCGTATTCAGCCATGTTTTGGTAAGGAATTAGCACATAGATTTTCTTAGGTGTAGGATCACCTAATTCTTCTAAAACACCGATGTTTTTAATACCTTGCCGATTTAATGCGGGTAGTAGCGCTTCAGATAAATAAGTATGTAGTTCAGATTCAGAAGCATTATACTCAATACTATAGGTTCTTAATTCATAAAAATCCTTTTGAGCATAGGTAAAACAGCAAAGGAATAGAAAAGCGAATAAAAATGGTTTTGTAAACATGCGGTTGATTTAAAATTTAAACTAAATTTAAGGATAATTAATCGCTGTACAACCATGAAACCCATTTACTATTTACTTTTCTTTCCTCTTTTTATTTGCGCCCAACAAGAAGAGTTTAAACTTTCGTTTAACCATCAAGCACTTCCTGTAAAAAAATTAAAAGAAACTGCTGATTTTTATATCCAAATTCTAGGTTTTGAAGAGATTGAAGTGACTGCGAGTCAACAACCTCCAAAACGGTGGCTTCAAAATTACGAAGGCAAGCAATTGCACCTTATAACCAGTGATGATGGTGTTCCAAATACAATTGTGAATCATATGGCTTTTTCTACAGCAGATATTGAAAAAGTGGTAACCCACCTACAAAATAACAAGGTAACCTATTGGACAGATGAAGGTAAAAAAAATGTGGTCCGCATTCGAAAAGACGGTATTCGACAAGTTAAAATCCAAGATCCGGAAGGCCATTGGATTGAAATTAATGAAGCGCGTTAAGTTAGAAACGTACGTTGTATTGCTAGTGCAAGCCCTCTAATTTCTGCCAACCCTCTCAACCTGCCTATTGCTGAATAGCCGGGATTGGTTACCTTATTGAGGTCATCCAGCATCTGATGTCCATGATCAGGTCGCATGGGAATCTCCCAATCCGAGCGCCCTTCGGCTTTTCTTCGTTTTTCCTCAGTTAAAGCTGCTTTTACCATGGCATACATATCAACATCACCCTCCAAATGATTGGCTTCGAAAAAGTTGCCATTACCATCTCTTTGAGTGCTTCTAAAATGAAGGAAATGAATGCGATCGGCATAATCCGCAAACATTTGTACAAGGTTGTTATCGGCACGAACACCAAAAGACCCCGTACAAAAGGTCAACCCATTATTCCGTGAAGCTACCCCGCTAAATAAAGTCTCTAAATCGGCTGCGGTACTTACCACTCTAGGAATTCCAAACAAGCTGTGTGGAGGATCATCGGGATGAATACACATGCGTACCCCCTTAGCCTCTGCGGTTGGAATTATTGCAGCAAGAAATTGAATTAAATGCTGCTGTAAATCTTCTTTTGATAAAGTGCCATAAGCAGCAATTCGATTGTTAAACTGTTCCATGGTATACCCTTCTTCTGCACCAGGCAAACCCGCAATAACACTTTGAGTAAGTTCAGCAATTTCCTTTTCGTCCATCTGTTCAAAATACTGTTGAGCCGCTTCAATTTGTGCTGAAGTATAATCTGAACGGGCATTTTTCCGTTGAACTACAAAAAGATCAAACGCCCGCATTGCATCAATTTCATAAGCCAAAGCCGTGGAACCGTCGGGCATGGGTTTGTATAAATGGGTGCGGGTCCAATCCAAAACGGGCATGAAGTTGTAACAGATAGTGTATATACCACAGGAAGCTAAATTCGCAATGGTTTTTTTATAATTTTCAATATACTCCTCAAAGTTACCTGTACGCTGTTTAATGTCTTCATGAATGGGAACAGACTCAACAACTCCCCACTCCAATCCACTTTTTCGAATTACTTCTTGGTATTTTTTGATATCATTAACGGGCCATTCGGCTCCGTTTTCAATGTAATGCAATGCTGAAACAACAGTTGTAGCCCCTGCTTGCCGGATGGCACTCAAAGGAACTGCATCCTTAGGTCCGTACCATCGAAATGATTCTTTCATATATTATGTTGTATTAAACTCCGCTATACGCACTAAAACCACCGTCTACAGGAAGCACTATACCTGTTACAAAACTGGCGCTGTCACTACACAAAAAGTGTAAAGCACCACTAAGCTCTTCTGCTTCTCCAAATCGTTTCATCGGTGTATTTCGTATTATTTTTTCCCCTCTTTCTGTTAAGCTACCGTCTTTATTCAATAGTAAATCACGGTTTTGTTTTCCAATAAAAAATCCAGGGGCAATGGCATTCACACGTATTCCATCTCCAAATTTTAAAGCCATTTCAACGGCCATCCATTTGGTGAAATTTTCCATTGCGGCCTTGGCGGCAGAATAACCCACCACTCGAGTAATGATTCGGTCAACAGCCATTGAAGAATAATTAACTATAGCCCCTTTTCCTTGTAATTGCATTTCTTTACCAAATACAATAGAAGGAAGCAGTGTACCTTTTAAATTTAAATCAACTACTTCGTCAAAATCAGGTTCAGAAAGATCAAATAGGGAACGATCATCTGGGATTACCGCTCCAGGCAAATTACCCCCCACGGCATTAATTAATACGTCTATACGTCCAAAATGCTTTTTGATTTTCTCGCGCACCTCCTCAAGGGCTATTCGATTCATAACATCTACTCGAAAAGCTTCAGCCTCTGTATATTTTCTAAGCGCTGTTAGACTCTGAGTTAACAACTCATCATTTCTGCCAAGGATAATTATTTTCGCTTCTGCCTTTGCCATGCTTAAGGCTACAGCTCCTCCTAATGCACCTGTTGCACCCGTTATTATGATTACTTTATCTTTTAGTGAAAACATCTTCAACCTTTTAAATTGTAAAGTCTTCACTCCATTGAACCACTTCCCCACTGTCCATTGCGCGAATTCCCATATCAATAGCAAATGCGGTTTTGGCCCCCGTTACTAAGTCTGACAATGGTTTTTGGTTCTTCAAAATGGCGTCCCTAAAATCTTCTAAGGCTTGTTGAGTAGGATCTGTATGGGCATAATTAATCGGAATTCCTTTTCCTTCTTCCCAATTGGTGGTGGCCCCACTCACTCCGTCAACTTCACCATATTCTTTTGTATAAGTACCTTCAGGATATATCCAGGCATTGGCATAATCAAGAACTAATGTTCCTTTGTCTCCCATTACATAAATTTTGTAATCGTCTTTCGCGTTAGCTGTTAAGCAAGTATAGGTTGCTTTAACCCCGTTGGGATAAGCATAAACAACATGCGTATTGTCATAAGTTTCTCTACCGTCTTTCCAATAATCGATACCGCCAAAACCTGTGACCTTTTCAGGATGCGAATTAAAAAGCCAATTGGCAAAATCAATTTGGTGTGAACTTAATTCGGCAAGTAATCCATAGGAATATTCCCGATACATTCTCCAATTGATCTGACGTTCAAACTTAGGGTCAGGAACGGGTCGTCTCCAATTACCATTTCGATTCCATTGGGCTCTTATGGCATGAACTTTACCAATTTGCCCTTCGTTAATTATTTCTACAGCATGAACATACAGGCGTGAACTGTGATATTGGTGTCCCGTTTGAAATATTTTTTTATGTTCGCTTTGCACTTTTTTAACCAGATCCAAAGTGGCTTGAGCCCCTTTTACCATTGTTTTTTCACAATAAATGTGTTTGTCTGCATCAATAGCTGCTGAGGCAATTTGAGCATGAGTATTCAAAGGACTACTGATCACAACGGCATCCACATTTTTATCGGATAGTAAATCAGCATACTTTTCATAGGTTTTTGCCTTTGGGGCTATACTGCTTGCCTCTTTTAATCGAAAGGGTAATGTGTCACATAAAGCAACAATTTCTACTCCATCAATGGCATTTAATATTTGCATTAAGCCTGTTCCCCTACTTCCTGTTCCAATTACTCCTATTCGAACGCGATTGAGGTGTCCATTGGATAAAATGGAAAATACATCGGGTTTTGAAAAGAGTAAAGGTGTGGCCATAACCGTGGCACTTTTTTTAATAAATGTTCTTCTGTTTGTCATTGTTACTGATTCACTTTTGGGTTATTTGATACCTTGGTATCTTTTTTATTGTGACCATGAGGTAGGCGTCCTATCCCATCGGTGTGTTCTTAATTGGGTATATAGCTCTGCTGGCAACAGAGAACCGTCGCTACAGGCTACATTTGCGAGTACATTTCGGGCTTTTCGCATCCCCGGGATAATTGTTCCCACTGTTTTATTTTCGAGAATAAACCGCAATGCCATTTCTGCCATACTCATTGCTGAGGGCGCTAGCGGTCTGAGCATATCAGCTCTATCAGCACTGGCCTTAAGGTTTTCTGGAACAAAATAAGTTCCTCGCCAATCACCCTCAGGGAAAGTAGTTTTATGAGTAATAGCTCCTGTAAGGGTACCTTCGTCAAAAGGCACTCTTGCGATAACAGCAATATCATTTTGTTCACAATAAGGGAACAATACATCTTCTGGGGCTTGATCAAAAATATTGTAAATAACCTGAACAGCATCAATACAGCCAGTTGATACGGCTTGTATACCATTTTCAGGTTCCCAACGATTAAGACTAATTCCCATAGCAGCTATTTTGCCCTCTTTTTTTAGGTCTTCTACCGTACGTTGCCATTCTTCTCTATTCGACCAACCCTCATCCCAAGTATGGAATTGCATTAAATCGATTTG
>RGZR01000039.1 GCA_010031465.1 Flavobacteriia bacterium
TGACTTAAAACACCCTTATAGCGAAGAAAAACCTTTTAACTGGATTCGTGGTTACCATGTAGGAGGACGCTCATTAACTTGGGGAAGACAATCCTACCGATTAACTGACTTTGATTTTGAAGCCAATGCAAAAGACGGTATTGCAGTAGATTGGCCGATTCGATATAAAGATATAGCCCCTTGGTACCATTATGTAGAAGATCACATTGGTGTAAGCGGTGAAAATTTAGGCCTACCTCAATTTCCTGATGGAAACTATTTAAAGCCTATGGAATTAAACTGTTCGGAAGACGTGCTCAAAGCCGCTGTCAATTCAAAATATACCGACCGCGTAGTTACCATTGGTCGTGTGGCACACATTACAGAAGGCACAAAACCGGGTGCAGGTCGTATCAATTGTCAATACCGAAATCTATGCCGAAGAGGTTGTCCGTTTGGAAGTTATTTTAGCAGTAACTCATCAACACTTCCCATGGCAGAGGCTACCGGAAACATGACTATGCGGCCAAATTCTGTCGTTCATGAAATTATGTATGATGCCGATAAGAAAAGAGCTTCAGGAGTTCGTGTGATTGACGCAGAAACAAAAGAAGTATATGAATTTACAGCGAAAGTTATTTTCTTATGTGCTTCAACAATCGGATCAACTTCCATATTGCTTCAGTCTAAATCCGATCGCTTCCCTAATGGTATGGGTAACGATTCTGGAGAATTAGGACACAATCTTATGGACCACCACTTCCAAGTAGGTGCTTCAGGATCAGTAGAGGGATTTGAAGACAAATACTATACAGGTAGAAGACCTAACGGAATCTATATTCCCCGTTTCCGTAACATAGGAGGCGCTACAAATCAAAAAGATTTTATTCGGGGCTACGGATATCAAGGAGGCGGAGGCCGAGGCGGTTGGTCAGATAAAGTTGCTGAATTAGGCTACGGTGCTGGATTTAAAGAAGCCATTACCGAACCCGGCAGTTGGTCTATCGGATTAACGGGCTTTGGAGAAATTCTTCCTTATCATGAAAACAAAATCATGCTCGACTATAACAAACTCGATGAATGGGGACTACCAACGGTGTCTTTTGATGCTGAAATTAAAGAGAATGAACAAAAAATGCGTATCGATATGGAAGAGCAAGCTGCTGAAATGTTAGATGCTGCAGGCGTTAAAAACATTAGACGATACAACTCGAACTACATTCTTGGAAACGGTATTCATGAAATGGGAACTGCACGAATGGGCCTTGACCCAAAAACCTCAGTTCTTAATGGAAATAACCAACTTCATTCCGTGCCCAATGTATATGTTACTGATGGCGCCTCAATGACCTCTGCGGGAAATGTGAATCCCTCACTCACCTACATGGCATTAACTGCCAGAGCAGCCAATCATGCTGTTGAAGAATTGAAAAAAATGAACCTTTAATACCCACAAAAATGGATAGAAGAAAAGCCTTACGAAATATTGGAACAGGAATTGGAGCAATTGCTGTAACCCCAACTGTTGTTAGCTTATTTCAAAGTTGCCAAACAGCGGCTACGTATACCCCTGTTTTCATCCCAGCAAATGATTTTGGAGCCATTGCTGATATTATGGAGTTGATTATTCCTGCTACTGATATACCCGGTGCAAAAGAATTAAAACTTCCAGAATTTACAGATGCCTATATCAATGCCGTATGGAATGCACAACAAAAAGAAAGTTTTGCTTCAAGTTGGGATGCCTTTAAATCTGCAACTCTTGCCACTTCAGGAAAAAGTGATGCCAGTTCACTCAATAGTTCGGACTGGGATGCCCAATTGGCAAAATATTTAAAAGGTACCCCTGGAGAAGGAGAAGATGAAGCCGCTCGATTTGCTACACAAATTCGCAGTCTTACAGTAAATGCGTTTAAAACCAATGAGTTTATCGGTGAAAACGTATTGGCATATGCCCCAGTTCCCGGTGAACAAAGAGGCTGTGTAGACTTAATGGAGGCTACTGGCGGAAAAGCTTGGTCTTTATAACGTTCTTAAATATTCACTTATCGCACGAGCCTCCTCTTGAGAAAGGTTCTGGTTGAGCATCTGAATGTTATTGTATCGAATCGCCAAAGTCAACACTACTGATAGGCCCTATCCCTTTGTTGTCTAAATCAACAGGAACAGAAGAATTATTTGTTGTTGTTGTTGATTGTTTCTCTTCTTTTTGTGTTCGATTGTATTCAAACCCTTTTTTCTTTTCTTCAGAGGAACCACAACTCATAAATAAAATAATTCCAAAGACAACCAGTAAATTTTTCATGAAAATAAATTTCCTCAAAAATAGAAAAAGAATAGTTTTATAGAAAATTGAGTGCATGTTTTTAAAAGAATTCGAAATTCGCTGGAATGACCTAGATGCAAACCGTCATTTAGCAAACATTTCGTACTTAAGTTATGCCAGTGATACTCGTATGGCTTTTTTAACCCTACTCGGGATTTCTCATAAAAAATTAACAGAATGGGCCATAGGCCCTGTGGTTTTTAATGAGCAACTCTTTTATTTTAAAGAAGTACTCCCAGACCAACGGATCCGTGTTTCTTTTGAGCTGAAGGGCATGAGTGAAGACGGAAAATTTTTTCAATTCGAACACAACTATTATGATCCCGAAGGCAATAACCTTGCCCGCTGTGAAATGATGGGAGGTTGGATGGATCTCAAAAATCGAAAATTATGTGCCCTGCCCTCAGCCGTTTTAACCCTTTTCAAAAATGCAGCCCCCTCTGATTCTTATACTCTCTTACAACCGGATGACACCCGTAAAGCCAGTCGAATACCAATTTCGTTAGATCAAAAACTAAACCCATGAAGTCAATTCCTCTTTTACCCCTAGTCTTATTGTTGCTTTCCTTCCAATTTACCGTTGCGCAAGAAGCGCTCACAATAGATAAAAAAAGTGAACGAGTGGTTCAAAAGTTGCTTAAAAACAAACAGTTACAATCTGCCTTTGAAACCATTGTTCAATTAGAAGGTAAAACTCAAGAACGTCTTATTGAACTTACAGAAATTGAAGCTCCTCCATTCAAAGAAGAAAAAAGAGCAAAACGATTTGCTGACTATTTCACAACATTGGGTTTAGATTCCGTTTGGATTGATGAGGTGGGAAATGTTTTAGGCCTAATGAAAGGAACTGAGGGGAATAAAACTGTTGCTCTTGATGCGCATTTAGACACCGTTTTTCCTGAAGGTACAGAGGTTACCGTTCGGATAAAAAAGGATACGCTTTTTGCTCCCGGAATTGGTGATGATACCCGAGGCTTGAGCATGTTATTAACAATTATTGAATCTATACGTCAAAATTCCATTCGCCCAAAAGACCATATTTTGTTTGTGGGCTCAGTGGGTGAAGAAGGATTAGGTGATTTAAGAGGAGTTAAGCATTTGTTTCGTAAAGGAGGCCCAAAAATAGACAGCTGGATAGCCATCGATGGTGGAGCCATTGGCAGAATTAACAATAAAGGACTTGGCTCTTATCGCTATCGGGTTACTTTTGAAGGACCCGGAGGCCATTCCTGGGGTGCTTTTGGATTAGCCAATCCACACCACGCATTGGGTACAGCAATTCACAATTTTGTAAACGCAGCAAACCAATATACTGCTGATGGACCCAAAACAAGTTATAATATAGGGGTGATTTCTGGAGGTACCTCCATTAACTCGATCCCCTTTGAATCCATCATGGAAATTGATGTTCGTTCTATTGAACCTTCCCGTTTAGATGCTATGGAAATTCTTTTAAACAAGGCTGTAAATAGTGCACTTTCAGATCAAAATCAAATAAAACGAAGGGGGCCTGACTTAACTGTTCGGATCGATAAAATTGGAAATCGCCCTTCAGGGGAATTAGCAGAAGACCTACCGTTAATTCAAAAAACCCTTGCGGCAACCACACTTTTTGGAGCAAAACCCTATTTAACACGAGGGTCAACCAATTCCAATATTCCTATTTCAAAAGGCATACCCGCGGTAACCATCGGGCGGGGTGGCGACGGTGGCAATGCGCATGCGTTAGATGAATGGTGGATTAACAAAGACGGGCACAAGGCCATTCAATTGGCGTTGTTAATTCTTTTGGCTGAAACGGGGATAGAATAGTGACTAGGTCACAACCGCTTTTGCCTTTATTTTTTGGGAAACTAAATAAACCCCTAAAAAAACAAGAATACAGGCCATGATTTTGACACCGTCTAATCGATCATTCCCTGTAAATACAGCATATAATATAGTAATTAGTGGTTGTAAATAGGTAAAGGCACCTATAGTTGTAGCGGGAAGGGTTTTAAGCGCATAAACATTGAGTAAATAGGTAAGAAAGGTAGTTCCTATTACGACAAATCCCATGCGCCAAATGGCATCAAATGGAAGCGTTTTCCATTCTACCGCTCTAAATTCAGAAAGGGTAACCGGAAAAGTCAAAATTACCCCAAGCAAAAACATCCACTTCATGATTGTAATAGTACTGTACTTTGTGGTAAGGGGTTTTACCAATACGAGATATGCTCCAAAACAAATGGAGTTGATAAACATCATCATATTTCCAAGTGGTACGTTAGGTGCATTTTGAACTTGGAGTGTATTTCCATAAAGCACTAATAATAGTGCCCCAATAAATCCCAAGGTAATTCCAATGTATTTTTTGTTTGTCATTTTTTCTTTTAAAAAAATGGCCGACAAAATTAAAATGAAGATAGGGGTTAGGGTAACCATTACTCCACTATTTATTGGAGTGGATAGTTGAAGCCCTTTAAAAAACATCAACATATTGATACACATTCCCAAAAGGGCAGCAAAAAATATACGCGGGTAATCTTTTCGATCAATACGCTCTTTTGGCCCCCAAAAACTAATCCCCCAAAACAATAGTGCCGCGCCTACTACCCGTAACATTATAAACCCATATGCGCCTATATAATGTGGCATTACCTCTTTTGCAACAGTGTGGTTTATCCCATAAATGGTTGTAGCAGTAAATGCTGCAAGTAAGGCGAGTACCCTATTGTTCATGTAAAAAGGCTTTAGCTTCGGCAATCACCTTTGCTGTATTTCCAATAAAAAGTTGGGATTCACAAAATAAAACGGGTCGCTTTAAAAAGGTGTAATGTTCTAAAAGCAACTTTTTGAAATCAGACTCAGTTAGGTTTTTTTCTTTGAGTTTTCGTTGCGAATAAAGCTGAGCACGTTTACTAAATAAGGCTTCATAACTTCCCGAAACCGCTTTTAATGCCTCCAGTTGTTGAGCAGTTAAAGGTTGTTTTTTAATATCCACTTGAGCTATACTCTCCGGTAAATTCAATTCTTTTCGAATACGTTGACAAGTATCACAAGTTTCTAAATAATAAAAAAAACACATGAATTAGACTTTGAATGCAAAGAAAATCATTTTCTTTAAAAACAGCTGAATTCCTTAAAATCAAATACCTTTACAGCGCCCAAAATCAGCTTTTATGAAGGGAAAACTCCACTTTAATAGCAAAACCATCCACGGGGGTCAATCTCCAGACAAAGCCTATGGCGCGGTGATGCCTCCCATTTATCAAACCTCAACCTATGCGCAGTCCTCTCCAGGAGTTCATTTGGGATATGAATATAGTAGAACCCAAAATCCAACTCGTCATGCTTTAGAAAAAGCATTAGCCAGCATAGAGTCAGGAACCTATGGCTTTGCATTTGGGTCTGGTTTAGCTGCCATGGACGCCGTTTTAAAACTTTTTAAACCGGGTGATGAGATTATATCCACCCAGGATTTGTATGGAGGTTCTTACCGATTGTTTACCAAAGTATTTGAAGACTTTGGTCTTTTGTTTCACTTTGTTGACTTGAAAAATCCAGACGCCCTTCTTGAAAAAATCAATTCAAAAACAAAAATGGTTTGGTTGGAAACACCAACAAATCCAATGATGAATGTTATTGATATTCAATCGGTTGCTAAAATATGCAAAAAACATTTCCTTTGCTTAGCGGTAGACAATACGTTTGCTTCTCCTTACCTTCAACAGCCCTTAACCTTAGGGGCTGATATTGTTATGCATTCTGCAACGAAATACTTAGCAGGCCATTCTGATGTTATTTTGGGGGCGCTGGTCACGGATAATTCTTCGTTAGCAAAACGATTGGCTTTTATCCAAAATGCCTCGGGGGCGATTCCGGGTCCTATGGATTGTTTTTTGACTTTACGGGGAATCAAAACATTACACGTTCGCATGCAACGTCATTGTGAAAATACTGCTCAAATTGCCCATTTTTTAAAAGCGCACCCCAAAATAGAAAAAGTGTATTGGCCCGGTTTTGAGGAGCATCCTAATCATAAAGTGGCAGCGTCACAGATGTATGATTTTGGGGGAATGCTTTCCTTTGTTCCAAAAGGAGCTCACTTTGATGAAGCCATCCAAATTATTGAACAATTACAGCTTTTTACCTTGGCCGAATCACTTGGTGGGGTGGAAAGTCTTGCAGGACATCCGGCCAGCATGACACATGCCTCAATTCCAAAAGAACTTAGAGAAAAAAATGGGGTGGTTGATGCTTTAATTCGTTTAAGTGTCGGGATTGAAGATATACGAGATTTATTGAATGATTTAGATCAAGCTCTTGGTACGTTAAAATGATAATTCCTCCAAATAAAAAAATATACTTTTCCTCCGATCACCATTTTGGAGCCCCTGATTTTTCTTCTAGTAAACATCGTGAAGCTTCCTTTTTAGATTGGATGAATAACATAGAATCCGATGCGGCACATCTTTTTTTGGTGGGCGATTTATTTGATTTTTGGTTTGAATACCAAAAGGTCGTTCCCAAAGGATTTGTGAGAGTACTCGGGAAAATAGCACACTTTGTTGATCGTGGAATTCAAGTTCACTATTTCGTCGGAAATCACGATTTGTGGATGAAAGATTATTTTGAAATTGAAATTGGTGCCAAAGTATACCGCAACCCTTGTGATTTTACTTTTGGTAAAACTAGGTTTTATATAGGCCATGGTGACGGTTTAGGTCCTAACGACAAAGGATATAAGCGATTGAAAAAAGTATTTACAAACCCTTTGACAAAACGGTTGTTTCAAGGGCTTCATCCCGATTTAGGCATACGCCTAGGAAATTATTTTTCTCAAAAAAACAAATTACTTTCTGGAAATCAAGAGGCTCAATTTTTTGGGAACGATAAAGAATGGCTTGTTCAGTATGCGCAGCGGAAATTAACCCAACAACATCGAGATTATTTTATCTTTGGACACCGACATTTACCCCTTGAAATTGATCTTACTCCAACATCAAAATACATCAATTTAGGCGACTGGATTACCCATTTTACCTATGCAGAATTTGATGGGGCTCAAGTGAATTTAAAAGAATGGAAATCTAAATGATAGAAGAAAAATCACTTGAGGTTGAAAAAACGGTTTTGGTAGGAATTATCAATTCCCACCAAGATGCCGAAAAATCAAAAGAGTACTTAGACGAACTCGCCTTCTTGGCCTATACAGCTGGAGGGGAAGTAATGCAACGTTTTACTCAAAAGATTGAACTTCCAAATCCGAAAACATTTATCGGAACTGGAAAAATTGAGGCGTTAGCCACCTATGTTCATGAAAATGATATTTCTACAGTCATTTTTGATGATGAATTAACCCCTGCCCAACAAGGAAATATTGAAAAAATGCTCAAAATAAAAGTCTTGGATCGTACAGGACTTATTCTGGATATTTTTGCTCAACGGGCACAAACCAGCTATGCACGAACCCAAGTTGAGTTGGCCCAATACGAATATTTACTTCCTCGACTTAAAGGACTTTGGACCCACTTAGAGCGCCAACGTGGGGGAATTGGTATGCGGGGGCCTGGAGAAACAGAAATTGAAACTGACCGCCGAATTGTACGAGATAAAATTTCATTACTCAAGAAAAAGCTTATCATTATTGACAAACAAATGGCCACTCAACGCGGCAATCGCGGCTCTTTAGTTCGTGTGGCTTTAGTGGGATATACCAACGTGGGAAAATCTACCTTGATGAATGTTATTTCCAAAAGCAATGTCTTTGCAGAAAATAAATTATTTGCTACGTTAGACACAACAGTTCGAAAAGTAGTTATCGGAAATCTCCCTTTTCTATTAAGTGATACGGTTGGTTTTATTCGCAAACTGCCCACGCAACTCATTGAATCTTTTAAAAGTACGTTAGATGAGGTGCAAGAAGCTGATTTGCTGCTCCATGTTGTTGATATTTCTCATCCTAATTTTGAAGACCATATTGACTCTGTAAATCAAATCTTAAAAGAAATCCACAGTTTAGATAAGCCCACCCTTATGGTCTTTAATAAAATTGATGCCTACAGCCCAGAACCTTGGGACGATACGGAATTAATTGAGGAACGCTCAACCCAACATTTTTCTATGAAAGAATGGGAACAAACCTGGTTGCATAAAGCCAATGGGCAAGCCTTGTTTATTTCTGCTTTGAATAAAGAAAATTTAGAAGACTTTCGAAAACGGGTTTACCAAGAGGTGCGAACCATCCATATCACACGTTTTCCCTACAACCATTTTCTCTACCCCGAAGGACTTGAAGCCTAAGCGACCATTTTTAATATCTTTACGGCAAAAAGCATGAACCGCAGCCTTTATATTTTCCTTATTTTTCTATTTTTTACTTGTCAAAAAGAAGACTCAACTACTCCCCAAATAAATTTGGTTGAACTCAGTTTAGGAGTAACCGCAACACTTTCGCCTCTAGGAGAAAATACCCTTTTTTATGAAAATATAGCTTACGGTACCGGAGCGCGAAATACGTTAGATATAATTCTTCCTAAAGAACAAAAACCCGAAGGAGTAGTGCTCTTTTTTCACGGTGGGGGGTTTGTCTCTGGAGATAAATCAGATGCCTATACTGCGCTCTTAAAAAACACCATGGAACAACTTATAAACTCAAATATTGCAATAGTTAGTGCGAATTATACCTTTATCAATAGCCCCGGAACTTCAGGTGTCATTACGGCATTAAATGACGGCGAAGTCGCACTTAACTTTATTAAAAACAAGTTGGAGGTACTCAATATTCCTACTAATAAAATTATACTTGCAGGGGTCTCCGCAGGGGCAGGTATTGCACAGTGGAACGGATACCGTGAAGCGAGTAATGATCAAGTTCAAGGAATTGTTGCTTTAGCCGCACAAAGCACCTATAATTTATATGAATGGGAAAATGTTTTTCCAGGTTTTAAGTTGGATGAATTCCGCAGTTCCCGTCCAGAAATTGAAAGTCTATTTCGCCTTTTTTACAATGGGAGCCCCACACAAACCGACCTTGAGGCTGTAGATTACAGAGCTTTTATGGATCGGAATGATCCCCCAGTTTATATTCTTAATCAAGCCGGAGATGAGGTTGTAGATCCCGCCGGAAATCTTGACTTTGATGTTTTATACCATAGTTTTTTACACGGTGATTACCTGCGAAAAAAAGCCATAGAAGTAGAACTTTTCTATTCTGGTCTATTTGTAGAAAGCCCTGAAAGCTTTATCATTAGATCCTTGGGGTTGTAGTCAGAAACTTCTTACTTATTTACGGCCTAAAAGAATGTATACAGTGAAGTGGTCAGAATATCCTAAAAGCTGTTCTCCTTCCACTTTTGTTCGAAAAGGATACCCTTTATATTTTCCGTTTGGAGTTCTAAGAAAACTAGGGCTATACACAACCGCTTTAACAAAAAAAGAGCCGTGGGGGTTTGGCGTCTTGAGAAACAAGAATTTGATTAAATAAATGCCATCAGTCACAATAAGCCAAACTTCCTACGCCTTTTTTAAATAATGATTTCATGGGATTCACTAATGGAATAAATGTTGTTCTTTAGTCATTTTCTGTAGTTAAATTAACAAGGCTTTTAAATAAGTTTTTGCAGGAAACCCTAAGATTTCATTTATTTTACCCGTAAAAATTTAAAATCCAGTTTTCCTGATCTCTTTTTATATTCTGATATGTACTTTTGCGACATGTTTGATGATAAAAACCCTTCAAAAACTCCACTTTCAGATTTAGGTGAGTTTGCTTTAATAGATTTATTAACAAAAAACTTTACCCTTAAAAACAAGTCAAGCCGGTTAGGAATTGGAGACGATGCAGCACTCCTCGATCACGGAAAAAATACGGTTGTAGTGACCACAGATTTGTTAGTGGAAGGGGTTCATTTTGATTTGTCATACATGCCCTTAAAGCACTTGGGATATAAAGCCGTAGTGGTCAATGTTTCTGATCTTTATGCAATGAATGCCCTCCCTAGTCAAATTACGGTCTCCTTTGCCGCATCAAATCGTTTTACTTTGGAGGCACTCGAAGAATTATACGAAGGAATAGCCGCCGCTTGTTCTCATTATGGGGTTGACTTGATTGGTGGCGATACAACCAGCAGTACTTCAGGCTTAACAATCTCAATCAC
Organism: Flavobacteriia bacterium; assembly: GCA_010031465.1. Lineage (GTDB taxonomy): Bacteria > Bacteroidota > Bacteroidia > Flavobacteriales > Flavobacteriaceae > MS024-2A. The sequence goes on from RGZR01000039.1 coordinate 10,447, forward strand.
AGCCCTAGGAAGTGCTAAAAAAGAAAAAATTGTAAAACGCAGTGGTGCCCAAGAAAATGATCTTGTAGTTGTCAGTGGTGACCTTGGAGGGGCCTATGCAGGATTGCAAATTTTGGAACGCGAAAAAGCGGTTTTTAACGTAAATCCAAACAACCAACCCGACCTCAGTCAATACACCTATTGCATTCAACGCCAGTTAAAGCCCGAAGCCCGAAAAGATGTTACCGAACTTTTAGAGTCGCTAGACATTCAACCTACCGCCATGATTGACGTGAGTGATGGACTCTCATCTGAACTACTTCATCTTGCTAAAGCATCAAAAGTAGGATTTCATGTCTATGAAGAAAAACTCCCTATTGACCCTGAGGTCAGTCTGGTTTGTGAAGAGTTTAAATTGAATTCAACAACTGTAGCCATGAATGGTGGAGAAGATTACGAACTGTTATTTACCCTATCCCAAAAAGACTATGAGAAAATTAAAAACCACCCTTACTTATCTGTTATTGGACATGTGACAGAAGAACGGGCAGGATGCCAATTAATCAACGGTCTGGGGGTTTCTATTCCTATTACTGCACAAGGTTGGCAATCCTTTACAAAAGGGGATTAACCTAGCCCTACATCCAGCGTCATCATCACAATAAATCCACCTATAAAGCCTAATGTGGCAATGTCGGTGTACTTGTCTTGTTGCGTTTCTGGAATAACTTCTTCTACTACTACAAAAATCATTGCCCCTGCGGCAAACGCTAAGGCATAAGGAAGAATAGGGGTGAAAAAAGTTACCGCCACAGCACCAATTACAGCCGCTATGGGTTCAACAATAGCAGAAAGTTGACCGTACCAAAAGCACTTTAATCGACTTACTCCTTGGCGACGCATGGGCATGGACACCGCAATGCCTTCAGGAAAATTTTGAATTCCAATTCCAATGGCTAAAGCTAAAGCCCCTGCAATCGAGGCCTCAGGTATTCCTGCAGCTACACCCCCAAAAAGCACACCTACGGCGAGTCCTTCCGGAATATTATGAAGTGTAATGGCCATTACCATTAAGGTCGTTCTACGCCAAGGTGTTTTTATCCCCTCAGATTTTTTAAAATTGATATGAACATGAGGTAAAATTTTATCTAATCCAAAAATAAAAAGGGCACCCAATCCAAACCCTATTATAGAAGGTATCACTTTAACAAATCCTGTTCCTGGGCTCATTTCAATCCCAGGGGCTAATAAACTCCAAAAACTAGCCGCTACCATTACCCCTCCTGTAAAACCAAGTAATCCATCTAATACTGCACGGTTCATTGTTTTTACAAAAAAAACTGTCGATGCACCCAATGCCGTAATTCCCCAGGTGAATAAAGAAGCATAAAGAGCCCCCAAAACGGGATCTATGGATTCGAAAAACTGGATTAGATTTTCCATGTTAAGTATTTGCTACAAAAATAAAGAGTTATTAAGGATTAACCATTCTTTATAAGGGTTTTAATTACTTTTACATAATTGCTATGAAAGCTAACGAGTTCGACTATATCATTTGCGGAGGGGGTGCTTCGGGATTACTCTTACTAAAAGAGCTATTGACCGACCCTTATTTTGAAAGCTGTCGGATTGCTTTAATTGAAAAGGAAGAAAAAAATACAAACGATCACACTTGGTGTTTCTGGGAAAATCAAGCCTCTGATTTTGAAGATTTATTCGCAGCACAATGGACCAAGGCCCGCTTTGATTCTTCGGCCCAATCTCTTGAATTGTCTTTGGCCCCTTATACCTATAAGATGTTGCGTGCCGAACCTTTTTACAAGGCACTTTATAAGTCATTTACCCATTCAAAACAAGTAACCTTAATTAGGGCAGAAATCAAGTCCTTAAAAATACATCCCGAACGCACAGAGGTTGCCACAAATCAAGGGGCTTTTGTTTCTAAATGCGTTTTTAACAGTGTGTTTGATCCTAAAATACTATTGAGTCAAACAAATTATCCTGTATTGCAACAGCATTTCGTGGGCTGGTTTGTAACTACGTCAACCCCGTGTTTTGATAAAGAATCCATTCAATTTATGGATTTTTCAATTCCCCAATACAATGAAACTCGTTTTATGTATGTGCTGCCCTTATCAGAAACCCATGCCTTGTTTGAGTATACTCTTTTTTCTGCAGAACGGTTGGCTAAAGAGGAATACGAACAAGGAATACAATCTTATTTAGAGGGCTTAGGAATTACAACATTTCAGATAGAAGAAAAGGAATACGGCAGTATACCCATGACCTGTTTCCCTTTTGAAAATCAAAATGCACCTAGCCTTTTACATATAGGTACCGCAGGGGGATGGACCAAGGCCAGCACAGGATTCACCTTCAAAAATACAACACGACAAGTAAAAAATTTAATTGCTTTTTTAAAGACCAATAAACCCTTAAACCGCTTTACATCCCGCAATCGATTTTATTATTACGACTTGCTTTTTTTAGACGTACTTTCCAAATACAATGCTCAAGGGAGTGAGTTATTTGAACGAATGTTTACTAAAAATTCACCTCAACAAATTTTTAGGTTTTTAGATGAACAAACCAACTTTTGGGAAGAATTGAAGATTTTATCTTCCTATTCGTTTATTCAAATTTCGTGGTTTTTAAAAGCCTTAATGAAGCGGCTTTTTTAAAATTTACGCTGCATTAAGTTGGTGCCAAAATCTTTAAAAAAGCGTTTCCCTGTTTCTTCCATTTTTAAAGTATCCAAAAGGCGGAAGGCTTTTTGAGTATATTCTTCAACCAATTGTAAAGTAGATGATGAAGCTCCCGTTTGTGTAAAAATAGCTTTTACGGCTTTTATTTTTTCATCTTCTGAAACCATTTCCTTCAAAGGTAAAAACCATTGCCGTAAGGTATGTTGTTCTTCCGCTGTTCCTTTTTGTATGGCCAGATGAAATAGTATTGTTTTTTTATTTTCGATTATATCCCCTCCTACTTGCTTTCCAACAACTTTTGGATCGCCAAAGGCATCCAAATAATCATCTTGTATTTGAAATGCAAGACCTAAAAGCACCCCAAATTCATACAATCCTGTTGCTTGCTCAACTTCTGCATTCGCTATATGTACCCCCATTTGTAGGGCAGCCCCAAGTAAAACAGCTGTTTTGAGCTTGATCATCTCAATGTAATTATCTAAGGTAACCTCCGTACGGGTTTCAAAATCCATATCGTGTTGTTGACCTTCGCAAACGGCGATTGCAGTAGTGCTAAAGAGACGTGTTAAAATTCCATATAAGGGATCCGGATACTGTTCTAGTAATTGATACGATTGAATAAGCATCGCATCACCCGATAGTATCGCTGTATTAACATTCCATTGATGATGCACCGTTGGTTTACCTCGTCGGAGTGGAGCTGCATCCATGATATCATCATGCATGAGGGTGAAATTATGAAAAACTTCAATGGCCAAAGCTGCGGGAAGGGCTTCCTCTGCTTTGGCGCCGTAGGCTTCTGCAGCTAGTAAAGTTAAAACGGGACGAAGCCTCTTTCCTCCTAAAGACAGTAAATACTGGATAGGGTCATAAAGTCCTTTGGGCTCTTTGGATATAGCATGTCTTTCCAAATAGGAAGTGAAAAGCAATTGATAAGCCGTAAGCGATGTCATCTTTTTTAACAAAAGTAAGTTTTTGTGGGATGAACAAAAAAAGAAACTTTGGAAACTTTATTTGGTTTTAAAGTTTCCTTTTCTATATTTGCAAAAAAAATGCTATGCGCGAAGAGATTGTACGCGAATCTACTACGCTTTTCTTACACTATGGATTCAAAAGCGTAACGATGGATGAAATTGCTCAGCACATGAGGATTTCAAAAAAGACGATTTACATCCATTTCCCAAACAAAGAACAATTAGTTGAAGAAAGTGCAATTACCCATTTTGAATATATAATTGGTCGTATTAAAACCATATCAAATCAAGCAAAAGACCCCATAATTGAATTGTACCAATTAAAAAAAGAAGCCACTCAACATTTGTCAAACGAAAAAAACTCGCCCCAGTATCAATTGCAAAAATTTTATCCTAAAATCTACGTTAAGCTCAAAAAAAGAGAGTTTAAAGAATTGGGCAAGTTCTTTTCCAACAGCATTCGAAAGGGAATTGAAACGGGGCTATTCCGAACCGATTTAGATGTTGATTTTGTAACTCGAATCTTTTTTAACGGCATTCGAGGGATTTCAGATATTGAGCTGTTCCCTATTGAAAATTATAAAATTGATCAATTAATGATTGCGTTTTCTGAATACCACCTCCGT
>RGZR01000040.1 GCA_010031465.1 Flavobacteriia bacterium
GTACTGTTTAAATATTAAATAAATACTTTATATAAAAAATTTAAAATATTAATATTCAGTTAGTTAAAATGGCATATTGTTTTCCTCTTCTTCACCTGAATCACCAAAAACATCCCCTGGATTTGGCAAGCTACTTTGCGGGATATTCATAGCGTCAGGATTCATTTTAGATTGAAATTCAAAGGGAGCGTCATAGGTGTTTAAATCTTCGAATTTTCCTAAATGCCCCACAAATTTTAAGCGCACGTTATCTAAAGCTCCATTTCGGTGTTTGGCTATTATAAGTTCTGCCTGTCCTTCCGAGGGCGAACGCTCTTCGTCATCCCATTCGTCAATACCGTAATATTCTGGACGATAAATAAAGGTAACAATATCGGCGTCTTGCTCAATGGCTCCAGATTCTCTAAGGTCGGCCAACATAGGACGTTTTACACCTCCTCTTGTTTCTACTGCTCTTGACAATTGCGATAATGCGATAATAGGAATATCTAATTCTTTTGCTAAGGCTTTTAGGTTTCGTGAAATGGTTGAAATTTCTTGTTCTCTATTCCCTCCTTTAGAACTTGTCGTTCCTACCATTAATTGCAAGTAGTCGATAATAATCAGTTTTATTCCGAATTGTGAGGACAATCTTCTGGCTTTGGCACGCAAATCAAAGATGGAAAGCGAGGGAGTGTCGTCAATATACAAAGGCGCTTTTTCTAAATCAGAGACCTTAACGTTGAGTTGTTGCCATTCGTGATCGGCCAATTTACCCGTTCTTAATTTTTCGGAAGAAAGACCTGTTTCTGCTGAAATAAGTCGCGTTATTAATTGAACGGATGACATTTCAAGAGAGAAAAAGGCTACTGGAATTTGTTTTGTAACAGCAATGTTACGCGCCATAGACAAGGTTAAGGCGGTTTTTCCCATACCCGGTCGAGCGGCAATGATTATTAAATCACTGGGTTGCCAACCTGAAGTAATTTTGTCTAATTTTTCAAACCCTGTAGACACCCCACTAAGGCCGTCTTGTTTTGAAATTTCTTCAATTTTGCGTTTTGCCTCAAGAACTAAACTTTGTGCTGATTCTGACGAGCGCTTTATATTGCCTTGGGTAACATCATACAGTTTTGATTCTGCTTCGTCTAGCAAATCAAATACATCAGTAGATTCTTTGTAAGCATTTTCTATAATTTCATTTGAAATCCGGATTAAACTCCGTTGAATAAACTTTTGAAGAATTATACGGGCGTGAAATTCAATATGGGCGGATGAGGCTACTTTTTGCGATAATTGCACCAAATAAAACTCCCCTCCTGCTGTTTCTAAGCGTCCTTGCTTACGGAGTTCAGAAGATACAGTTAAAAGGTCAATGGGTTGCGAATCCTGAAATAGGGTAAAAATTGCTTCAAAAATATATTGATGGGCGGTTTTGTAAAAGGCATCAGGTTGTAAAATATCAATTACTTCATCTACGCCTTTTTTATCAATCAACATAGCTCCCAAAACGGCTTCTTCAAGCTCTAATGCTTGCGGGGGAATCTTGCCCTGTTGCAAGCTAATGACAGCAGATTGCTGTACTTTTTTAAGTCCGATGGGTTGCTTTTCTTTCATGAAACGAATGTACACTCTTTTAAAAAAATTGAGCCCTATGCAATGGCAAAGGTTATCCGCTAATAATGAAAAATAGTGTGTTTATAAGTTGTAAAAATTGTTAATAGCTGAAAATTATCCTGAAAAATTCCCCATAGCAATAAATTTCTCTCTGCGTAAGGCAATTCGTTCTTTGGGGGTGAGTGCCTCTAATTTTTTAAAGGAAGACAGTATTTCTTTTTTCACAGATTTATATGTAGTCTCTCTGTCAAAATGTGCCCCACCAAGAGGTTCCTTAATCACTTTATCAATGAGTTTTAATTTAAGCATGTCTTCCGAGGTCAGTTTCAAGGCATTGGCTGCGGTTTCTTTGTGTTCCCAACTGTGCCATAAAATTGAGGAACAGGATTCAGGAGATATTACTGAATACCACGTATTTTCAAGCATCAAGATTCGATCACCTACACCTATTCCCAAGGCTCCTCCGGAGGCCCCTTCTCCGATCACGAGTACTATAATCGGTACAGATAAAGACATCATTTCATAAATATTCCGAGCGATTGCTTCGCCCTGCCCTCGTTCTTCTGCTTCTAATCCAGGATACGCCCCAGGGGTGTCTATTAAGGTCACTATGGGTATGCCGAATTTATCTGCTGACTTCATTAACCGAAGGGCTTTACGGTACCCTTCTGGGTTTGCCATTCCAAAGTTTCGGTATTGTCTTGTTTTCGTATTGTAGCCTTTTTGGGTTCCGATAAACATAAACGATTGGTCATCAATTTTACCCAAACCGCCAATCATTGCCTTGTCGTCAAGCACGTTTCGATCTCCGTGGAGTTCCAAAAAAGTAGCGCCACAAAGAGCGCGGATATAATCTAGAGTATAGGGTCGAGAAGGGTGACGAGATAATTGTACGCGTTGCCAAGCAGAGAGGTTTCCGTACAATTCTTCTTTGGCGTTTTTAAGTTTTTTCTCAATTTGCTCGCAGGTTTCAGAAACATCAATCTCGTTTTCTGTTCCAATAATTTTGCATTTATCTAATTGATCGTAGAGTTCTTTAATGGGTTGTTCAAATTCAAGATATTCCATAGAAAAGTTCTAAATGACAAATGTAAAAATTCTTTAGGATTGGGCTTTTACTTTATTTTTTTCTTTTCTGTGTTTATACACTCCATTAAAAAGTATAGCGCTTAAAATAATTAGAAAACCTATGTAAAAATTACCGCTAAGCAATTCCTTTTCATTCCAAATTATTAATGACAATAAGATGCCGTAAACAGGCTCTAGATTGATTATCATCATGATGGTAAAGGGCTGAAGATGTTGCATAACCTTTATGGAAGCATAAAAAGCGTAAGAAGTACAAAGCCAAGCCAATATTAAAATCCAAATCAGATCCCAGGCTTTGAGTTGAAAATCTGAGAAAGTATATGCTTTTGAAAAAAGCACAAAAAGTATGCCCACTAGGGTACCCACTACCAACTCATAAAGGGAGAGCGAAATGGCTGGAGCCTTTTTAATCATTTGACCATTTAGTATGGTAAACATTGAAGATAAAAAAGCAGAACACAAGGCTACTAAAATTCCTAAATAATTATCAAATTCCGCTCTAAAAATCAACCCAATACCTAGAATGACAATGCTGCCAAAAACAATTTCATAGCCCAATAGCTTTCTTTCTTTTATCAATAAAGGCTCTACTAAAGCCGTAATAATGGCACCCGTAGCCAACATGCTTAAGGTGAGTGAAACCCCCGCAATTTTAATCGCATGAAAAAAGGTAACCCAATGCACTCCTATGATTACCCCTCCTAGAATGACTTTGGGCAATAAGAATTTGGGAAGTGCAAACGCCTCAGGTTTAAATAAGACAAAAAAAACAGCTAGACCCAATGCGGCTATAGCCATACGATATATTACCAAAGGAAGGGCCTGTAATGAAATTAAAGCACCAAGTATGGAAGAAAATCCATAGATGAAAACAATGAAATGAAAATGATAAAGACTTTGGGTTCTATCGCTTCGCATACCTCAATAAATATACAGCCAACAAGCCGAATAGAAACAACGGCAGCCATGCCGCTAAAAAGGGAGGGAAAGTACTTTTGGAGACCATAACTCCAAATATTTTATCGAAAAAGATAAATAAGAACCCTAAGCTTATGCCAAAAGCCAAATTTACTCCCATCCCGCCTCGTCTTTTGAATGAGGCAACCGCCACAGCAATTATGGTAAGCACAAATGCAGAAATGGGGATGCTCCAACGTTTGTGTCGCACTAATAAATGATTGTTAATAAGTAATGAACCTCTTTCCCGCTCCTCTTCAATCAATTGATTTAATTCGCCAAAGATTAACGTTTCCGCAATATAATTTACAGGGGCCAAATCACTTACCTCAAAATCAAACAGGGTATCTTTTTGAGCTTCATATTGATAGCGTTCCTGGTCACCTTCAAAAATGCGTTTACTGAAAGTTGATAGGCGAAAAACGCTATCTCGGTCAATCCAACGAATTCTACTGGCGTTAATTTTGAATTTTAACTCATTCCCTTCGAAATGTTCTAAAGTGAAATTGGTTGCCCGTTTTCGAATTGGATCGTAGTTGGTAACGTAAATGAATTCATTGTCATTAATTTGCTGAAATACTTTGTCTGTATCACGGGCTTCTTGTTTTACTAAATATTTATAGCGAAAATCATTAAACCCTTGATTGGATTTTGGCACTATAAACATTCCCGCAAAAAAGGCAAATACAGCAATAAAAGAAGCCGAAATTAAAAAGGGGCGCAGGTACCTAAAAAACGAGATTCCGGAGCTCAGAATCGCAATTACCTCAGTATTATTAGCTAATTTGGAAGTAAACCAGATGACAGATAAAAATAAAAAAATGGGAAACAAGAGGTTTGCAAAATACCAAGTAAAATCAATATAATATTCAAAAATGGTTATAGGGGGAATCTCTTTCTCCTTGAACTTATCGATTTTTTCAGCCACGTCAACCATAATACCAATGGGAATAAACAATAAAAGCATCACGGCAAATGTTCCGAGGTAACGCTTTATGATGTATCCATCAATAAGTTTCATTGGCTTTCTATTTCTTATTATAAACGTTTGTCCATTTGAAGAACCATCTTGTTTTTCCAAGGGCCAAATGTCCCTGCTAATATATGTTTTCTGGCCTCTCTTACCAACCCTAAATAAAAACTCAAATTATGAATTGTGGCTATTTGTTTTCCTAACATTTCGTTCACTGTAAATAAATGGCGAACGTAGGCTTTACTATAGTCGGTGTCTACAAACGAATGCCCTTCTGAATCAAGGGGTGAAAAATCGTTTTCCCACTTTTTATTTTTGATGTTCATTGTGCCCTGTGCGGTAAATAACATTCCATTTCGGGCATTTCGGGTGGGCATTACGCAATCAAACATATCGACCCCCAAGGCAATATTTTCCAAAATATTAATTGGGGTGCCTACTCCCATTAAATAACGAGGTTTATCTTCAGGAAGTATAGCACAAACTTCTTTCGTCATGGCATACATATCCTCTATGGGCTCACCTACTGATAAACCGCCAATTGCATTGCCCTCAGCCCCCTGTTGAGCTACAAATTCAGCAGATGCTTTTCTTAAATCTGGATACACGCTGCCTTGCACTATGGGAAACAAATGCTGTTCGTAACCATATAAAGGTTTGGAATGTTCAAAGGCTTGTTTACATCGCGTCCACCACCTAAAGGTCCGTTCCATAGAGACTTTCGCATAGTGATAATCACAAGGATAAGGGGTGCATTCATCAAATGCCATAATAATATCTGCACCAATAGATCGCTGGATTTCGATTGCACTTTCTGGGGTAAATACATGGTAGGAACCATCAATATGGGACTTAAATTTCACTCCTTCTTCTTTTATCTTTCGATTGGCAGATAAAGAATAAACTTGATACCCACCAGAATCTGTCAAAATGGGGCGATCCCATCCAATAAATTGGTGTAATCCCCCAGCTTTTTGAAGAATATCGACACCCGGGCGAAGGTATAAATGGTAGGTATTTCCTAAAATGATATCCGGCTGAATGTCTTCTTTTAACTCACGTTGATGGACACCTTTTACGGTAGCGGCCGTTCCCACAGGCATAAAAATGGGGGTTTCAATTTTGCCGTGGGCGGTGGTTAACGTAGCTGCTCGAGCAGCAGTAGAAGTGTCGGTGGCTAAAAGATCAAATTTCATTGGCAGCAAAGATACTAATGTGATCCCACATCTTTTGAAATAATAGCAGAGGATGGAATACAAAAGTTGAATTTTAACTTTGATAATGAAAGGACAAGGGTTACTTTTGCCCGTAAAGAAAATGCAATGCCAACGATCACTTCCCTAGAAAAAACAACGACTCAAGTTCGAAGAGACATCCTGCGCATGGTACATAAAGTTAATTCGGGGCATCCAGGAGGTTCTTTAGGGTGTACAGAATTTTTTGTGGCCCTGTATTTTGAGGTCTTAGATTTTCAACTTCCCTTCACTATGGAAGGGAATCAGGAAGATTTGTTTTTCCTATCAAACGGTCATATATCACCTGTTTTTTATAGCGTTTTAGCAAGAAGAGGCTTTTTTCCAGTAGAAGAACTCAACACCTTTCGGTTAATCAACTCAAGACTACAAGGTCACCCGACTACACATGAAGGGTTGCCCGGTATACGTGTAGCTTCCGGATCTCTTGGTCAAGGTCTTTCAGTTGCCTTAGGTGCTGCATCTGCAAAAAAAATAAATCAAGATCCCAAAACAGTGTATGTCCTTATGGGCGATGGTGAACTGCAGGAAGGCCAAAATTGGGAAGCATTTATGTATGCCGCTGCAAAGGGAGTTGACAATATTATTGCTACTATTGACCTTAACGGCAAACAAATAGACGGAACTACCAAAGAAGTGCTTGATATTGGCGATTTGCACGCTAAATTAAAAGCCTTTGGTTGGGATGTACTTTCCCTTCAAGAAGGAAATTCTATAACTGCTATTCTCCAAACCCTGCAAACAGCAAAATCGAAATTGGGGCAATCAAAACCTGTAGCCATCTTAATGGAAACAGAAATGGGCAATGGTGTTGACTATATGATGCACACCCATGCCTGGCACGGTAAAGCACCAAACGATGAACAACTTGCGCTTGCATTAGCTCAAAATGAGGAAACCCTAGGGGATTATTAACCACAAGAAAACGCAATGATACAGTATACAAATCAAGGAAATAAGGATACCCGATCGGGATTTGGAGACGGACTTACAGAGCTTGGGCGAACAAATCCAAAAGTAGTGGCCCTATGTGCTGATTTAATCGGTTCATTAAAAATGCAACCTTTTGTTGATGAAAATCCAGAACGCTTTTTTCAAGTAGGTATTGCAGAGGCCAATATGATGGGCATTGCTGCGGGTCTTTCAATTAGTGGTTTCATTCCTTTTACAGGAACATTTGCTAATTTCTCTACGGGTCGAGTGTACGATCAAATAAGACAATCCATTGCGTATTCAGGTAAAAACGTAAAAATATGCGCTTCACATGCAGGGGTTACCCTCGGTGAAGACGGAGCTACACATCAAATTTTAGAAGATATTGGGTTAATGAAAATGCTTCCGGGCATGACCGTTATTAATCCCTGCGATTACAACCAAACCAAAGCGGCAACCCTTGCTATAGCAGATTTTGAGGGCCCTGTGTATTTGCGTTTTGGACGACCTAGTATTGCCAACTTTACTACGCCGGATTTGGGTTTTGAAATTGGAAAAGGAATCCTTTTAAACCCGGGTAATGACATTACCCTAGTTGCTACTGGACATTTGGTTTGGGAAACTCTTCAAGCAGCGGAAATGTTAGAAAAAGAAGGCATTTCAGCTGAGGTCATTAATATCCATACTATTAAACCGCTTGACGAATCCCTAATTTTGAATTCCGTTCAAAAAACCGGTGCTATAGTTACGGCAGAAGAACATAATTTTTTGGGAGGATTGGGAGAAAGTATCGCCGGATTATTAGCCCTTAACCACCCTACTCCAATGGAATTTGTAGCTACCCAAGATTGTTTTGGCGAATCGGGTACTCCAGCACAATTAATGGAAAAATACGGTTTAGATCGAAATGCAATTTACCAAAAGGCAAAACGCGTAATCGAACGAAAATAAGCTGATAATTCAGTAAAAGTTAATTCTTATCTAAGTAGTCATAAATACCATCACCATCGGTATCATCGGCAATTCCGTCACCATCTTGATCAAATTCATCAGCTGTTAAAATACCATCACCATCGTGATCGGTTTGCTTTACAAGATATAAATTAATTTTAAAGATTAAGGGGGAATAAGACGGTATGGATCCCGTAGAAGTATTAAAATAGCCTAATCCTGAGGGGATAAAGATGGCACCTTGACCGTAGTTTCGAAAAGTTACAGTATTGTTTTCTGCCACTTCAAAAGTCCCTCCTTTAAGCCCGGGCATTCCTTCGCGAAAGCCTCTTACTACTTGAGTCAAGTCAAACCAAACAGGGGTTCTAGAAAAATCAAATACAGCTCCGTCTAGTAACCGGCCTTCATAGGCCAAGTAAGTTGAGTCTACCGAAGTGGGATGAATTCCTTCCCCTTCGCGGGCGATGAGATAGTATAACGTGTGGTTGACAAATGTACTGTCTGATTTTTTTACCCGAATTACCTTTTTTAGCACTTGATCTTTTAACGGTGTTTTTGAAGCATTTTCGCCAATTAAAGAATCAAAAGTGAGTTCCGGATTTGAATCTAAATCTAAAAAATCATCGTAATTGTAAAAATGTGCAGCTAAAAAATCTTCAATATTTTGATTGTCTTCAATAGCTTGTTCTGCTACGTCTCTAATGGGCACAACTGTATCTTCTTTTTTACAAGAAAAAAATCCAAGGGAAAAACTGATAATGGCAATGAAAAACTTTTTCAAACTCCTGTTCTTTAGAAAGGGCTGCAAGATACAATTTTACTTTATTTTTGCGACTAACCTTAACGAAGTTTTAAAAGATGCGTATCGATTCTTTTTTGTGGTGTATTCGCGTATTTAAATCAAGAAATGTGGCTTCGCAAGCTTGCAAAAAGGGTCAAATACAAGTAAATGGACAAGTAACCAAACCCTCAAGGGAGGTATTGCCCCTTGATCAGTTAAAAATTCGAAAAGATCAAGTTTGGAAATCTTTTGAAATCATTGCGCTCCCAAAAAGCCGCGTGGGCGCAAAACTTGTACCTCTTTATGCCCTAGACAAAACTACGCCTGAAGAAATAGCCCATTTGGAACTCCAACAACTCGCGCCGGGTTTTAAAAGGGATCGAGGTACAGGAAGACCAACAAAAAAAGAGCGTCGCGATATTGATGAGCTTTTAGAAGATGACGACAATACAACAGAAGATTTGTAACTTACACACCAATAACAATCCATGGTTTCTAACACTAAAATCAAATCAAAAAAAGACATTCAAGCCAGCTTAAAACGATTGGCATACCAAGTTTACGAAAGTAATTTTGAAGAAAATGAACTAATAATTGTAGGAATTCAAATGGCTGGAAATCAACTTGCGGCTCTTTTAATAGAAGAACTGCGTGCAATTTCTCCTCTTACTCTCATGCACGTAACTCTGACTTTAGATAAAAAAAATCCTCGCAATTCAATCCAATGTACAACGCCTTCATCTTCCTTTGAAAATCAATCTATTGTAATTGTAGATGATGTGTTAAATACGGGAAGTACTTTGATTTATGCGGTAAATTACTTTCTACAATTTCCCGTAAAACAGATTAAGACTGCTGTAATGGTAAACCGAAACCATAAAAAATTTCCTGTAAAAGCAGATTTTAAAGGAATTTCATTGTCTACTTCAACAAATGAACACGTTACCGTAGTTTTAGAAGGGGATGAAAGTGGTATCTACCTAAGTTAACAATGTTGCAATTTTTTGTGCGACTTCGGCTGAAGTTTGGCCATCTGTAGAGATTGTGAAATTTGCATGAGAATAAAAGGGTATTCTTTCAAACAAATGTTTTCCTATAAATTCGGTTAACTCTTCTTCACTTTGTAAATGCGCAATTAAGGGTCGGCTTATTCGAGTTGGAAACAATCTAGCCCCTAACTCTGTAATGGATGTTTTTAAATAGACAGTGGTTGTATTTTCGTTTTGAGTTAAAAAGTCCATTGTATCATAATAACAAGGCGTACCCCCACCTAAAGCAATAATCATAGGATTAGGATCAGCTAATAATTGATCTAAGCACTTGCGTTCTAACGAACGAAAGTAAAGTTCTCCTCGAGAGGAAAACAGAGACGCAATAGAAGTATTCTCTTGCTTTTCAATATAGTCATCAAGATCCCAAAAGGATAACCCAATTTCTTTTTTTAGAAGTAAGCCTACAGCGCTTTTGCCACTGCCCATATACCCTATCAGTATAACTTTATTTTGTTTCATAACCTAAGCCTTGCAAATTTATAGGAATTGAAGGGGAAAAAATCATATTAGGTATTATATTTGCACCCTTAAAACCGAGATTCGGTAGCTCAGTTGGTAGAGCATCTCCCTTTTAAGGAGAGGGTCCTGGGTTCGAGCCCCAGCCGAATCACTTTGACTTGGTAGCTCAGTTGGTAGAGCATCTCCCTTTTAAGGAGAGGGTCCTGGGTTCGAGCCCCAGCCAAGTCACTCTTTCAGCGCACGTGGCGGAATTGGTAGACGCGCTAGCTTGAGGGGCTAGTGAGAGTATTCTCGTGGAAGTTCGAGTCTTCTCGTGCGCACTTGTATTTTTATCAAAAAATTATTCTATATTTGTTTAAGCTTTTTTAAAGAATATTGGACGCATGGAAAGGATAAAAAGCACCTTCAGCATTAAAAATCTCGAGAATCTCTCGGGCATCAAGGCTCATACCCTTAGAATTTGGGAAAAAAGATACAATCTTTTGGAGCCTGAACGAACAGATACCAACATACGCCGGTACAGTTTAGAAAGTTTGAAAAAACTGCTCAACGTTACCCTTCTGTATAATCACGGATTCAAAATCTCTAAGATAGCCAGTTTAGATTCTGACGAAATTCCAGAATTGGTGCGCAGTATTGCCTTAAAATCAAACTCTGAACAAGTTTCTATCAATGCCTTTAAATTGGCGATGATTAATTTTGACTACGAATTATTTGATGCTAATTATCTTGAGATATCACATCATCATGACTTTGAATATATCTTTTTGAATATGTTCATGCCCTTGATGCGTGAATTGGGTATTTTATGGCAAACTGGAGCAATTTCACCATCCCATGAACATTTTATAACCAATTTGGTAAAACAGAAAATTCATCTACAGACAGAATCACTTCAACGTGAAAAACCCAAAAGAGAAGACCACCCACCTTTCGTGCTTTTTTTACCTGAGAATGAGATTCACGAATTGGGTATTTTGTATTTAAATTACTTGATTTTATCACATGGATTTAGAACAATTTTCTTAGGACAATCACTACAAACTTCAAGTTTAGAAACGCTTTATACTTATCAAACAGATTTTATTTTCGTGTCTTACCTTACTGTGGAGCCGAATAAAGAGGAGATTATGCCTTTCTTAGCTGAATTCTATAAAACGCTTTTAGCTAATAAAAATTCAAAGCTGTTATTGTTTGGTCCTCAACAGATTGAAATAAATACCGAAAAGCTCCCAGGGCAAATTGAAATGTTCCGTTCAGTGGAATCCTTCATTTCAAGATACCTAGTGGAAAAGGTTTTTGTTTAATTATTTTCTTTTTTTATATCACATTTTAGTACATTTATAAGGATTTGTAAGGGTATGAAATCATTATTTGATCATGTGAGTCAAGATTGCAGTAAGATGGTAACCCAATCTTACAGTACTTCTTTTTCTATGGCTACGAAGATGCTAGACGCCTCAATTAGAAATCATATTTACAATATTTATGGTTTTGTTCGTTTTGCTGATGAGATAGTGGACAGTTTTCACAATTACCCCAAAAAAGAGCTTTTAGATCGATTTGAAAGCGACCTTTATCACAGTATAGAAACAAAAATTAGTTTAAATCCTATACTGAACGCTTTTCAAAAAACAGTGACTGAATTTGATATTGACTTAGCTTTAGTGCGTGCCTTTATGAAAAGTATGCGTTGGGACCTAGACAAACAAGTATATAAAACACAAGAAGAATACAAAGAATACATATACGGTTCTGCTGACGTAGTGGGGCTTATGTGCTTAAAGGTTTTTGTAAAGGGAGATCAATTACAATATGAATCTCTAAAACCTGCTGCTATGGCATTAGGTTCTGCTTTTCAAAAAGTGAATTTTCTACGGGATTTAAAAGATGATTTTCAAGTCCTTGATCGCACCTATTTCCCAAATGTGGATTTTTCAAATTTTGATGAAGCGGCTAAACTCGAAATCATTAAAGAAATTGAAGCTGATTTTGAATTGGCACTTGAGGGTATCTTCAAATTACCTACTGAAGCACGCTTTGGAGTGTACACCGCATACAAGTACTACAAAAAGCTGTTATCTAAATTGAAAAATACACCTTCGTTTAATATTCAACATAAAAGAATTAGAGTTCCCAATTATCAAAAAATGGGGGTTTTTGCTCGAAGCTATGTAAAGTATCGATTAAATTTGCTTTAAAATTTAACTATGTCCTTTCTCTGGTTTTTTGTTTTACTAGCTACATTTTGTTTTATGGAATTTATGGCTTGGTTTTCCCATAAATACATCATGCATGGCTTTTTATGGTCACTTCATAAAGACCATCACATAAAAGACCACAAGTCATGGTTTGAACGAAATGATACTTTTTTTCTCTTTTATGCTCTTGTAAGTACCGTGTTTGTAATCTTATGGGGAGAGTTCAACTTTTGGCCGGGTCTACCAATCGCTTTGGGTATTTTTTTATACGGACTGACTTACTTTATCGTTCATGATATTTTCATTCATCAACGTTTTAAATTGTTTCGTTCAATCGACAATAAGTATGCGCGTGGAATACGTAGAGCTCATAAAATCCACCATAAAAACATTCATAAAGATCAAGGCGAATGCTTTGGAATGCTTTGGGTACCTCGAAAATACTTTAATTAGAATTAAAGATTATAATTTCTTTAACCAACCGTTTTTAAAATCACACGCTCTGCTATCGCGGTTGACATTTACGTACGTATCTTCAATCTTCTCGGCCATCCAATCTTGAATTGCATTTAATTGCTTTTCTTTTAAAGCCAAAGCTTTAATCCGTACATAATCAAGAGAATATTCCGCCTCATGCTCATCAAATCGATTGCTTACCTTAATTATCTTGTATTTCTTAAGACCTGAGCGATCTTCTTCTAACAAAGGGAAAGAGATTTCCTGATCGTTAAGGTTTCGAATTTGACTGTAAAGTACAGGGTCTAGATTTGTTAATTCAAAACGTGTGTCTCCAGTTTGTGGGTTTATCAATACACCTCCATTAAATTTAGTTTCCTTTTCATCTGAAAACTCGAGTGCTGCAGTTTTAAAGTCAATTTCATCATTTTGAATTCGCAATCGCAAGCTGTCCAACTTATTCTTGGCTTCTTGAAGTTGATCGGGTTCAATTTTAGGAGTTAGTAAGATATGGCGAACATCCACTTCTTGACCGCGAATTTTGTCGACCATAATGATATGCCAGCCGAAATCGGTTTTGAAAGGTTCAGAGATTTCCCCCTCTTCCATGCTGAAGGCCACATCTCTAAATTCTTTTACCATTCTTGGGCGCTTTCGGTGAAGTGTATATTTACCTCCTGTAGAACGTGATCCAGGATCTTGTGAATACAATATGGCTTTTGACGCAAAACTTGATCCCCGTTCTAATACATCTTCGCGAAAGGTTTCTAGTTGACTTATTATTCTGTCTTTTTCATTTTCACTCACCTCAGGTTCAATAACGATTTGAGAAATTTCCAACTCTGTGCCAAATACGGGCAGTTCTGCTTTGGGAATAGACTCAAAAAACAGACGCACTTCTTCAGGGGTAACTTCTACACTTTCAACAATTTTGGACTGCATCATTGAGGAAAGTTTTTGAATTTTATTGATTTCAAAAATCTCTTGTCGAAAGGTAGCTTCGTCTTCCTTTTTGTAGAATTCCAATACTTTTTCAATACTCCCTAGCTGCTGTGTAAAGTTATCAATCACTTGATCAACGGAATTGTATATATCTTCTACGTTGATTTCTAAACTGTCCTGAACAGCGTGGTGAGCATATAACTTATCTTCCATCAATTTGCCTAACATTTGACATCGAGTAATGCCTTTTGAGGACATGCCTTGAGCCTCCATCTCAATCAATGTCTTATCAATATCCGAGTCGAGTATTACAAAATCTCCAACAACAGCAGATACCCCATCAATTTTAATACGGTTTGCCAAAGCCCCATCTTGAGCCCACAAGAGATTAAAAAAACTTCCTAGTAAAAAAAGAAGGCTAATAAATTTCATAGGTTTTTGATTTGATTGCATCTTGTAATAATTCATATTCAAAATTCTTCGTAAACTCAACTCTTCGTTGGTTAAGAATTACATTTTTTATTGTAGGAAAAACAACTTCATTAGGCGGGATATCCCCTTTTTTTAGGTAATCATTCAAACGGAACAAATATACTCCCATTGCATCTTTTTCCTTAAAAAATTGTAATTTTTTTAGGTATTGATCTAGATTTTCATTGGTTAGAAATTGCACCTGAGAAAATAAATCATTCCGGGTTAACCACAAACTATCATTAAGAATGTAGTGGGAATATTGAAAGGATAGGGAATCTAATACCTTACGGTCAAGTGAATCGTATCGTTGAAAACTTCTCTCAATTAAGTTTTGATCAACATTGTCTTCAGGCAAATGAATAAATCTAACTTGAAACAGCGGTGCATTCAATTTAAAAACATCCTTGTTTGTTTCAGTTGATGCTCTTGTGTGAGTATTTTTGAGCAAGTGCGTCTTCCTTAGAAGTGTGAGAATGCTGAAAAACCTGAAGCT
>RGZR01000005.1 GCA_010031465.1 Flavobacteriia bacterium
ATCCATCGGTATTGACCGAATAAAAGCTGCTTATTTTGAACACAGCAATAAACCCTTATATGCCTTTGAGTTTATTAGTGACCCTCAAAAAGGAATTGTAGATTATTTTGATGACGATGCCAACAGTTTGCGACGTGCATTTCTCCAAGGACCCTTAAAATTCAATCGTGTTTCTTCTCGGTACAACCTTAAACGCCGAATTGCCTATTACGGAAATCGAATTCGTCCCCACAAAGGAACTGATTTTGCTGCTGCGGTTGGAACGCCTATTCTAGCCACTGCAAACGGTACCGTTATAAAATCAAGTTATACTAAAGGAAATGGAAATTATGTAACCATAAAACATAATAACACCTATTCTACACAATATCTCCATATGAAAAAACGCAACGTTAAGGTAGGCCAATATGTGGCTCAGGGCGATATCATTGGATGGGTAGGAATGACGGGCAACACCTCAGGCCCCCATGTATGTTATCGTTTTTGGAAAAACGGAAGGCAAGTTGATCCCTTCAAGCAAAAACTGCCTGAAGCTAAACCCATTTCAAATGAATTAAAAGCGCAATACACCGAGCACATTTATCCGTATAAATATAAATTAGATTGCATCTCTTTTGAAAGTGAAGAAAAGTCAGAGGTGGTGGTAATCGATAACCCACAGCAAAATGCCAAAACCTCTTCCTGATACCAACCCTACTTCCTGCACCTCTTGGAAAGCACTTACCCATCATAAAAAATCAATAGAATCCATTCCAATCAAGGCTTTTTTTGCCAAAGAGCCCAATCGTTTAGACTACACTACTTTTTCTTGGGAAGAATTTTATGTTGACACCTCTAAAAACCGGTGGGATAAAAAAACCTTTGATCTTTTATTACAATTATGTGATGAGCTCCAATTAAAAAAAGCCATTGATGCTCAATTTTCAGGAGAAAAAATTAATGCAACTGAAGATCGAGCAGTGTTGCATACCGCCTTAAGAAAAGTAGAGTCCTCTCCGGTTTATGTAGATGCTGAAAATGTAATTCCTGAAATCAAAAAGGTTCAAGAAAAAATGTATGCCTTTTGCGATAAAATAATTTCTGGCGAATGGAAAGGCTATACGGGCAAGCCGATTACCCATATTGTAAATATCGGTATTGGCGGATCTGATTTGGGTCCAGCAATGGTAGTTGAAGCCTTAGAACATTATAAAAATCATCTTCAATTGCATTTTATTTCCAATGTAGAGGGAGATCATCATCAAGAAATTGTAAAAGACATCCCTCTTGAAACCACCTTGTTTGTGATCGTATCTAAAACTTTTACAACGCAAGAAACTTTGAGCAATGCCAACAGTATACGGCAGTGGTTCTTAAAAAAAGCCCCAGAGAATGCCATTTCAAAACACTTTGTTGCCGTATCTACCAATATTGAAAAAACCGCAGCTTTTGGTATAGCTGCAGAAAATACCTTCCCAATGAACGATTGGGTGGGGGGTCGATTTTCACTATGGAGCACGGTTGGGCTGAGCATTGCTTTAGCCGTTGGACCATCTCATTTTAAAAATCTATTAGAAGGAGCAGGTAAAATGGATCAGCATTTTAAAGAAACTCCTTTTGAAAAAAACATCCCCGTAGTATTGGCATTACTAAGCATTTGGTACAACAACTTTTGGGGAGCAGAAAGTGAAGCCCTAATTCCCTATACCCAATATTTGCGAAATCTACCCGCTTACTTGCAGCAAGGAATAATGGAAAGTAATGGAAAAAGTGTTGGCCGTGATGGTAAACGGGTGAATTATGAAACCGGAACCATTATTTGGGGAGCTTCAGGAACAAATGCACAGCACGCTTTTTTTCAACTTATTCATCAAGGAACAAAACTCATTCCTACGGATTTTATTGGATTCAAAAAAGAGCTTAAAAAAAATCCTGATCACCAACAGAAGCTTCTAGCCAATTTTATTGCCCAAACCGAGGCTTTAATGAATGGAAAAACCGAGGAAGAGGCCGCACTTGAGCTTAAGCATAGTGGAGTCTCTCAAACCGATATAGATCAACTCGTTCCCTTTAAAGTGTTTGAAGGAAACAAGCCGACCAATACGCTATTAATTGATCAACTTACTCCCAAAACATTGGGTGCATTAATTGCGCTTTATGAGCATAAAATTTTTGTTCAGGGAGTGATTTGGAATATTTACAGCTATGATCAATGGGGAGTAGAATTGGGCAAACAATTAGCCAATGTTATATTAAGTGATCTTGCAGGTACCGCAGTACATCAGCATGATCCATCAACTACTGCCCTAGTAAAGCAACTAAAATTAAAATAGGGTTATTAACCGATTTTTAATAAAAAGGTTTTTTAGTTAACATTACAGAAATATTCCTGTTCAAAATTTCAATTAATTTTGCCAAAAATTAAAAAAATAATCATGAAAAAAATCTTTTTTAATATCGCTGTTTTGATGCTGTTGAGCGTGCAAGTTCTTGTTGCTCAACGCACTCTATCAGGAAATGTAACTGATGAACAGGGAGTCCCTCTGCCCGGTGCCTCTGTAGTAGAAATAGGGACCACCAACGGAACAAGTACTGACTTTGATGGAAACTATACCCTAACGGTTCAAGAGGGTGCCGAAATTGAAGTCAGCTATGTAGGCTATATCGCTTCTAGAGCTAAGGTAAACGCTCAAGGTCAAATTAATTTTTCATTATCCCTCGGTAATGAATTACAGGAAGTCATTGTATCGTCTGGGGTAATTGATATAGCCAAAGAGCGTGAAACCCCAGTTGCCTTAAGCCAAATTACTGCACAAGAAGTGTTACTTAAAGTTGGTAACCAAGAATTTCCAGAAATAATGAACAAAACCCCTGGGGTTTATGCTACTAAAGATTCGGGGGGGTATGGTGATAGCCGTATTTCACTTCGTGGATTTGATCAGACCAATACCGCAATTTTAATAAATGGTCAGCCCGTAAACGATATGGAAAATGGAAGATTATATTGGTCTAACTGGCAAGGGTTAACTGATATTGCTTCAGGAATTCAAATTCAAAGAGGTTTAGGAGCAACCAAATTGGCTGTTCCCTCTGTAGGAGGAACCATTTCCATTTTTACTAAAAGTGCTGAAAAAGAACAAGGGGGGTCTCTAACCCAATTAATTGGAAATGACGGGTATGTAAAAACCACTGCACTTTATAATAGCGGAGTGAACGACTCAGGGTGGTCTTCATCTTACCTGCTTACAAAATGGTCAGGAAACGGATATGTATACAATACAAAAGGAGAAGGATGGACTTACTTTTTTGCCTTAGGCTACACACCCGAAGGTTCTGCCCACAGCTTAAATTTTTCTTTTTTAGGAGCCGGTCAATGGCACCACCAACGCGATTCTTGGGTGTCTATCCGCGATTATGAAAATTTTGGTGAAGAAGGTATCGACCCTAGATGGAATACCAATGGGGGTGTCTTAAACGGAGAAGAATTCAGCATTCGAAGAAATTTTTACAACAAGCCACTTGCAACCTTCAACTGGGATTGGAAAATTTCAGAAACGGTTGATTTAGCCACATCATTATACGGCTCTGCTGGACGCGGTGGAGGAGCTGGAGGAAGAGGGAATAATTTTAGAAATGCAGATATCGACTTATATCCCTTTAATAAAGATCTTACTGAGCATTATTTAGAAAATGGAAGAGGCTCAAGAACACCAGATGGCTTTATAAATTTTGATCGTGTCGTGTCTGTTAACCGTTCAAACCCTTCTCCCTACTCTGGCCCTATTTCTGGATTCAGTGGTAAATTAATTGGTTCTAACGGATTTAGAAATGATGGGGTTAGCCGAGAGATTTTAATTCGTAGATCTTCAATGAATTCACATGACTGGATAGGAGGAATATCCAATTTAAATTTCAGATCAGATAAAATGCGCTATAGTATCGGTATTGATTTAAGAAATTACAAAGGCTACCACTACAGAGTACTTAGTGATTTATTAGGATTGGATGGCTACTATTCTACAGGAAATAAAAACTCAGCAGGCTTGATCATTGAATCTTTAGTTGAACCAAGTCCTTTTAAAAGCACTGGGATTAAAGGGCCAAAAATTGATTACTATAACGTAGGTCTTGTAGGTTGGCAAGGGGTAAATGGTTTAGCTGAATACTCTTCTAATACTATTACCGCAGTAATTCAAGCAGGAATATCCAACCAATCTTTCCAAAGAGAAGACTTGATGGACCAACCCGGACTACCGCTTTCTGATAAGAAAAATGTGGGTGGTGGGTATCTTAAAGGAGGAGCAAACCTGAACTTTAATGAAAATTCAAACCTGTTCTTTAATGCAGGATTCATTTCTCGACAGCCAAAATTTGACGCAGTATTCCCAAACTTTGCCAACCTTGTGAATCCGAATTTGCAAAATGAAACCATTCAATCTCTGGAAATTGGATATGGATATATTGGGAATGGATTCAAACTCAATGTTAATGCCTATTCTACAGTTTGGGGAAATCGATTCATCTCTAGAAGTCTTTCTAACCAACAAGGGGTAGAGGGTACAGCTCAATTTAGAAATATTGATGTAGTTCACAATGGAATTGAAATCGAGGGACAATACCGCCCTTCTAGTCAAACACGCATTCGAGGAATGCTGTCTATTGGAGACTGGCGCTATACTAAAGACTTCGAAGCCGAATTATTTGATGATAATCAACGGTCTGTAGGGACAGGAAAATTGTATACCGAAGGAGCAAAAGTAGGTGATGCCGCTCAGTTTGTGTTTTACTTAGGATTGGATCAAAAATTGGGCGATGCGTTTCGTATAGATCTGGATTATCGCTTTGTAGACGGGTTATATGCTGACTATAGCATTACCGATTCCGATTTCACAAATCCGAATAATGAAGGGGCATTAAAACTTCCCTCTTATGGACTCGTCGATTTAGGGGGGACTTATACGTTTGGTTCAGGATGGAGTGTTAGAGCAAACATTAACAACCTCTTTAACACTTTATATATTGCAGAATCAAATACAAACATTCATGCTTCTTCAGGGTCTGCTACTTGGAACGGTGTAGATACCATGAATTCCGTTTGGTTTGGATTTGGAAGAACGTGGAACCTCTCTTTGCGTTACCAGTTCTAAACAAAATATACTCAAGTACTAAAAAACCCTGCCTTCTGCGGGGTTTTTTTTATTCGAATTTAATATCCTTCACTTTGAGTTGCAATTGTTTCACCCCATTAAATTCATTTTCTTCAAGGGTATACAGTACAGAAAACGGCTGTTGTTCTTTTATTGTGATAAGGTGTTCTGCTTGTCCAAAAGCAATCCCACTAAAAACAATACCTGTGGAGTCATTAATTTCGAGTTTTAAGTGGGTTTTGTCTTTACCTACTATGCGGGTACCGCCCGAATCTTTACATCCGTGAGTAACAAAAACAGGCCTCATATTATGAGGGCCAAATGGTTCCATTTGCTGAAGAATTCTATAAAATTTGGGGGAAATAAGATCAAAGGGCAAAACCGTATCATAGAGATAAGAAGGGGTTTTTTGTGTATCAAGTAGCGTAGTTGAAACTACCTCTTCAAAAGCCTTTTTAAAAGGTTCCCAATCTTCTTCCGCTAAGGTTAATCCTGCAGCGTATTTATGGCCGCCAAATTGAATTAAATGTTCTTCACATGAAGTTAAGGCTTGGTACACATCAAATCCTGAAACGGAACGTGCAGAGCCGGCCAAAACTCCCTCAGACTTTGTTAATACCAAAGTGGGGCGATAATAGGTCTCGATTAATCGCGAGGCTACAATGCCTATAACGCCCTTGTGCCATGAAGGATGATACACTACGGTACTTGCTGCCTTTTGGTCTTCTTGTAATTCAATTTGTTGTAAGGCTTCAATCGTAATTCGTTCTTCGGTAGACCTGCGTTCGGTATTGAAAAACTCGATCATTCTTGAGATTCGCAATGCTGTTTCGGTGTCTTCAGCCATAAGTAGCTCAACGGCACTGTGCCCTTTTTCCATTCTACCGGCGGCATTAATTCGAGGGGCAAGAACAAAAACCAGGTCCGATACTTGCACGGGGCGTTTTACAGATTGTAAAAAATAATGAAGCCCTACCCTAGGGTTTGAGCGTAAGCTGTTAAGCCCTAAAGCACAAAGTACGCGGTTTTCACCAATTAAGGGAACAATATCTGCAGCAATGGCAATCGCCACCAAATCAAAATACGAGGATAAAGTGTCTAAAGTACCCCCCTTTGCTTGGTGTACTGCTTGTATGAGTTTAAACCCAATCCCACAACCGCATAATTCTTTAAATGGGTAGCTGCAATCTTCTCGCTTTGGATCAAGTACGGCTTGAGCAGAGGGGAGTTCTTCTCCCGGTAAGTGATGATCGCAAATGATAAAATCAATCCCTAATTCTTTTGCATAGGATGTTTCTTTATGGGCTTTAATGCCACAATCAAGAGCAATAATTAAGGTGACTCCTAGCTGATGGGCCTGATCAATTCCCTGAAGGGAAATTCCATAGCCCTCCTTGTAACGATCGGGGATGTAGGTAACCACGGTAGTAAGGTCTTTTAAATACGATGCCACCAAAGCCACAGAAGTAGTGCCATCAACATCATAATCGCCAAATACCATTATTTTTTCGTGAGATGAAAGCGCCGTTTCAATGCGCTGCACCGCTCGATCCATATCTTTCATCAAAAAGGGGTCGTGCAAATGAGCGACTTCAGGTCGGAAAAACAGCTTGGCTTCTTCAAAAGAGGACACTTCCCGTTGAACTAAAAGATAGGCTACAGTATAGGGAACTTGAAGGCTTTCTGCCAGTTTATTGACGATTTCAGTATTGGGATTTGGACTAGGAATCCAATGCATTTGATTATTTTTTTTTGCCTTCTACAACAAGAACAAACTCCCCCTTGGGTGAATGGGCTTCAAAATAAGGGATGGCTTCTTCAAGCGTACCACGAAATGTAGTTTCAAATTTTTTTGTCAGTTCTCTAACAACAGCGGTTTTTCGATGCGCCCCAAAAAGAGGAACCATTTGAATAAGGGTTTTTTGAATTCGATGGGGAGACTCATAAAACACAAGGGTACGTTCTTCCTCCGCCAAAGAAAATAACCTCGATTGGCGTCCTTTTTTTGGAGGTAAAAACCCTTCAAAAACAAAACGATCAGAAGGAATTCCACTTTGAACAAGAGCGGGAATAAGTGCCGTAGGACCGGGTAAACATTGAACTTCTATGCCCTGTTCAAGCGCTTCGCGCACGAGTAAAAACCCGGGGTCGGCTATACCCGGTGTTCCCGCATCAGAAATTAACGCTAGCGTTTGTCCTTCTTTGAGTTTGTCAATAATTTGACCAACCTTTGCGTGCTCATTGTGCATATGGAAACTTTGCATGGGCGTAGTGATTCCATGATGTTGAATCAAAACTCGACTCACACGGGTGTCTTCAGCCAAAATTAAATCGGATTCCTTTAAAAGGCGTAGCGCTCTCAGCGTGATGTCTTCTAGATTTCCGATAGGGGTGGGAACAATGTATATCAAGTGTTTGTGTTTTAGTATTAAAGGGCCTTATTCGTCATAATGCTTTTGCAACACAGCTATAAACCGAGCCTCAAGTTCAGGCTTTTCATCCCAATGGGAATATTCAGATTTAACCTGTTGGTTAATAAAATTTTGAGCTTCTTCCCAAGTTGTAAAGGTGCATAATTGAGAAAGCACCCGTTCATAATCGCTTGTATTGTTTTCAAACAAATGTTTTACAAAAGCAAGTCGGTCATTCAAATCTATCGAGACAATTTTAGCAAACTGATCATTCAGATTTTTTTTTGGCTTAGTAGTGTCTGCCGCAGCAGGCCCCTCTTTCTCTCCAAGAATAGGGTCTGTTTTCGCAACAAAAATTGGGGTTTCCGTTGCCGTTTCAAAAAGCGTGTCGTATTCCTTTTGTTCAGGCATCTCAACTACTATGTTTTTTATTGCTTCAATCATTGGGGGTACCTCAAGGCTTTCATCATTTGTTTCTTTTGTCTCAGTGGAGGCCAACTGTTCCAGCATCTCTTTGAGTTGGGTTTGTTGTCTTTTCCATACCTCATTTGAAGAAGAAGGAAACTGGGATACCATCTGATTACAGATCGAAATTTCGTATAATTTTTGTAAGGTACTATGCAGTTTTTGGGCATCCCAATCTTCCTGCTCTTGGATTATTTTTTGTGCCCAAAGGATCAGTGCTTTTTTTAATTCTTCCGTCATAAATTCTAGTGCATTAACCCATTTGATTTTAATACCTTTGTGTGAAGAGGAGGCGAATTACCTCAGATGTTTCACGTTGAAAATTACGAAATGTTTTTAGAAAATACAGTACCCTCAAACGAACAATTTGGATGGATTGAGGTGATTTGTGGATCTATGTTTTCCGGGAAAACGGAAGAATTGATTCGTCGATTAAAACGGGCGCAGTTTGCCAATCAAAAAATTGAAATCTTTAAACCTGACATTGATCAGCGTTACAATGATGAATTGGTAACCTCGCATGACCAAAATCAGATTGCTTCAACACCTGTACCCGCAGCAGCCAATATTTCCATGTTAGCAGACCAATGTGATGTTGTTGGTATTGATGAAGCTCAATTTTTTGATGATGAAATTGTACAGGTGTGTAATGATCTTGCCAACCGGGGGGTTCGGGTTATTGTTGCAGGGCTTGATATGGACTTTCAAGGAAACCCCTTTGGGCCCATGCCGGCTTTAATGGCCACCGCAGAATATGTAACTAAAGTGCATGCCATTTGTACGCGTACGGGGCAATTAGCCCACTACAGTTACCGCATTAAAGAAGACGATAAATTGGTCTTACTCGGAGAAAAAGAAGTTTATGAACCGCTATCTCGAGCGGCTTATTACAGTGCAAAAAAAATACAAAAAGACAAAAAAAAACCATAACTCTTCCTAAACCCTATCTTTGAACACACTTTATCTATCGTCCCAAAATTTAACCCATAATTATCGGGTGCTTCGCAGTAAGATGGAAGACAAAACCCAATTCATTGCGGTGGTGAAAGCCAATGCATATGGCAGTGCTTTAGGTGCTTTTGCGCAACACTTAGTCCATTTAGGGGTTGACGCATTAGCAGTAGCTTATACCGAAGAGGGAACTCAACTTCGCGCCTTGGAAATTCAAATTCCCATACTTGTATTTTATCCTCAAATTCACACCCTTTCTGAACTTGTTTCAAACAACCTTGAACCCTGCCTTTATAACCAGACTGTTTTTTTAGCGCTAAAAAATATACTCTTACACGAAGGGCGTACAGATTATCCTGTGCATTTAAAATACAATACCGGTTTAAATCGAATCGGGTTTTTACCTGAGGAAGCGGAATGGGTATTTGATCAAATCCGAAACGCTCCCTTTCAAATTCAAAGTGTGTATTCACATCTTGCTGCATCTGAAGAAAAAAGACCCTCTACATTAAGTGATCAGCAAATTAAATCCTTTCAAAAAATTAAATCCCTTCACCTTGAGGCAATTACGCCTCAACCCTACTTTCATTTGCTCAACAGTTCAGGCGTTTTTAATTATCCGGAATATCAATTTGATGCCGTTCGGTGTGGAATAGCCTTGCACGGTTATGCCAACAATGCTGAATGGGATTGTGAACTGCGACCGCTGGGAGTCCTTAAAAGCTCAATATGTCAGATCACCCAAGTGAAAAAAGGAGCTTCTGTAGGCTATGATCACGGGTGGGTTGCCCTTAAAGACACTAGTATAGCTACCCTCCCAATTGGCCATGCCGACGGTATTGGACGTCATTTTGGACCGTCACAAGCCCCTGTTTATCTTCACGGAAAGGCCGTTCCCATTATAGGAAATGTGTGTATGGATATGGTGATGGTTGATGTTACAGGTGTGGACTGTCAATTGGGAGATGAAGTTGAAATTTTTGGTACGCATCAAAACGCTTCTGAATTTGCTTTAAAAGCCAACACCATTAGCTACGAACTTTTAACCCAATTGGGCCCGAGAATAGTTCGTAAATGGCAACCCTAATGTTATAATTGTAACTATTTGTTATTTTTTGTGATATCCTCCAACTTTATTTGTTTCCCTGTGTTTTAGTCCTAATTTTGCGCAAAATAAAAACCCTATGAAAGTAGCTGTAGTTGGTGCCACAGGAATGGTGGGCCGCGTAATGCTTGACGTTTTAAAAGAACACCATTTTCCCTATAGTGAATTGCTATTAGTGGCCTCGGAACGCTCCGCAGGCAAACAAATTGACTACAATGGCAAAACCTTCACCGTTATGGGTCTTGACTCTGCTGTTGCCGCTCGCCCCGACGTTGCCTTGTTTTCTGCTGGGGGGGAAACCTCATTAGCATGGGCTCCCCAATTTGCAGCGGTAGGGACTACGGTAATTGATAATTCTTCGGCTTGGCGAATGGAGCCCCACATTAAGCTAATTGTTCCTGAAATCAATGGTGCATTGTTAACTCAAGAGGATAAGATTATTGCCAATCCGAATTGCTCTACCATACAACTGGTTATGGCACTTGCACCGTTACACAAAGCGTTTACCATTAGAAGGTTGGTTATTTCTACCTATCAATCCATCACAGGAACCGGGGTTAAGGCCGTTCAGCAATTAGAAAATGAAGCAAAAGGGATTGAGGGTGAAAAAGTATATCCCCACCCCATTCATAAAAATGCGCTTCCCCATTGTGATGTGTTTTTAGACAATGACTACACCAAAGAAGAAATGAAATTGGTAAATGAAACCCATAAAATTTTGGGCGATTCTTCGCTTGGAATAACAGCAACAGCCGTGCGAATACCGGTTGTGGGCGGGCATAGCGAGTCAGTAAACATCACTTTTAGTTCCCCCTTTGAAGTAGGCGAAGTACGTACATTATTGTCAAACACTCCCGGAGTAACGGTACTTGACGATTTGCAAAACAACAGCTACCCTACACCGCTCCAGTCAGAAGGAAAAGACGCCGTTTTTGTAGGACGCATACGAAGAGACCATTCTCAAGAAAACAGCTTAAACCTTTGGATAGTGGCCGATAACCTAAGAAAAGGTGCTGCCACCAACACCATTCAGATTGCCTCTTACTTACGAGCCAAAGGGTTGCTGTAAAACAAAGGCATAAATTTAAGTTGCGCATTAATTTTTTTTATAAATTTGCCGCTCAATTGTCGCATGATGACTGTGTTGAAAGAATTTGACATTCCCTTTGTAGGGTTAAAAACTGGAAAACACGACTTTCTTTATACAATTGAACCGAAGTTCTTTGCACATTTTGGGTTTACTGATTTTCAAACCGTCAAACTCAATGCAAAAGTGACATTAGACAAAAAGCCCAGCTTTTTAGAATTTCACTTTGCAATTGAAGGTCTAGGGCAACTGCAATGTGATGTCTCCATGGAGTGGTATGATCAAAAGATTTCCACTGCATATGACTTTGTTGTAAAGTTTGGCTCGGGGCAAGAAACAGATAGTGATGAGATTGTGCTGCTTCCTGAGGGGAGTTATCAAATCAACATTGCGCAATACCTCTACGAATGTATTGTGTTATCACTGCCTTACAAACGGATTCATCCTGGGGTTGAAGACGGAAGTTTGAAAAATGAAATTCTAGAAAAACTCAGCGCATTAGAACCTAAAGAAGAAAAACTAAACGGGGAACAAGACCCGCGATGGAATAAATTAAAAGATCTTTTGTAAAGATCACGTAAAATTGAGATTATGGCACATCCAAAAAGAAAAACGTCTAAGACAAGAAGAGACAAAAGAAGAACGCATTATAAAGCTGCGGACCAGCAAATAGCACGCTGTACTACTACGGGTGAACCTCATTTATACCACCGTGCACACTGGCACGAAGGGAAACTTTATTACCGTGGCCAAGTATTGGTTGATGCTGCAGTTTCAGCAGAAGCTTAAGCCCCCTAAAACGAATGCAATAGCTCTTCCCAACGGAAGGGCTTTTTTATATACAAAAATTTTGATTGCATCAAAAAACCACTATCTTCACTTAATCGATTGAAAATTTTTGCTGAACTAAAGGCATGAATCTGGAGGAGAATAAAAGAATCAAAGCAGCTATAACCGCTGTTGGAGGGTATGTTCCCGACACAATTTTATCAAATCAAGATTTGGAAAAAATGGTGGACACTAACGATGCGTGGATTACCTCTAGAACAGGGATAAAAGAACGTCGGATTCTTAAAGACGACCAAAAGCCCACTTCTTATTTGGCAATAAAAGCCGCTGAAAATCTACTTTCTAAAAGCGCAATAGACCCCAGCAGCATTGATTTACTTATCGTAGCAACGGTTACCCCCGATATGCCTGTGGCAGCTACTGCCGCCTATGTTGCCTCTGAAATAGGAGCCAATAACGCCTTTGCTTTTGATTTAAACGCTGCCTGTTCAGGCTTTCTTTACGGAATGAGCATATGCGCTGCCTACATTCAATCAGGGAAATACAAAAGAGTTTTACTGATTGGGGCTGATAAGATGTCATCAATTGTTGACTATACTGACCGAACCACCTGTATTATATTTGGTGACGGTGGCGGTGCCGTACTTTTTGAACCCAGCCCAAATGAATACGGTTGGGAAGATGAATATTTGCGCAGTGACGGAACAGAGCGAATGGCATTACGCATTAAAGCGGGAGGTTCATTGCATCCTACAACGCAAAGCACATTCGATTCCGGATGGCATAATATTCACCAAGAAGGAAAAGTGGTTTTCAAATTTGCCGTATCTGAAATGGCCAATGTGGCTGAAAAAATTCTGCTCCGCAATCAATTAAAGGGCGGTGATATTAATTATCTTGTTCCTCACCAAGCGAACAAACGCATTGTTGACGCCACGGCAAAACGACTCAACCTTTCTGAGGAAAAGGTATTGATGAACATTTCCCATTACGGGAATACAACTGCGGCAACATTGCCGCTTTTACTTAACGATTTCGAATCAAAATTCACTCCCGGTGATAAGTTGATTTTTGCTGCCTTTGGCGGTGGATTTACTTGGGGAGCCGCCTATTTAACCTGGGCCTATAAAAACTAAACTGAAAAAAGTATGGATCTTAAAGACATTCAAAATTTAATCAAATTTGTAGCCAAGTCGGGTGCAACTGAAGTGAAATTAGAAATGGAAGATGTGAAAATCACCATTAAAACCGGTAGTGATCCTGTTCCCGTTGAGCACACCACACTTCTACCCCAAGTACAAGCCGTTGCTGCTCCTGCTCCAGCCGCTGTGCCCGCTGCAAAAGAACCTGCAAAAGAGGAAGAGGATCACCTGATTACGATCAAGTCACCTATTATAGGTACTTTTTATCGAAAAGGCGCTCCTGACAAACCTGCCTTTATAGAAGTAGGCAAAACTATAAATGAAGGGGATGTGCTTTGTGTTATTGAGGCCATGAAGTTGTTTAACGAAATTGAATCTGAAATAAGCGGAACTATAGTCAAAATATTAGTTGATGATGCTTCTCCTGTTGAGTTTGACCAACCCTTAATTGTTATTGATCCTTCCTAAAATCTGTTCATGTTTAATAAAATTTTAATCGCCAATCGAGGTGAAATTGCGATGCGAATTATACGTACTTGCAAAGAAATGGGTATAAAAACGGTTGCTGTATATTCTAAAGCCGATACTGACAGCTTGCATGTTCGGTTTGCTGATGAAGCCGTGTGTATTGGCCCAGCGCCAAGTGCGGAGTCGTATTTAAAGATGGTGAACATTATTGCCGCTGCAGAGATTACCAATGCTGATGCCATCCATCCGGGGTATGGTTTTCTTTCTGAAAATGCCAAATTTTCAAAAATATGTAAAGAACACGGCATAAAATTCATTGGGGCGTCTCCGCAAATGATTGACCAAATGGGCGATAAAGCCTCAGCAAAAGCCACCATGGAAGCCGCTGGCGTTCCGACCATTCCTGGGTCAAAAGGCTTGATCGCGTCTTTTGAACAAGCCAAAAAAATAGCCAAAGAGGTGGGGTATCCCGTAATGCTCAAAGCCACCGCCGGTGGTGGGGGTAAGGGGATGCGCGCCGTTTGGAAAGAAGACGACCTGAAAAAAGCGTGGGAAAGTGCGCGACAAGAAGCCGCTGCTGCCTTTGGAAACGACGGTATGTATATGGAAAAGCTGATTGAAGAACCCCGCCATATTGAAATTCAAGTGGTTGGTGATTCTACAGGAAAGGCGTGTCACTTGTCGGAGCGCGATTGTTCCATCCAGCGCAGACACCAAAAGCTGACCGAAGAAACCCCTTCTCCTTTTATGACGCCGGATTTGCGTAAAAAAATGGGGGATGCGGCAGTAAAAGCCGCTGAATTTATTCAATATGAGGGTGCCGGGACGATTGAATTTTTAGTCGACAAGCATAAGAATTTCTACTTTATGGAAATGAATACCCGTATTCAAGTAGAACATCCCATTACAGAACAAGTTATTGATTATGACCTGATTTGCGAACAAATAAAAGTAGCCGCTGGAGAAAAAATTTCAGGGAAAAATTACCTTCCTAAATTGCATTCCATTGAATGTCGGATCAATGCCGAAGACCCCTATAATGATTTTCGCCCCAGTCCAGGGATGATCACCAATTTACACTTGCCCGGTGGGCACGGGGTGCGTGTGGATACCCATGTGTATAGCGGTTATGTTATTCCCCCGCATTACGACTCTATGATTGCCAAGTTGATTACCACAGCACAAACCCGGCAAGAGGCCATCAATAAAATGAAACGTGCCCTAGAAGAATTTTATATTGACGGTATTAAAACTACCATTCCTTTCCATTTGCGATTGATGAGCCATCCCGATTATGTTAAAGGGAACTATACAACCAAGTTTATGGAAAGCTTTTCAATGGAAGATTAGTTTTGGTTGGGCGGAGATAGCGGTCTGGGCTATGCGCGGTTTCCCAAATAGTATCGTGTGCTTGTTTTTTTGTATGCCCGTGCTTTTATATTTTCTGTCAGCGTGGGGTACTTTTATCTACTCCCTTCTCAAAATCAGTCTATAGCATAGCGTTTCCCTGTTTTGATTAAAGGTGTTCTCCCTTTCTGTATTGGACTAATTGCCTCTCCCCATCAATCTTTAACGCTGTAGGAGATTTTGTAGGACGAAATAAGAGTGTGCGAGAAAACTGCCTCCTCATGAGGGTAGGAAAGTATTAGGAATCCTCTAAAAAAGAAAGGATTATCCTTTTATTTTGCTTTGTACATTTTCGGGCAATACCTTAAAACCCATATTGTAAAGGGTAAACCCAAAAATATCGGCATATTGCTCAATGGTTTTAGAAACGGGAGTTCCCGCACCGTGCCCGGCATTGGTTTCAATACGAATAAAAACGGGGAGTTCTCCTTGGTGCTTGTCTTGCAGCTCTGCCGCAAATTTAAAGGAATGTGCCGGCACCACTCTATCGTCATGATCACCTGTGGTGATTAAAGTTGCCGGATATTGCGTTCCTTCCTTTACATTGTGAACTGGAGAATAGCCTTTTAAGTAGTCAAACATTTCGGGCGAGTCTTCAGAAGTACCGTAATCATAAGCCCATCCCGCGCCTGCAGTAAACTTATGATAGCGCAGCATGTCTAAAACACCTACAGCCGGCAAAGCCACTTTCATCAGTTCGGGGCGTTGGGTCATTGTTGCCCCAACCAAAAGTCCGCCATTAGAGCCTCCGCGAATGGCTAAATATTCCGGACTGGTAATGTTTTCTGCAATGATATATTCTGCCGCCGCGATAAAATCATCAAATACATTTTGTTTGTTTTGTTGTGTTCCGGCAAGGTGCCATGCTTTTCCATATTCGCCTCCTCCACGTAAATTAGGAACTGCATATACCCCGCCTTGCTCCATCCACACGGCATTGGCAATACTAAATGAAGGCCTTACACTGACGTTAAAACCTCCATATCCGTATAAAATGGTTGGGTTTTTTCCTGTGTATTCTATTCCCTTTTTATGGGTAATGATGATGGGAACTTTTGTCCCGTCTTTTGAAGTGAAAAACAGTTGTTTGGAAACGTAGTTATTGGGATCAAAATCAATTTTAGGCGACCAATACAATTCTGATCCTATTCCGGGCAATTCAATTTCACCCATGGCGTTTCCTTTGGCATCGTATTGTATTACTTGGGTTAGGGCATCTACCATATAGCGTGCAAAAAAATAGCCGCCGCCACTACTCGGAGAAAGTACGTGTTCCGTTTCCGAAATAAAATCGGTCCAATTGGATTCGTTGGGCGCTTTCACTTGAGCCGTAACCACCTTTTGATTGGGGGCATTTTTATTGGTTACCAAATACAAGGTTGAACCCCTACTTTCAAGCAGATAACTGTCGGTGGCATAGTCTGTATCAACAGCTACTAGGGGCGCATTGGGTTGTGTAAGGTCTTTTAAAAAGCTGATGTTCCCTGAAGTGGTTTTTGAGGCGGTAACAAGCAAGTAGTTGGCGTCATCGGTTACACTGGCACTAACATAACGGTGTTTTTCGTTGGCTGTGCCTCCAAAAATCAATTCATCTTCTTGCTGTGAAGTCCCCAAACGGTGATAAAATAATTTATGCTGATCTGTCATTTGTGAAAGTTCGCTTCCTGTGGGTTTATCATAACTTGAATAAAAGAACCCTTCATCAGATTTCCACTCAATACCACTAAACTTAACGTCCACCAAGGTGTCTTCAAGTATGGTTTTTGTTTCTGCATCCATTACAATTATTTTACGCCAATCGCTTCCTCCCTCACTAATCGAATAGGCTACAATTTTTCCGGTTTTTGAAAAACTCAACCCAGCCAGTGAAGTTGTGCCGTCTTCCGCAAATAAATTAGGGTTTAAAAACACTTCGGGATCCTGACCTGCTTTTGACCGATAGACCACATATTGATTTTGAAGCCCTTCATTTTTATAGAAGTAAGTGTATTCTCCTTCTTTAAAAGGGGCTGTAATTTTTTCGTAATTCCAAATCGCTTCTAATCGGTTTTTTAATTGTTCCCGAAAAGGAATTTGGTCGAGATAGTCAAAAGTAACTTCGTTTTGTTGGGCTACCCACCCCTTTGTCTTTTCGCTGTTGTCGTCTTCTAGCCAGCGGTAGTTGTCAATCACTTCTTGATCAAAATAGGTGTCAATCACAGGAATTTTTTCAGTTACGGGGTATTCCCGTTTACTACTTTGATTTTGGCAGGATAACATTAGCAGGAAATACAGGAGGAAAACTCTTTTCATTACGGTATATTTTAAAACGAATGTAACAAAAAAACCCTTCAATGTAAGATTACTATTGAAGGGTTCAATTAGTTTAAACTCTGCATTAATAAAAATGAACTTGTCCGGTTTTAATATCGTACATGCCCCCAACAATTTGAATGCTCCCTTCGCGCTCCATATCCGCTAAAACACTGCTGGAATTTCGAATCGCATCAATTGTCATTTCTACATTCTTTTTGGCTACCGCATCTACAAAAGCGGCATTCCCTGAATTTCTTAAGTTGGTGTCTTGAGGTTCAGTAACGGCTTCTACAGCAGGTTCAATTTTGTTAATTAAGGCGGTTAAATTCCCCAATCGAGCATGATCACATGCCCCTTTTACGGCACCACATGCCGTGTGGCCCAATACCAAAACAAGCTTTGTACCGGCAAGTTTACAGGCAAATTCCATGCTGCCAAGAATGTCTTCGTTGACAAAATTACCTGCAATACGTACGCTGAATATATCGCCTATTCCTTGGTCGAATATCAATTCAGAAGAAACTCGAGAATCAATACAACTTAAAATGGTGGCAAAAGGATACTGACCCGTACTGGTGTCGTTTACCTGTTCAAGTAAGTTTCTATCTACTTTATTTTGATTGATAAACCGTTGGTTCCCCTCTTTTAATGCCTGTAAGGCCAATTCAGGAGTCATTTTTGATTGTGTTTCTTTAGTGTGTGCTTTCATTTTTCATTTTCATTTTTAATTAAACCTCTGTTTTTATCGCTTTTAATAGCAATTCTTCATAAAATCGATCAATCGCATTATTCCCTTCCTCAACATCGGTTAAAGAGGGTAAGTGTTCGGAAAAAAACCGTTGATGATGAGCCCCTTCAATAATGGTTGAAATCAACATGTGGGGGTACGGGTAGTTGGGATTAATTTCAAGAATGATGTCACAAACCCGTTGTACTACGCGTTTATAAACTTTAAAAAATCCTTTTTTGTTGTCTTCATCTACTTCCTTATTGTGATACGCTTTCGCAGATTCAGAAATAATAATCTTATTTAATAGTACCTCGTTAATAGAGCTAAAGTCACTGTCTTCTTTAATCTCTTCAGTAAGTAAGCGAAGGATTTTTACCAATTTTACTTCGGGTTTTTCTATGTTCATGGTAAGAAAAACCAGTTTGTACTCTATCCAACTCCAATACCAATTAAAAAGATAAACCAATAAGGCGTGCTTGCTCTCAAAATAACGGTAGATTGAGCTTTCGTTTGAATGGATTCGATCTCCCAGTTTTTTAAAGGTAAACGCTTCATAGCCAAGTTCATCAATCATTTCAATACTTGTGCGCACAATTTTTTTCCCTAAATCAGAAGATTCAGGATCTTTTGTAAAAAGAGAACCGTCAATCGAAAGGTTGATTTGTAACGCTTGCATAGGGCAAATATAATAGTATTACTATTAATTTTAATAATTTCACTTTCTTTTTTTACTTCCCCATCATAGAAAACCTCAATTTATAGATTTTAACTACATTGGATCTTTATATGGTTTCACTATCCGAAAAGATAACGGGGGCATTCCCTTGGATTGTTAGTTCTTGCGTAATGGCTGGAATTCTGTATCCTCCTTTAATGACTTGGTTTCAGGGACCCCTACTCCCATTAGGGTTGGGCCTCATTATGTTGGGAATGGGGTTAACCCTTAAAATGGAAGATTTTTTACACGTCATTCATTATCCCAAATGGATTGGTCTGGGTTTGTTATTGCAATTTACCGTTATGCCCTTGTTGGGTTGGGGTTTAGCAAAACTGTTTCAGCTTCCTCCATTTTTTGCCGTGGGCATGATTTTAGTCGCCAGTTGCCCTGGGGGAACCGCATCAAACGTTATTGCCTATTTGGCTCGTGCCAATGTGGCCCTATCGGTTTCCATGACGGCTTTTTCAACGCTTGGAGCCGTAGTGATGACGCCCTTTTTAACACTACAACTTTCTGGAAGTTATTTAGACGTGTCTGCCCTTGGCCTAGTTTACAGTACGTTAAAGGTTGTCTTTCTTCCTGTAGCCTTGGGCTTGGTAATGAATCGGTATTTACCAAAGCTTACCCAAAAGCTGATCCCCTTTTCTCCTCCTTTGGCGGCCGTTCTGATTTCCTTAATTGTGGCCAGCATTGTGGCACAGGGAAAAGACATAATTTTAAATTCTGGATTTCAACTCTTACTCGCTTTACTATGCCTCCACGTTCTCGGGTTTGTATTAGGATTTCTTATCAGTTGGATGGCCTTTAAAAAATGGGAGGTTGCTAAAACCATTTCTATTGAAGTCGGGATGCAAAACTCAGGCCTAGGGGTTGTTTTAGCACGTGAAAATTTTACGAGCCCACAAGTGGCCATTCCTGCCGCATTATCCAGTCTTATACACTCCTTACTTGGTGGGCTTTTTGTTGGTCTATTTAAAAAATAATGATGAATCGAATTCTACTTTTCCTTACCGGTATTCTTTTTCTTGGGTGTCTTTCCACACCTAAAAAAGAATCGCCACCCAATATAGTGTGGTTGGTTGCTGAAGACCAATCTCCTGAATTTTTTCCTATGTATGCCGAGGTCCCCGTTGCGCTTCCTTATTTGTCTGCTTTAGCAAAAGATGGGGTGGTGTTTGAAAACGCCTACAGTCCTGTTCCTGTTTGTGCCCCAGCAAGAAGTGCCCTAATTACGGGAATGTATCCCACAAGCCTAGGTACGCATAACATGCGCACCTATAATGGGTATCGAACAGAAAACCAACCCACAATTAACATTCCCAGTTATTCTCCCCTTTTGCCCGAAGGGGTAAAAATGTTTACTGAATATTTACGGGCTGCCAATTACTATTGTACAAACAACGCGAAAGAAGATTATAACTTTAAAAAAACAGACGGGGCGTGGGACGAAAGTGGCACAAAGGCCCATTGGAAAAAGCGAACTCCAGACCAGCCCTTTTTTGCCGTAATTAACTTTGGCATAAGCCATGAATCCCAAATTTGGAATCAACAAGACAAGCCCTTAGCCGTAGCGCCTGAAGAAGTCCCCCTACCTCCTGTTTTTCCTGATACTCCCGTAGTACGAAAAGACATTGCCGTAAACTACAGTAACCTTGTGCGATTGGACAAACAAATTGGTGAAATTATTGAAGCCTTAAAAGAAGAAGGGCTGTATGAAAATACCCTTATTTTTTTCTATGGCGATCACGGAGGGCCTTTTCCTCGTTACAAACGGGCCCTATACGAAACGGGGATAAAAGTGCCCTTGGTTATAAAATTTCCCCACCAAGAAAAGGCAGGAACACGCGACAATCAATTCATCAGTTTTATTGATTTTGCCCCTACCGTATTGTCTCTTGCCGGAATTCAACCCCCTGATTATATGCAAGGAAAAGCACTGTTTGGTTCATTTAAAACCGAGCCTTCCTCTTATGTTTTTGCTACCTCTGATCGCTTTGACGAACAAACCGATCGAGTGAGAGCGGTTCGATACAAACAGTACAAATACATTCGAAACTTTACAGTCAATCTTCCTCATGCCCTTCCGGTTAAGTATAGAGAACAAATGCCCATGATGAAAGAACTTAACGCCCTTTGGGAAACGGATTCCCTAGATGAAAAACCTGCATTGTGGTTTCAAACGCCCAAAGCGGTTGAAGAAGTATACAATATAGATTTAGACCCCTATGAGTTGAATAACCTTGCCTTTGATCCTGAAATGAAAGAGGTGCTTGAACACCTAAGACAAAAACTCGACGAATGGATTATTGAAACGGGGGATTTAGGGGAAATCCCTGAACAAACATTACTCGAAAATTGGTTTCCCAACGGGGCTGTTCCCGTTTTAAGCGAGCTTCAAAAAGTTGATGCGGCAACAGAATATGCCCTTTCGCATTCTAATAAAGGCGCTAGTATAGTATGGAAAAAAGCAACTGACAGCCTATGGCACCCCTATACTCAACCCCTTCCCATGAATAAAAACCTTGTGGCAAAAGCGGTTCGGATAGGATATAAAGACAGCCCCCTCTTAGTTTTGGACTAAAGCAACGGCCTTTGTTTCTAAGCGTTGTAAATAAAGTGAACGTGCGCTGTATAAAGCGGCTATAAAGGAACTGGGATCCGCTATTCCCTTCCCCGCAATATCAAAGGCGGTGCCGTGGTCAGGAGAGGTTCGTATGTGGCTAAGACCCGCTGTGAAATTTACCCCTTCACCAAAGGATAGGGTTTTGAAAGGAATCAATCCTTGATCGTGATACATCGCTAAAACGGCATCGTAATTTTTGTGCAGACGGCTTCCAAAAAACCCGTCTGCAGCAAAAGGACCAAAAACCAAATGCCCT
Source organism: Flavobacteriia bacterium (assembly GCA_010031465.1). Classification (GTDB taxonomy): domain Bacteria; phylum Bacteroidota; class Bacteroidia; order Flavobacteriales; family Flavobacteriaceae; genus MS024-2A. The sequence continues at coordinate 21,574 of RGZR01000005.1, forward strand.
TTTTCAAAAAGTGATTGAAGTAAAGGCCTAACCAATTGATCGTCTTCTTCCCCAATTACCCCTTGATCACCATTGTGGGGATTGATCCCCAAAACGGCAATTTTTGGACGTGCAATACCAAAGTCGTGTTGTACGCTTTTTTCTAACAGCTGTATTTTTTGCGTAATTTTTTCTGCCGTAAGGTATTGGGTAATTGAGTGCAAAGGGATATGATCACTCACTAACGCTACTTTTAACTCTTCTGAAATCATAAACATTAAGCTCTCCCCTTCCAATTGACTGTTTAGGTAGTCGGTATGGCCCGGGAAATTGAATGCTTTTGACTGTATGCTTTTTTTGTGGATGGGCGCAGTAACAAGCACCTGAATCTGGTTTTTTTTAAGTGCTTCAGTGGCTGCTTCTAATGAAGCGAAAGCAAAATCCCCTGCTTCAGGCTGCTCTTTCCCGTAGTCTATTGGAAAGGGCTTATCCCATATATTGACAACATTTAAGCGCGTTTTATTTGGCTTTTTAATGTCGTGCAACGCGTAAATCCCGATTTGTAATCCCCACTTTTTTTGTTCTTCTATAAAATTTTTGCTGTGCCCAAAAACAATAGGGGTAAAAAAATCAAAAATGCGCTTGTCCTGAAAGGCTTTAAGAATAATTTCAATGCCAATCCCGTTTGGATCTCCAACAGAAATCCCCACGTTAATTTTTGGTATTTCACTCACATCAGGCGCTTTTAGTGTATTTTTGAACAAAGGTAACTAAATAATAAGGCATGTTTACGGGAATTATTGAAGCTTTTGGCAAAGTAGAAAACTTAAAAAAAGACGGTGATAATTTGCACATTACGCTGTCTAGCTCCCTAGCAAAATCTCTAAAAATCGATCAAAGCGTTGCGCACAATGGAGTGTGTCTAACAGTTGTGGCTTGCAATGCAGCGCAATATACTGTTACTGCTATTAGTGAAACCTTAAAGAAAACCAATTTGGGTACACTTGCTGTTGGTGAGCGTGTCAATTTAGAACGTGCAATGAAATTAGGGGATCGACTCGATGGCCATTTGGTTCAAGGGCATGTAGACCAAACCGCAACATGTACAGAAGTCTTAAGTGAAGAGGGAAGTTGGAAGTATCATTTTACCTACGATCCTAAAAAAGGAAACATTACCATTGAAAAAGGGTCCATAACTGTAAATGGAGTGAGCCTTACTGTGGTTGATAGTGGGTCCGATTCTTTTTCCGTTGCAATCATCCCTTATACTTATGAACACACGACCTTTCACGCCCTTAAAAAAGGGACAATTGTCAATCTTGAGTTTGACTTAATTGGCAAATACTTAGCCAAATTGGCGTCAAAAGGCTAAAATCTCTTACTTTTAAAAAAACGATATTCAAAATGAATTTACTTGAGCTCTCAGCATTTTTGTTGTTACTAGCGTCTCTTTTTTCTATTATCAATTTGCGCCTTCTTAAGTTACCCCACACCATTGGGTTAATGGCCTTGGCTATAATTCTGTCCTTAGGTGTGTTTTTAATTGGTATTATTGATCCTGATTTTATCACCCTTGCGGCATCAATAACCGAGGGATTTGACTTTAGTGTGTTGCTCATCGATGTTATGCTTCCTTTTTTGCTTTTTGCAGGGGCAATAACGGTTAATGTACATGAACTTTTAAAAGACAAACTCACCATATTGTTGTTGGCTTGTGTAGGGGTGGTTTTTTCAACTTTCGCCGTAGGTACAGGATTATTTTGGTTAGTAGAAAACCCTTTTTTAGGACTTCAAGTATTAGGGTTAAATTATATAGAATGCCTTCTCTTTGGTGCGCTTATTGCGCCTACAGATCCCATCGCCGTTCTGTCTATGGTAAAAAAAATGAACCTTTCTTCCATTACAGAAACACGCATAGCTGGAGAATCCCTTTTTAATGATGGTATTGGGGTTGTGGTTTTTTTAACCCTTTTAGGTATCCAATCCGAGGGCTTAGAAAATATAACTGTGCTTAGTGTTACAAGTTTATTTGTCACTGAAGTTATTGGAGGTGTTTTACTTGGTGCCCTATTAGGGTATTTAGGGGTAAAACTTGTCAAATATATTGAAAACGACCATGTTGAACTTGAGGTGCTGATAACACTTTCTTTGGTGTTGCTTGTTCCCGTAATATCAAATGTATTTCACTTTTCTGCAGTACTGGGTGTTGTTGTAATGGGGCTATTCTTAAATCGAAATATTGATGCTGATAAACAAACCGATGGGGTACAAAAAGCCATGGGGGATTACGTTTATAAATTTTGGCACCTTATTGATGAAACCTTAAATGCCATTTTATTTATCCTTATTGGGTTAGAAATGCTTCCCATTTTCCAAAGCTTTGATTTTTCGTACCTGCTCATTACTTTAATCGTAATTGTATTGGTGGTGGTTTCAAGAGCAATAGGGGTGTTTTTACCCATTCAATTGCTATCCATAAAAAAGACATTTGAAAAAAATACCGCCTTAATAATTACCTGGGGGGGCCTCAGAGGAGGGTTAAGCATTGCACTGGCACTTAACCTACCGGATGCTATAGGAACAGGTAAAGACCTTATTTTAGTATTGACCTATGGGGTAGTGCTCTTCACTATTTTGGTTCAAGGGTTAACGTTGAAAAAAATTGTGAAATTATAAGGATGTAAAAAATACATTTTCCTTATTTTTGGGTTGAGTAGTTAGGGCTGTGACAACAGTCATGTTCAACTAAATTTAGAAAGGAGGTGCTTATGTCTTATGAAGATTATTTGAGGAACAATAGACAGCAGGTGCCCACTGGGTTACCACTGTAAGTTTCCTTATCTAAATGTAAAGCGAGCCGATGGGCTCGCTTTTTTTAACTTTACCAAATGCAACACATACCCAAAGCCGATTTAAACGATTTTCGTTCCGGAGACCCTCAAACAAAAGAACGTTTTGTGCAACATATCGGATCTTCTTTTAAGGAGATTGGATTTTTAGCCCTACGGGGGCATTTTTTAAATGCAGAATTACAAGAGGATTTATACCGAGAAATTCGGGCGTTTTTTGCCCTCCCTCAAGCGCTTAAAAGCCAATACGAAATTGAAGGAGGTGGAGGACAAAGAGGGTATACCGGTTTCGGTAAGGAACATGCAGAAGGAAGAACTGTTGGCGATTTAAAAGAGTTTTGGCATTTTGGACAAAACCTTGAATCGCACCCAAATTTAAAATCAATTTATCCCGATAATATTACCGTAAAAGAACGCGATCATTTTAACGCGATTGGAAATGAGGTTTTTAAAAAATTGGAGCAAACTGCTCAGGTTTTACTCCAGGCCATTGCGCTTTATCTCGGGTTGGAGGAACATTATTTTGATAAATACATTTTAGAAGGAAATTCAATTTTAAGGGCCATTCATTACCCCCCTTTAACAGAACCCCCTCAAGATGCCGAACGTGCTGCAGCCCATGGAGACATAAACCTGATCACTTTGCTAATGGGTGCACAAGGCAGTGGTCTTCAGGTGCTAAATAGAAATAACGAATGGATTGATGCTATTGCGGCACCTGATGAATTGATGATCAATATTGGAGATATGTTGTCGCGCTTAACAAATAATCACTTGCCCTCCACTATTCATCGCGTAACAAATCCCCCTAAAGAAGAGTGGGCTAAGGCGCGTTATTCACTTCCCTTTTTTATGCATCCTGTACCCCATATGCCGTTAAATTGTCTTCCCCAAACCATTGATTCAGATCATCCGAAAGGGTACGCGGATATTACAGCGGGTGAATTCTTACATCAGCGCCTTGTTGCTTTAGGGCTGCTTAAGGCGTAGTTAATTCTGCTAAAACGGCTCGTCCTAATTCTGCTAAAAAGGGAATTCCGATCGTTTCAAATTCATAGATGTCGTCGTAAAAAATTTGGTTTTTATTTACCAGAATTGTTGCCGAAAGAAAGAATCGCGTGTTTGTTTTTTGATCAACAATATAGGCTGCATCGGTAACTGTACCGTAAGCAAATCCCACTTTATTGTATATCCGAATTTCATCCGTCATTTGCCCTTTTGTATCGCCATAAATGAAAAACTTTACATAACTGTCATAATAATCCCCGTAGTGATAATTCGGATCATTACTCTCAAGGGTAGAGCGACTCATCCAAAAGCGTAAAAATTCTAAATCCTCTTCTGAAAGGGCAAAACGTTCGTTTTCAGCAAAAGTTTCTGAATAAAAAATACGTTTCAATATGCCTTCAAGATCGGAAAGTGAGATTCTGTTTTTTTGTCTAAAATCAAATGGTGATGCTACTGTTTTCCCATTTTCAACATATCCTTCTCCCTTAAAAATGGATTTTAACTCCTGGGTATTTCCTGTTCCGTTAGATGGTATTGTAGGTTGAAAATAAAGGGTGTCTTGATCAAGGTTAAAAAATCGATATTCCCAAGTATTGTTATTGTCTGCACCAAAAAGAAATTTATGATAGAGGTAGGTGTTTTTCAAACCTAGCTTTTGTAGTGCATTATTGATATCGTCTCTTCCTAAAAAGTCGAATAGATAATTGTAAGCATCATTGTCGCTCACCAAAAATATTTTTTTAATCAGGTGGGCAATGGTAAGTTTCTGATTGAGTGCAGTAGTGTCTTTATTTTGAATGCGTTTTCCCTCTGTATCGACAACTTCAAATGGAGTAGTAGCGTCAATTGCATAGCCTTGTTGTTGCAAAGCTCTTAGTTTTTGTAAGGCTAAAATAGCAACAGGTAATTTTGCAGTACTGGCGGGATAAAAGTAAAATTGATCGTCCTCCTGAAAACTTGACGTTCTAAATTCTAGTTGTCCCTCTTTCTCTAAAACCTCAGTCAGCCGAATTTGAATTTCATAACGGTCTTTTTCTTTTAAAACGTCTTGAACTCCAGGTCCCGCATTTTTTAACGCACGATCCAAAGGAGTTTCGGGATCGGCACATTGAATAAAAAGGAAAGAAATATAAAAGGAAAGAAGGCCTAATCGTATTGAATTTGTTAACATAAAAGTTACCATGGGTTAATGCAGCTGTTTTCTGTAGTTTGTAATTTTATCACGACAAAAAGCCCTGGGAAAACGAGGATACCCAGAGGGGTTTTTTACATTGAATTAAAAGTAGTTAAATCTTCGGCTGAAGTCAAATCGGGAATGTGTTCCGTTAAAGGAATACTTATCATTCCTTCGGGATGCGACAGTATCATTCGTCGGACTGCTTCGGGCAATTCTTTCTCACCACGTTCAGGATGCAGCGGACATTCCTTTACAAAAGGATACAATAATTCCCCATTAAAACTAAAAACATTCATACTAATGCGAATTTCATTGGTTTCATCGTGAAATTTATGCAATAGGGCGGGATCCGGTTTTTCAATAATTTGTTTTACAAATCCCTTAGTGTCAATATCCATTATGGCAAAAGAAGCAATCCGATCATTTGAAAATTGCAAGCCGGAACGGGCGTAACTAATCATTGCATGGGGTGTAGTTCGTGATGTGCGTAATAAGGTAAGGGCGTTCCTTGAATACAAATTATCGCCATTGCAAACTGTAAAAGTTGTGTTTTGTAATTCTGGATATTGTTCCATGGCTTGCAAAACAGCATCTGCAGTCCCTAAGGGTTTTTCTCTATTTTCAGGGGTGTATTGAAGGGCATAATGAACCGTGGCCCCAGCATAGGTATTGTTTGTTTGTAACCTTCCTACCTCTTGTTGAAAGGCTTCATTTTCAGGACTGGTAATGAGATAAACCGTCTTATACCCTGCATGTACCGCATTTTGAATAAGGTGAAACAAAAGGGGTTTCTGTGATTTTCCTAAAGGAATAAGGCTTTTATGACGGGAGAGTATGATTTGTTTTGTTTCCTCAGAAAGAACGCTTCCTCCAATCGATTTTTTCATTCTCGAGGATGCCCCTCCTGCCATAATTACTATACTTTCCATAGTGTTTATTCTGTTGTTGAGGTTATCAAATTAACTTCATAAGCACTTTTCGCACCTGCTGCTAAAAATGCATTTATCACCTTCGATTTGGATTGTTCTGTGGTGAGGGCTACCATGCATCCCCCGCCTCCTGAACCAATAATTTTTGCGCCTAGTGCTCCTGCTTTCAAAGCCGCATTCATTTGGACTTTCATCAACGAGGGTGTGTTTTCAATACAATTTTCCAAGAGCTCTTGATGCGCGTTCATCAATTTACCTAAACTTGAACTATTTGGTGCATCCTCCGATAAAAGGGCTTTGGCTTGAAGGGTAATGTTATAGTTCAAAACCGCTGCCTTCCAATGTTTTTTATAAAGATCAGGAACAACGGCCATATATTTTTGTACATCCTCAGCTTTGGCGCTGTAAATATCAAAATTAGGGTCATACTCATGAACTGCTTTTAGGGCTTCTTGTCCATATACCCGAGCATTCTTTAGAACGGTAAGGGTTTGTTTTGGAATGCCGGATTCGGCAAGAATAAGGGTTCCCATGTTAGGGGTTAGTTTTTCTGTATTTCCTGTCCGGGTATCTATAAAAAGTACATTTTCTTGGGCTATGGTATATTGGTCCATTAAGCCTCCGGGTTGATCAAAAAATAAAACTTCTGCCTCATAGGCCCAATGCCCCAACTCAGCCTGAGTGGGCTTTAGTGATGTGTCTTGTGCTTTGAGTAAAAAACGAAGCCAAGCTACAACCAATGCAGAGGAACTGGAAATGCCTGCATTAACAGGTATATTGCCCGTAATTTCTATATCATATCCTTGGGAGAATCGTCCGCCTTTTTTTTGAAGCAGTGAAAGGCAGGATAAGAAATAATCCCCGGACAAAACCGTATTTATATTTTGGTTTAAGTCTATCTCTTTATTTTCTTCAATATCAGTAAGTTGTAAAAGATATTTATTTTTGTTATTTGGACGTGCTTTTATGAAAATTTTACGGTCAATAGTTCCCGCAATAACAGGCAGTTTTAGATAATCTTGATGATCACCAAAAAAACAAATACGAGCTGCGGCACTAACCTGAATCAAGGAACTTAGATTAGGATTCAAAAATCTAGGCTATAATATCTAATGGAAGTGTAGTATTCCACTGTTTGCGTGTAAAGTCAGGAAATGTTTGTGGCATTCCCTCTTGAGCTACTGAAGCTTCACTTAATGGACCTACAGCACTCCATAAACACCCCTCATATACATTTTGATCAAGAGGCAACCCTTCTCTTAAGCATTCAATGATACGGAATAGCATTAAAAAATCCATTCCGCCATGTCCTCCCATTTTTTCTGCCAAAGCACCTACTCTTTTAAATAATGGATGTTCATATTCCTCATAAAGAGAAGCTAATGCTTCTCCTTGTGCCCAACTGTGATGATTATCTGTTACTCCTGCAACTCCTCCTTCTAAAGCAACGCGTGTAGGAAATCCTGCTAAGGTACCTGTTGTTCCTTGAATAAGATTATGTCTTGTATATGGCCGTGGACTTGTTTCATCCCATTGTACCATAACTGTTCTTCCCAAATGCGTTTTAATTAAAGAGGTATTCAAATCTCCTCCTTTAAAAGTAAGCTCATTCCATTTATGATTTTCAGGGTAATTTTTTTCGGCATATAAAGCTCTCCCTCGGGCAGGGGTTGAAAAGGAAACTAAGGTTTTAAACATATCCTCTCCTCTTCCAATATTCATATATTGAGCTACCGGACCCAATCCATGTGTTGGGTATAAATTCCCATTGCGTTGGGCATAATGATAAGTCCGCCAAGAACCAGTTCCTCTATCTTGTTCTTCCATTTGAAAACGCAATTCGTGGATATAAGCTGCTTCTGCATGTAGTATTTCTCCAATTATACCTTTACGGCATAAGTTTAAGTAGAGTAATTCATCTCTCCCATAATTAACATTTTCCATCATCATGCAATGTTTATGGGTACTTTCTGAAGTGTCTACTATATTCCACATTTCTTCCAATGTAACTGCTATAGGCACTTCAACAAATGCATGTGCTCCTTGTTCCATGACTTCAATCGCCATTGGGGCGTGATTTTTCCAATTTGTGGCGATGATAACCATGTCGGGTTTTGTTTCTCTTAACATTATTTTCCATGCATCTTCTTCTCCAAAATATCGTGCAATAGATTGATGTCTTCCATTCCCAACTTGCTCACATCGTTGAACAGCGCGTTCTACCAAATCTTCATATAAATCTGAAATTGCAATTATTTCTGTTCCTTCTATAGCTGCCAGTTGCCTAGCATGACCTGACCCTCGAGCTCCTACTCCAATAACGGCTATTTTAACAGTTTCCAACTTAGGTGCTGCAAAATTTCCC
>RGZR01000041.1 GCA_010031465.1 Flavobacteriia bacterium
TATATTCTCGTGGTCAGGGTGGCCTTTTAGATATCGCCTTGCACCCTGAGTTCAACGAAAATAGTATGATTTTCATGACCCTCAGTGCTGATGTGGAAGAAGATGGTTTAGGAGGCAACACAGCCTTGTATTCTGCCAAGTTGGTGGACACAAGACTAGAAGATTTAAAACTGTTATACAAAGCGACTCCAAATACAAAAAAAGGACAACATTGGGGTTCTCGTATTGTTTTTGACCAAGAAGGACACTTGTTCTTTTCCATTGGCGATCGAGGTAACCGTGACGAAAACCCTCAAGACATAAACCGTGACGGAGGAAAAATTTACCGCTTAACCCTTGACGGAAGTATTCCCCAAGATAATCCGCATGTTGGCATTGATGGTGCAAAAACAGCTGTATATTCTTATGGACATCGTAATCCGCAAGCCTTAGTGATGCACCCCGAAACCGGAGTGCTTTGGGAAACTGAACACGGACCCCGTGGAGGAGATGAAATAAACATCATTCAAAAGGGCAAAAATTACGGATGGCCTACCATTACTTATGGGATAAATTACAGTGGCACACCCATTACCGATAAAAAACAAATGGAAGGCATGGAGCAGCCCTTTTACTATTGGGTCCCTTCTATTGGCCCCAGTGGAATGGCTTTTTCTACCTCGGGTGTATATCCGGACTGGAAAGGGAATTTGTTTGCAGGCTCACTGGCATTTCAATATTTAGAACGATTGGTCATTGAAAACAATAAAGTGGTTAAACGTGAAAAAGTACTTGATCAAATCGGACGTGTACGCAATGTGGTTCAAGGACCCGATGGCTTTTTATATGTGGGTGTTGAAGGAAAAGGAATTTTAAAAATTATTCCTAACTCATGAAACACTTCCTCCTTTTATACGGATTAAGCGTCGGGACATTCGCAGCCTTTATCTTTCCAGAAAAAACAAAAACAGAAAGCATCGAAGCGGGTGCTGAAATCTATCAGGATTTTTGTGTGCAATGTCACCTTCCAACCGGCGTTGGGGTTTCAGGTGTATTCCCTCCACTTAAAGATTCTGATTTTTTACGTAACAATATTGACATCAGTATTGCTGGGCTTAAATACGGACTAAAAGGAAAAATTGTAGTAAACGACGAGGAATACAATGGCATTATGGCTAGCCAAGGCTTAGATAATGAAGAAATTGCAGATGTAATGAATTATATTTTAAACAGTTGGGGCAATTCTTATACTGGTCAAATAACTACAGAACAAGTTGAATTAATTTCTGAAACGATTCTTCCTACTGAATGAAAAAAATTCATTGGAAAAACCTTTTCTCACAAAAAAGAAGTTCCCTGCTTTATGGAGGAATACTCCTTGGATTCATTCTCTGGATGCTTTTTATTGACACTCATTCTTGGACGATTCACACTGAGTTAAACCAAGAAATTGAACAATTAGAAAATCAAAAAAAAGCGTTACAACAAACCCTTGAAGAAGATCAAAAAACGATTCAAAAATTAAACAATAAAGACAGTCTTGAACAATTTGCCCGCGAAGCCTACGGACATAAGAAAGAAAACGAAACCGTTTTTATTATTGAGGCAGGTGACAGTTTACGGTAAATTTGATGCGGCTCAACCCGTTGATAAAAAGAAACATAATTGATTGTCTTTCTCTTTTTACAGCAGGTAAATAATTGTATTTTTAAAAGCTTAAAACAACCCCATGGGTAAAATCATTGCAGTTGCAAATCAAAAGGGAGGAGTAGGAAAAACAACCACGGCTGTAAATCTTGCTGCTGCTCTAGGAGTGCTTGAAAAAAAAGTGCTCTTAATTGATGCCGACCCTCAAGCTAACGCCACTTCTGGACTTGGAATAGAGGTGCAATCTGTAGCCCATGGTACCTATCAGTTATTAGAACATAGTGTTTTGGCTAAAGACACCATTGTACCCACCAATAGCCCGAACCTTAGCCTAATTCCATCCCATATTGATTTGGTTGCGGCAGAAATTGAATTGGTCGATAAAAAAGACCGCGAATACATGCTCAAAAAAGCAATTCGCAAAATCACCGATGATTTTGATTATATATTTATAGACTGTGCGCCCTCTCTAGGCTTAATTACGCTTAATGCCTTGGTTGCCGCAGAGTCAGTCATCATTCCCATTCAATGCGAATACTTTGCCTTAGAAGGGCTTGGTAAATTATTAAATACGATCAAAAGTGTTCAAAAAATTCACAATCCTGATTTAGACATAGAGGGCTTATTACTAACCATGTACGATACCCGTTTACGCTTGTCCAATCAAGTGGTTGAAGAAGTGAAAAAACACTTTGGAAAAATGGTCTTTAAAACCATCATTCAGCGCAATATCCGATTGAGTGAAGCCCCTAGTTTTGGAGAAGACATAATTACCTATGACGCTGCTAGTAGAGGAGCAAAAAGCTATTTATCACTAGCAAATGAAATGATAAAAAAGAACAATTAAATGGCAAAGTCGAATAAGAAACCAGCCTTGGGAAGAGGCTTATCAGCATTGTTAAACGACCCGGACAACAAAATCAATTCGGCTAAAGATAAAAATGCAGATCAGGTTATTGGCACCATTATAGAATTGGATCTCAAAAAAATAAAAACAAATCCCAATCAACCCCGTACCTATTTTAATGAGGAAGCGCTCAAAGAACTGAGTTCGTCTATCAAAGAATTGGGAGTCATTCAACCCGTTACGGTACGAAAAATTCTAGGCGATCAATACGAACTTATTTCGGGTGAAAGACGGCTTCGGGCTACCGCAATGGCAGGGCTTGAAACCGTTCCAGCCTATGTACGGCTAGCCAATGACCACGAATCCCTTGAAATGGCTTTGGTTGAAAATATACAACGGCAAGATTTAGATCCTATTGAGATAGGACTTTCCTATCAACGCCTGATTGAGGAAATTCAACTTACGCAAGATCAACTCAGTGAAAGAGTAGGTAAAAAAAGATCAACCATTACCAATTACATTCGGCTGTTAAAATTAGATCCTATTGTACAAACCGGAATCCGGGATGGTTTTATTAGCATGGGACACGGAAGGGCGTTAGTAAATGTGGAAGACAGTAAGACACAACTTGATCTCTATCAGTTGATTGTAAAAAAAGGATTGTCAGTAAGGGCCGTCGAGGAATTGGTGCGAAAATCGAAAAAAACGACACCAAAAACCACCGCCTATCAACCTGTTTTTGTTAGCCAAGCAGCAGATCAACTCAGTGATTATCTAAAAACAGCAGTATCCGCTGCGACAAATAGTGAAGGTAAAGGAGTGATCAAAATCAATTTTGAATCTCAGGAACAATTGCAACAGATACTTAACCGAATCAAAGGTGAAAAGTAAACTTTATATCCTTGCCGTAGTACTTCTCAGCCAAAGTTTCCTTTGGTCACAAGAGGAAACAGAAGAAAAGGACACACCCAAAAAAGAGGAAGTTCTTTCAATCCTTCAACCCGATTCTTTACAATTTAATAAAAAGTATACGCCCAGAATTCAACGTTTAATTGCCGATCCTCTTACCCCTGCTAAGGCAGGATTTTACTCAGCCATATTACCTGGACTTGGTCAAGTTTATTTAGGAAAAGGGTGGAAAGTCCCCATTATTTATGCTGCTTTGGGTACTTCATTTTACTACTATAACTTGCAAAATAAAGAAATGAAAAATTACCGTACAGCTTACAAAAGAAGACTGAATGGGTTTTTTGATGATGAATATTTGGAAAAAGACATTCCAATAACTACCGATCAGCTTTTAATTGGCATGGAATTTCATAAAAATTACAGGGATATTGCCATTATGGCTTTAGCAGCCGCATATATTTTAAATATTTTAGAAGCCAATGTGAGTGCACATTTACTCCAATTTAATGTGAATGATGATTTAAGTGTGCGGCCAAATCTCATTTTTGATCCAGAACAAACGGGCTTACGATTGGCCATTACCCTAAAATAAACATTATGAAAATTGCACTTTTAGGATACGGAAGAATGGGTAAAGCAATAGAAAAATTTGCAGTGGACAGAGGGCACACTATTGTTTATGTGCTTGATAAAGAAGTGGAAAAAGGCGCTTTATCTGATTCCGACGTAGCAATTAATTTTAGTATTCCCTCAGCAGCAGTTGCAAACATTAAAGCTGCACTTGACCATCATATACCTGTTGTTTGCGGTACTACAGGATGGTTGGATCAATTAGAAACCATTAAAGCATACACCCACAAAAAAGAAAGTGCCTTTTTATACGCCTCTAATTTTAGTATTGGGGTAAATCTTTTTTTTAAAATTAATGCCCAAGTAGCTCAATTGATGTCACCTCATAAAGAGACCTATCAAGCTAAAATGAAAGAAATTCACCATATTCATAAACTTGATGCCCCCAGCGGAACCGCACTTACTCTTGCAGAGGCCATACTCAAAGAAAATATGTACAACCAGTGGGAACTAAATGGACAAAATCCTGATCGCCTTGCTATTGAAGCCGTCAGGGAAGGGGAAGTCCCCGGAACCCATTCCATAACATATACCTCAGAGGTAGACTCCATTCAACTTACCCATGAGGCGTTTAGTCGCGACGGATTTGCCCTTGGAGCTGTAATTGCTGCCGAATGGATCCTTGGTAAAAAAGGAAATTATTCTATGCAGGATGTTTTAAATATTCCTTAAACCCAACTCCCCATTAAATGGATACCCTTATCTTTGAAAAAATACTTTATGACTCTAGCACAGTGGTTCTTTTTTTTCCTCCTGGTTCAAGGAGTTCACTTCCTAAGCACATGGAAACTTTATCAAGCTGCAGGCTTTAAGGCTTGGCAGGCTGCAGTTCCCGTATACAACGCTGTAATACTGATGAAAATAATTCGGCGTCCTTGGTGGTGGGCTATTTTACTATTCATCCCTACCATCAACCTGATTTTGTTCGGAGTAATTTGGGTCGAAACCCTACGCAGTTTCGGAAAAAACTCTAGCAAGGACACCTTTTTGGTCTTACTTACCTTTGGCCTTTACATTGCCACTTTAAACTACAGTGCTAAGCCCACCTACATTGAAAACCGGAGTCTTGTCCCTAGAACAGGTGTGGGAGAAACCATCAGTTCCATATTATTTGCTATAGTAGCAGCAACATTAGTACATAATTATTTTATTCAACCCTTTATCATTCCAACGGGTTCTCTAGAAAAATCACTTTTAATTGGCGATTTTCTATTTGTAAGTAAATTTCATTATGGCGCTAGAGCTCCAATGACAGCCGTTTCGGTTCCGATGGTACATGATACCATTCCCTTATTAAAAGTACGTTCCTATCTCAAATCACCTCAAATTCCCTATTTCCGTTTGCCTGCACTTCAAAAAATTAAGCACAATGATATTGTGGTTTTTAGTTGGCCTGCAGATACGGTAAGGCAATTTTTTGTACGGGAAAAGGGTGTGGATAAACCGATTGACAAAAAGTCAAACTACGTAAAGCGTTGTGTGGGTTTACCGGGAGATACCCTTTCTATTATTGATGGAAGAGTTCATATTAATGGCATAAAAAACAAGTTGCCCCAAAGAGCTGAAGTACAGTTTAGCTATGACGTATATGCTGAAAAAGGGGTTTCCTCTCGAAAATTAGCAACTGCAGGGTTTAAAGACTTTAATCGTAAATATAAAATTGAGAATATAACCGAATCCAGTTACCGTGAACTCGTTCCCTATATTATAGGTAGAATTGGAAACACGGTTGATAATTTTGTAGTGATTACGGAATCCCGTGGGCTTCCTCCTGAATTAATTGGAAGATTAGGCTTGAGAGTAAGTGAATTGCTGGAATCTAAAAAAGAAATGCTATTGACAGACAAAGAAGCGCAATTGTTAGGTCAAACCGCCGGAATTGATAGTATAATTCAACGTGTCAACAGAAAACAAGCTCCCAATGAAACCTTTTTTCCAAACCGAATTCCCTTTGATTGGAATGAAGATCAATTTGGACCTTTATGGATACCGAAACGCAATAGTACAATTACGTTAACGAATCAAAACATTCCACTTTACAAAAAAATCATTGAAGATTATGAGGGGAATACCTTAGAAATAACCCCTTCAGCAATCCGTATAAACGGAATACCTACCCAAGAATACACCTTCAAACAAGACTATTATTGGATGATGGGTGACAACCGTCACCGATCTGAAGACAGCCGCTTTTGGGGCTTTGTTCCGGAGGATCATGTTGTGGGTAAACCTGTTTTTATTTGGTTTAGCATAGAGGGAATCATGGATGGAATAAAAAATTGGCGTATCCGCTGGGATCGTGTATTTACTACTGTTGATGGTCCTGGGGAAAGACTCTCCTACTTCCCTTACTTTCTCGTCGTGTTGGCACTATGGCAAGGGTACAGTTTTTTCCGAAAAAGAAAACTGAAAACAAGGGCCTAAATGGAAGTCGTAGTTCCGACCTACCTCCCTAATGTTGCATATTTTGCTTGGTTGTTACAGCAAAAGATTGTCCCTTTTGTAGCAAATACGCATTACCAAAAACAAACCTTTAGAAACCGAACAGAAATTTACGGTGCCAATGGCACCCTAATTTTGACCATCCCTGTAGAACACCGAAAGGTTGAAAGTCATCAACAAGAAAAAGAAGTTGAAATTTGTTATGCCTCAAATTGGCAAAAACAACATTGGAAATCGTTGTGTGCTGCATACCGATCCTCTCCTTTTTTTGAATTTTACGAGGCAGATTTATATCCTTTTTATCATAAAAAAACGACCTCCTTATTTGAGTATAACCTTTCCCTACTAAATACAATTTACAGTCTTTTAGATCAGGGATTTTCCTATAAAATTCATGCGTTTACGAAATCGGAACACACGTTAAAAGACACTTTATTTTTTGCAAAAAACAAACAACGTCAGGCGCAAAATCCCTATACACAAGTTTTTGAAAATAAGCATGGATTTATTCCAAATCTTAGTGTTTTGGATGTGCTTTTTAATCTAGGACCCGGGAGTTTATCGTATTTAAAGAAGGGTGTTTATCCCAATTAATTGAAAGGCCAATGAATTTTTGCTGTTATGGGGTAATGGTCTGAGAGCTTTACTTTATGAGTAATAAAATCGATGACTTTAAGTTCCTCTGACGGCATAATAAAATCAATTCGCATGGGATAATACGGGAATCGATAGGTTCTTCCAAAGCCTTCACCACCTAAAACAAAACTGTCGTTTCTTGTTCTAGTTAACAGCTGATAACTTTTTGAAAAAGCAGTATTGTTTAGGTCTGTACACAAAATTGATGGCAGCGTACTTTTTTCTGCTTCAGATTGAAAAGCGTTGATCTGTTGCTGTTGTCTCAAAAATACCTCGCTTAGCTTTGTTCTTATTTTTTGAGAGTACTCAGCTGTTAGTAAAGTGTCGCGAACGTCTATACGAAGCGATTCAAAATGAAGATTATAAATGCGAAGGGTATCGTTACCCTGTATCAAATCAGCTTGCATGCCCCCATTTGATGAAGAGGGAAAAACAATTGCCTTTGTGTTTTTTATAGGGTATTTAGAAAAGATTGCCGTTCCAATTGAACCTTTTTCTTGATAGGGTATGAATTCTTGGTAAGGATAGGCACTAAAGGAAGGGGCTTGGGATTTAGCGAATTCTTGAAAACACACAAGGTCAGGGTTTTCATTTTGTATAAAAGCTTCTATTCTGCTGGGAATCTCTTGGGTTTCTATCCATTGAAAACGATTAAATGAACGAACATTAAAACTCATTATGCTCACCCCTTCTTCCATACGAATTTCATTTCCCCTTATTTGGTATAGCCGTTGCCATTGGGGAAAACTAAATACGAAGGTCAAAATAAATAATAAGGCGGGCCAGTCAAGCCGAAGAATCCAATACACAAAAAAGAGGAAATTTAAAATACAAAAAATCGGGACTAGAAGCGTGAGGATGGGAAATGTAAATGAGGTCTCCAACACATCCATGGCCAGTAGTTGAAGGAGTAAAAAAAAGATTGTACAAAATAAAAGAATTCGAAAAAAGAAGCGTTTTCGTTTCATGCGCTAGGGCTATTTTTTGCCAGCTTTAAAAAGAATATCCTTTTCTTCTTTGGTCAAGCTTTCGTAGCCTGAGTCGCTTATTTTATCTAGAATTCCATCTATCTTTTGCTGGGTATCGTCTTGTGATTTTGAAACGGCTTTTTTTGCTGCGTTTGATGTATTTCGATACACAGTTCGAAGGGTCGGTTTTTTTCGGAACAGATCCACCCAGCGATTGACCCAACGCTCAAAGGGAAGTCCAATATCTGTGCCTTGTGCTAATTTTTTAGCATAATAATAGCCTAATAATGCTCCTCCTAGATGGGCTAAATGCCCTCCTGCATTTCCTGAAGGAATTTGGATAATATCAATTAAAACAAAAGCCAAACCTAAATACCATAATTTAACACTAAACAAAAAAAGTTGCACTCTGTATTCTGGACTATAGGTAGCCATAAAAATAAAGACTGCCATAACGCCAGCGGAAGCACCAACCATTACAGGAGTGCTGTTTTGAAGGGCAGGAAAGAGAGAAAAACTTAATAAAAAGGTAATCCCGCCCAAAATAACCCCGAGAAAATAAATGTTGAAAAATGTTTTTACTGGAAATAAATTTAAAATTAATCGTGAAGAAAAATAAAGAAGGTACATGTTCCAAAACAAATGAAACAAACCACTGTGTAAAAAACTATAGGTTACTAGTGACCAAGGTCTAAAAATAAAAACACTCCAATCTGATGAGAGTTCAAACAACCCTAGAAAGGTATCAAAGGGAAGTGCAAATAGAAAAAAGAGGGTTTTTAAAAATAGAGGTAATACAAAACAGGCTACATTGATCGCAATTAATTTTTCAGCTCCATTTAGCCGTTGTAGTTTAGATTGTATCTGATCTTTTAAATTCATAAATCCCATCGGTTATTATCAAATTCATTCTTCTTCCAATACCACATCATAATTATACCGGTTACGGCACCGCCAACATGAGCGAAATGGGCAATAGGTCCAATGGAATAAGAAGTAAAACCAAAAAACAAATCGCCTAAAATTAACAGAGGTACAAGCACTTTTGCTTTTACAGGAATTGGGGGGAACAACAACATTAATCGGGCATTGGGAAATAAAAAAGCAAAGGCAACAAGAACACCATACAATGCTCCTGAAGCGCCAACCATTACGCTATTAAAGGCGGACAAACCGTTTAAAAGCGGTTCCCTACCAATGCGTTCAACAACATTCATTGATAAATCGCGTGTTTCATAAAATTGTGCAACTTGAAACTCATTTAATCCTTCTGCAAAAAGCAAATCTGAAACTTGGGAGACTTGAAAATAATACAAGCCCAATTGTAACGCTGCAGCTCCAAAACCAGTAGATAAGTAAAAGAAAATGAATTTGTTTTTTCCCCACATTTGTTCAATCGGAGTGCCAAACATATAGAGCCCAAACATGTTAAAAAAGATATGTCCCACATCTCCATGCATAAACATATGGGTTAGGGGTTGCCAAAAATGAAATTTAGGATTTGAGGGATAGTGTAATGCAAAAATATCATAGGCCACCTGCCCCAGGGTTAATGAAGCAATAAAAAAAAGGACATTGATAATAAGAAGGTGCTTAACCGTTTCCGTTATGTTTCTCATCCATTTAGTTTTTTATCCAGTTCAGTCTTATCCAAAGTAATAAAAATCTGTCGATTGAATGGGGAAACAACGGTTTCCTTACATCCAAAAAAGTCATCAATTAAAGCTTGTTGTTCTTCCTGTTGCAACACATCGCCTGTTTTAATTGCCAGGGCTTTAGCCAAGGCTTTCGCAATTTGATCTGCTTGACTAAAATGAGAATCTGACGATTCATCGATTTCTTCTAAAAGGGTTTCGAGTGTATTGGTCACTTTACTAACAGGACAAGAGATTGGTGCTCCGCTAATTTCTAACTGTTGCCCCAAAAGGTTAACTTGAAATCCTAGGTCTTCAATAATATCATGAAGCTGCTTAAAATGTTCTAGCTGTAACGGCGACAAAGTCATGGTTTGCGGAAAAAGCAATTGTTGGCTTTGACCTTTTCTATTGGTAATTGCATTTAAAAATCGTTCATAGAGTATCCGTTGGTGAGCTCGAGTTTGATTAATTAATAGCAATTGCGATTTTAAGGGACATACAATATATTTTGAAAACAATTGAAAAACTCGACTGGCCTGAGGCACATCCAATAAAGGCATTAGCGTCTCTTCAATTGGGGGTTCGACTATATTTTCTGTAAAGAGACTTTCCCATTGTGCAGGTGGAGCTATTTTTTTTGCGAACAGATTCCCCTCTCCCTTAAAAGGGTTGAAACTAGAATCTACTTCAATTGGGGGTAAATTTGGGGTTCTGTTTTTATAAGCATAAGGTAAATCCATAGTAGGATCCTTATCAAAATCTAATGGAGGAGCTACTTGAAAGACTCCTAAACTATGCTTTACAGAGGCCCTTATAATGGCATATAAATTCTGTTCTTCTTCAAATTTTACCTCCGTTTTAGTAGGGTGAATGTTTATGTCTATTGACTTTGGATCAACAATTAAATACAAAAAATAACCTGGGTGAAAACCGGGTTTTATAAGCCCTTCAAATGCACTAGTAACCGCATGATGTAGAAAAGGACTCTTAATAAAACGATTATTGACAAAAAAGAATTGTTGTCCCCTCGTCTTCTTGGCAAAAATAGGCTTCACTATAAAGCCATTAAGACCTACCAATGATGTTTTTTCTTCAACAGGCACAAGCTGATTCTCCCATTTTGCTCCAAATACTGTGGCAATGCGTTTACGCAACGAATCCACAGGCAAATCAAATAATTCTGAACCGTTATTGTAAAAAGTAAATTTAATCTCAGGGTGGGCTAACGCTACGCGGTGAAATTCATCAATTACATGTCGCAATTCGACAGTGTCCGATTTTAAAAAATTTCGCCGTGCGGGAATATTGTAAAAAAGGCGCTTTACGGCTATGGAGGTTCCTTGGGGTTGAGTTGAGATCGTTTGTTCAACCACTTTACTCCCTTCTATTTTTAAACAATGAGACACCTCATCATTTTCGGTTTTGGTATGGGTTTCTACGTGGGCAATTGCTGCAATAGAGGCTAAGGCTTCTCCTCTAAATCCTTTCGTGGCCAAGTCAAATAAATCTTCTGCCACTTTAATTTTAGAAGTTGCATGACGTTCAAAGGCCAACCGAATATCGGTGCTGTCCATACCTATGCCGTTGTCAATAACCTGAATCAATGTTTTTCCAGCGTCTTTAATTATCAATTGTATCGAATTTGCCCCAGCATCAACGGCATTTTCCAATAATTCTTTGGCTACTGAAGCAGGACGTTGAATCACCTCACCGGCTGCAATTTGATTGGCAACATGATCGGGTAAAAGGGTAATCCTAGAACTCATTGATTTGCAGGCATAAAAAGGGTAAGGTCAAAATCTAGAATGTACAAACTCAAAAACAGAAGCGCAAATATGATCAGTAAAAGCCGAAGGGAAACCGAACGATTTTTTCGCGTACGCATTTGCATTCGGGTTTCTTTCCATTGCTGTCCAAAATCATTGCGATTGTAGGTGTCGCGATACTTCGAAAATTTAGAGTCAAATTCGTACAAATTACCTTCCTCTTTACCTTGGTAGTAGCGGGGTGTGTAATTATAGCGTCTATTCTTTCGCAGTTTGAAAAGATTCGATTTCAGCATAGCTCAAAGGTACTATATTGTGTTAAAAATACGTAACCTAAGGAGAGAAAGTTAAATTAAAAAGGGGCTTATTGGTGACGTAAAGCAGCCATTTGAAGTGCTGCAATTGCAGCTTCCACTCCTTTATTTCCATGAATACCTCCGCTTCTTGCTTGGGCTTGTTCTAAGGTGTCATCAGTTAACACGCAAAAAACAACAGGAACATCAGCCTGTACATTTAGGTCTTTAATACCTTGGGCAACAGCCTGACAAATGAATTCAAAGTGGCGAGTTTCCCCTTGGATAACACTACCAATAGCAATAACTGCATCTGGATTTTGGGATTGGGCCTTTTTGGCTCCATAAATCAACTCAAAGCTTCCAGGTACATCCCATACTTTTATTTGATCTGAAGGAACACCGTGAAGCGTTAATGTATCGAGTGCCCCTTGGCAAAGCGCTTTTGTTATGCCCTCATTCCACTGTGACACCACTATATGTATGGTGAAAGGAGCACCGCTGGGCACCTTATTGGAATCGTAATTGGATAAATGGCTATTCGCCGTAGCCATAACTAATTTTGAAGTTGTTCTAGTCTGCCAAGTTGAACGTCTACCCTTTTCGCTTCATCTGAATTTGGAAATTCATTTTTAATTCGGTTTAAATGGGCAATAGCAGCGCTTGTTTTCCCTAAAGAAGCCCCTGTAACTGCGGCCTTATATAAATACTTAGGGGTGCTGAAGGCGTTTTCATTCACGCTTGCAGCTTCTAGATAATAAGAATAGGCATCTTCTAATTGACCTAACTGAGCAAAGGCATCGCCAATTGCTCCTCTTGATAATGCGCTCAACAAAACATCGTCAGCATTAAATTGATCTAAATAGTAGATTGCATTTTTATAATCACGTAGATTTAAGTACGACATACCGGCACTATAGGTAGCAAGTTTAGCAGCAGGTGTTCCGCTGTAATTCGATATGATGTCTAAAAAACCATATTTCCCTTCCCCACCATTAAGTGCGCGTAAATATAAAGAATCCGAGTTGACACTATTCACAGCCAATTCAAAATAATATTGTGCTTGATTCAGCTCACTAACTGCTTCCTGATTTTTAGGCTCGACAACAAATTTTTCATATCCTAAATAACCTAGTACCCCGATAGCAATAACACCAATTACAGTAAAAATGATGTTTTGGTATTTCACAACCCATTCTTCAGTTTTAGAAGCTGTAGTGTCTAAGGTTTCAAATACTTCTGCAGTAGTACTTTGGTCTTCTACTGCGGCTTCTGAGTTTGGAGCTATTGATTTTTTTGCTCCGCGTTTTTTATATGTTGCCATTGCTACAATTATTAAGCGCACAAAATTAGTCTTTTTTATTCTAATTCAAAAAGAGGAATCTCGCTTCTAACTTATTATTTTTGTTCTCGATGCATTTAAAACAACTCAGCCTTACTCAGTATAAAAATATAACGTCGAAAACTTTCGATTTTAATCCTAAAATAAACTGCTTTATTGGTGACAATGGTGTAGGAAAATCGAATGTATTGGATGCCATTTACCATTTGGCCTTTGGAAAGAGTTATTTCAATCCCTTAGCACTTCAAAACATTCAAATAGGAACCGACTTTTTTGTTCTTGAAGGACGCTATCAAATTCAAGAAAAGGAAGAAAAAATTATTTGCAGTCTAAAAAAGGGGCAAAAGAAAACACTGAAACGGAACGGTAAACTCTATGAGAAAATTGCTGACCATATTGGCCGTATTCCTACGGTAATCATTTCTCCCGCTGATCATGACCTGATAGCCGAAGGCAGTGCCATTCGACGAAAATTTATTGATGGGGTTATCGGTCAAACCGATGCTCTTTACCTTCAACATATCTTAGAATACAATACCGTATTGTCTCAACGTAATGCACTTTTAAAATACTTTGCGCTCAATCATACATTTGATGGTGACACCTTAGGAATATACAACGAACAATTGACTGCCAGAAGCCATCCTATTTATGAAAAACGGGTTGCTTTTATGAAAGAATTTATTCCCATTTTCTTGTTGCGATACTCCAGTATCAGCGACCAAAAAGAACCCGTTTCACTAGCCTATGAAAGTCAGTTAAAAAATTCTGATCATAACGATTTATTGAGCAGCACACTCAATAGAGACAAAGCCATTCAATTTACCACCACAGGGACCCATAAAGATGACCTTCATTTTTCAATACACGATCAACCCATCAAAAAATTCGGAAGTCAAGGGCAACAAAAAACATTTTTAGTGGCGCTAAAACTGG
>RGZR01000042.1 GCA_010031465.1 Flavobacteriia bacterium
TTTTTTTGTAATATCCATTAGAAGACCTCATAGATAAAACTTTTTTTGAACTTCCTTGCTTAAAAATTAACGTAGTGATATTCACGCATTGGCAAACGAAACTCAATTTTAAAAAAACTTTACTCACAAATTATCGGCATTGGACTACAAGCTCAAAGGAGTACAGGATGGTATTACTCTACTCAATTGTAGGCATTTACAACCTAAGGTTTTTAGAAAGAAAGGGCTTTTCTCTTTCTATTGTATTTTTAATGGGCAGTGGGTAATATAACGTATCAATGAATTAAATAAAAACCGAGGAACGGTGATCTATACTCCCATTGAAGACAAAGATTACAGAGGAGCGATAATCCCTTTTTTCTTAAATAGCTTATCTATTTTGAATCAATAAAGTAAATTCCCTAAAGCGATTTTAGACCAAATACCCCTAAAATTTGCCAGCTGCATGAATTCATCAAACCCATTGCAGACCCTCCGACTTCCCTCCATTGAAAAGAAGAAGGGGATGTTTAAAAGGTCTATTTACTCATAAATTAGAACTATATTTAGTTTGAATTTTAAAAGTTGGTAGTGTTAGTACCCGGTTTAATTGTGCTTCTTACCGTTTTTTTCATTCGGATGGTAGAACGTTCTCAACATTCGATAATTAAACAGTTTTTAAACTGGATCCCCGCCATATTACTAGCTTATCTTTTGCCGGCTATTGCCTCAGGTGTTCTCCAAAAAGATTATTCAGCCGATGCCATACACACGCTAAGCCGAAACCTGTTTATTCCCTTTGCTATTGTTTCCGTTATGAGCAGCTTATCCTTAGGCCAATTACGAGCCATTGGATGGAAACCAATTCTCGTATTCCTCTCAGGTTCATTTTGGATTGCCTTATTTCCAATTGTCTTGATTTTCTTTTTGAAAGAATCTTCTTTTGTTCAAATCACCCTGCTTGAAGCTGAATTTTGGAAAGGAATTCCCCCTATTGTGGGCAGTTGGATTGGAGGAAGCACCAGCCAGCTCGTATTGAAAGAGTTGGTGGCTTGTCCTGAAGGGGTGTTTTTAACCTTACTGGTATTAGACAATATTTTGGTGAATCTTTGGACCTTATTCATGTTTCAAGGTATTAAGAAAAGTAATCTCCTAAACCGTATTATGGGAATAAATGCCTTTTCACCCCCAGACGTAATGCCTCCTGAATCCGAACAAAAAATGAACCCCTTACTTGTCTTTTTAATTTTAATCGCCAGTGTGGCTGGTGTTTCCTTTTTTATTTCTGAATTTATAATTCAGATTTTAGTTTTATCGGGTATTGGGTTGTTCTTTAGTAACAATATAAAACAATGGAATTTTTCTTTTGTTCTTAAGTTAGGCAGCCTATTAATCCTTATTGTAATGGCAATTTTAGGTTTAAAATTAAAAGTGGAATTGATTCAATTTGATTTTGTCTTTTTAGGGTTTTTATTGGTTTGGCTTGTTAGTCATTTTATCTTCATGCTTTTTGTGGCAAAGGCCCTTCAAGTGAATTCAGCCTGGGTTCCTATTGCCAGCATGGCAAATGTTGGCGGTATTGCCACAGCCCCAGCCGTTACCGCAGCTTATGAAAAAAAATGGATGCCTCACGCTATTATTTTGGCTGTACTGAGCATGGCCACTGGAACACTTTGGGGGATGCTCACCATTGCACTTTTTCGTTATTTTATACTTTAATTATACTCTTTGAAGGAACGCTCACAACTCCATTACATTTTATTACTCAATTTGGGTATGTTGTTTGTGAGCACCTCTGGCCCTTTAGGACGCTACATTTCACTGAGTCCGCCGTTAAGCATTTGGTACAGATCCCTTATCGCCCTTGGGGTATTGGCCATTTACTGTAGCATTAAAAAATACAGTTTTCAACTTTCGTGGAAGAAACATGGCGTTGCGCTCTTGTTGAGCGGTGTTTTTATTGGGCTTCATTGGATTACCTATTTTTATGCTTTACAGTTGAGTTCAATTGCCATTGGTATGCTCTCTCTTTTTACATACCCTATTTTAACTGTTTTTTTAGAACCTCTATTTCTACCCGTAAAACTTCAACGCATCCACCTCCTTTTTGGGCTCATGATTCTTCTGGGAATTTACTTTTTAGTCCCCGTATTTGACATGGGTAATAAAGCCACTCAAGGCCTTTTCATGGGATTGTTTTCTGCATTAACCTATGCCCTTCGTAATTTATTACTAAAAACCCATGCTGATATGGCCCACGGCTCTATCCAAATGCTTTATCAAATGGTCGTTGTAGTGGTGGTGTTGTTTCCCGTATTATGGCTCTTCCCTAATGAAAATATCCGTTCTGATTTACCTTATCTTTTTCTTTTGGGTATTGTTACTACGGCAATAGGACACACCCTATTTTTAAGTAGCTTTCCTCATTTTACCATTAGTACGGCCAGCATTATGAGTAGCATTCAACCCCTTTTTGGTGTTGTTCTTGGGATGCTCTTTTTGGGAGAAATCCCCTCTTTAAAAAGTGTTTTGGGGGGCGCCTTGATTATTCTTACCGTAGTATTAGAAAGTAAGAGAATTCAAGTAAAATCAAAATTGGCGAATACCGTATCTTTAAAACAAAAAAAGAATGGGTCTTACCATTGAAAATGTAAGCAAAAGCTACGGTGAGGTTCAAGCCTTAACCCGTGTTTCTCTTTCTCTTAAAACAGGAGAGGTGGTTGGGCTTTTAGGGCCCAATGGAGCCGGAAAATCCACCCTAATGAAAATTCTTACAGGCTATTATACCCAATGGGAAGGAAAGGTTACTTTTTTTGAAAAGGATTTGAAAAAGGAACGCCACGCAATCCAAAAGGACATTGGCTATTTAAGTGAACAAAATCCGCTGTATAACGATATGCGGGTAATTGAATACTTGCATTTTGTGGCAGAACTCTATCAAATAAAATCCCCACCAGTTGCTGAAGTAATGGCACAAACTGGATTGTCTGATCGTCAAAAAGATCTCATTGAAACGCTTTCTAAAGGATTTAAACAACGGGTTGGCATTGCTGCCGCCCTACTCCACAATCCTAAACTGATTATTTTAGATGAACCCACCACGGGGCTCGACCCCAATCAGCTTGTAGAAATTCGCAAACTCATTCGCCACCTAGCCAAAGAAAAAACGATCCTATTATCTACTCATATCTTACAGGAAGTTGAGGCCCTTTGTGATCGAATTGTAATTATCCACCAGGGTAAAATTGTTTTAGACAAACCCATGAATGAACTTCAAAAAAACGAAGACCGTGTTATTGAAGTTAGCTTTGATTACCGTGTAGAAACAGAAGCCCTTGGTCAAATCCCTTACGTTGAAAAAGTAATCAATACTCATGATTTTGATTATGAATTACACATCAAAGGGACCCAAGACATGCGCCCTGCTGTTTTTGATTTTGCACATGACAATGGTTTAAAAATTCTTAACCTTCAATTAAAAAACAAGGGGCTAGAGACCCTTTTTCATGAATTAACCCACTAAAAAACTTGAGCCGCTACTGCTTTAATATTGTCCGATTTACTCATTGAATAATAATGTAAAAACGGTACACCTGCTGCCTTTAATTCTTTACTTTGATGAATACACCATTCGATACCTACTTGCTTCACCTCGGCGTTGTTTTTACACTTTATCACAGCTTTGATTAGCTCTTCAGGCAAATCCACATGAAAACGGTGGGGTATCGCATTAAGTTGTTTTTGGGTGGACAACGGTTTTAAACCCGGAATAACGGGAACCTGAATTCCTGCATCACGTATTTTTTGAACAAATTCAAAGTATTTTTTATTGTCAAAAAACATTTGTGTTACCACATATTCAGCCCCTGATTTTATTTTTTCTTTTAAAAAATGAAGATCGCTCTCAAGGCTGGGAGCTTCCATATGTTTTTCAGGATATCCTGAAACGCCAATACAAAAATTAGTAGCATGGGGATGTTGCAACTCTTGATCAAGGTATTCTCCTCGATTCATGGATGCAATTTGAGCCACTAACTCACTCGCGTAACTGTGCCCCTCTTTATGGGGTTTAAAATAGGTTTCATTTTTAACGGCATCGCCGCGTAAAGCCACAACATTATCGATTTCTAAAAAGTCAAGATCAATTAATAAGTTTTCGGTGTCTTCTTTTGAAAAACCACCACATAATATATGAGGAATGGCATCTACTTTGTATTTGTTTTGAATGGCAGCACAAATTCCTACCGTACCCGGTCTTTTTCGTATGGTGTGTTGTTGAAGCAATCCATTTCCGACAGGCTTATATTCATATTCTTCCCTGTGGTAAGTCACATCTACAAAGGGCGGGTTAAATTCTGACAATTCATCCAATACGGCGTACAAATCGTGAATGCTTTGCCCTTTTAAAGGGGGTAAAATTTCTATTGTAAATTGCGTTTTGCCTTTTGCCTTGGCAATGTGTTCTGTAACTTTCATATCCTATTATTCCTCTGCTAAATTAGGGCGTAACCATTTTTCGGCCTCAGAAATAGTGCACTTTCTTCGAGTAGCATACGAGGCTAATTGATCGCGTTTTATTTTTCCCAATCCAAAATACCGTGCTTCGGGATGTGCAAAATAATAGCCTGAAACAGATGAAGCAGGCCACATGGCCATGCTTTCTGTAAGGGTTACACCAAGGGTTTGTTCAACTTGTAACAGATCCCAAATGGTATTTTTTTCTAAATGATCGGGGCATGCAGGGTAGCCTGGAGCCGGCCTAATTCCCTTGTAATTTTCTTTTATTAATTCCTCATTACTCAACGTTTCTTCTGGAGCATAACCCCAAAAATCCGTTCTTATTTTAAAGTGTAAATATTCGGCAACCGATAGGGTTGCCCTGCTGTTTTTTTCAATTGCTGGCGAAGGGTTACCCAACGTGCACTTAGGTTTTGACGTGTTTCATCACTATAGGTTTCAATATCGTCGCCATCAGCATTTACAGGGAATAGCCCATACCGCCCTTTTGCCTTTAGCCACTTTTCTTCAGTAATTTTTTTTAGCATTTCTTGAGCATCATCAAACAAACTTTGTGCTTGTGTTCCAACAACGGGATCAGAAAGTACCTGTGGGTATTTTCCGTGTAAATCCCAAGACCTAAAAAAAGGACTCCAATCAATATATGGCACAAGTGTTTCTAATGAAACCTCTAGGGTATGAAACCCTAACTTTTTCGGTTTTACTGGAATAAATGACCCCCAGTCAAGTTGAAGTTTTTGACTTCGGGCAGTAGCAATAGGAACGTATTCTTTTGAGGTTGAACGCGATAAAAACTTAACCTTAAAGGCTTCATATTCTTCTCTTATTTTTAAAATGTAGGGTTCGCGTTTGTCACTTTGCAATAAATTTCCAACCACGCCCACGGCTCTTGAAGCGTCGTTGACATGTATTACAGGTGAATTGGTACTCGGGGCTATTTTAACTGCTGTATGTGCTTTTGAGGTAGTTGCCCCACCAATCAAAACAGGGATTGAAATTTTTTGACGTGCTAATTCTTGCGTTACATATACCATTTCATCAAGGGAGGGGGTAATTAACCCGGACAGTCCTATCACGTCTACTTGTTCTTCAACCGCTCGTTTGATTATAACTTCTGGGGGAACCATCACTCCCAAATCTACAATTTCATAGTTATTACATGCCAAAACCACACTCACAATATTTTTACCAATATCATGCACATCTCCTTTTACGGTAGCCATCAAAATTTTTCCAGAGCTCCGAGAATCGGTTGACTTTTCTGCTTCAATAAAAGGTTGGAGATAGGCTACGGCCTTTTTCATGACCCGAGCGGATTTCACCACTTGAGGCAAAAACATTTTTCCCTCACCAAACAAATCTCCCACTACATTCATCCCTTCCATTAAGGGCCCTTCTATTACTTGAATCGGTCGAGAAAACTGTAGTCGGGCTTCTTCAACATCTTCTACAATGTACTTGTCAATTCCTTTAATCAATGCGTGATTAATGCGGCCTTTTAAATCGTTCTCACGCCAAGCATCGGTATTATTTTTTGTTGATTTGGAATCGGATACTAAATTTTCGGCATAGTCTAAAAGCCGTTCGGTGGCATCTTCTTTCCTATCTAAGAGAACATCTTCAACATAGGTCATCAATTCTTTAGGGACCTCATCATACACCTCCAGTAAAGTGGGATTGACAATCCCCATATTCATTCCGTGTTGAATGGCATGATACAGAAAAGAAGAATGCATTGCTTCTCGAACGGCATTATTGCCTCGAAAGGAAAAAGAAACATTACTAACTCCTCCACTTACGCTGGCATGAGGCAAATTTTCTCGTATCCATTGTGTGGCTTTAAAAAAATCAAGTGCATTTTTTCTGTGTTCATCCATTCCGGTAGCCACAGGAAAAATATTGGGGTCAAAAATGATGTCCTCGGGCAAAAAGTGGGCCTGCTGTACCAAAAGATCATACGATCTTTTACAAATTTCAATTCGGCGCGCTAAAGTGTCTGCCTGACCGTCTTCATCAAAGGCCATAACAATGACAGCAGCACCATATTTTTTAATTGTTTTTGCTTGAGCAAGAAAATTACCTTCCCCTTCTTTTAGGCTGATAGAATTTACAATACACTTGCCTTGCACTACTTTTAAGCCGGCCTCAATGATTTCCCATTTAGAACTGTCGATCATTACGGGTACTCGGGCTATATCGGGTTCTGCAGCTACTAAATTTAAAAAAGTGGTCATGGCTTTTACTCCATCAATCATGCCCTCGTCCATGTTGATGTCAATGATCTGAGCCCCACCCAAAACTTGGTCTCGGGCAATTTCTAGGGCTTCATCAAATTGTTCGTTTTGAATGAGTCTTAAAAATTTACGAGAGCCCGTCACATTTGTACGTTCACCTATGTTGACAAAATTCGTGCTCTCAGTTATCACCAAGGGTTCCAATCCCGAAAGCTGTAAGGGCTTGCGCTTAGGAAACTTCATCAAGCTGGGTTTTAGGAGTTCTTGGGGGATAACTTTGTGCCAATTCAGCAATCGCTTGAATATGTTCGGGAGTTGTACCGCAACATCCTCCAATTATATTGACCACGCCTTGCTCTACGTACGAAGCAATCAACGTTTTCATTTCTTCTGGACTTTGATCGTATGCTCCAAAAGCATTGGGTAGTCCCGCATTTGGATGTGCTGAAATATAGCATTGACTTTGACTTGAAAGTCGTTTTACATAAGGCAATAATTGATCCGCTCCAAGGGCACAATTGAATCCGATACTGAGTAAAGGCATATGACTTAATGAGATACGGAAGGCTTCTACGGTTTGACCAGAAAGAGTGCGTCCACTAGCATCGGTAATTGTACCGCTTACCATTACAGGGGTAGTGCTTTTTCTTTTTTCTTTTACCGATTCTATTGCAAAAAGAGCCGCTTTGGCATTAAGGGTGTCAAAGACCGTTTCTACTAAAAGTAAATCCACACCGCCTTCTAACAATCCCTCGACTTGCTCGCTGTATTGATCTACCAGTTCATCAAAATGAATAGCGCGATAACCCGGATCGTTTACATCAGGTGACATGCTTGCCGTTTTATTTGTTGGCCCAATAGACCCTGCAACAAAACGGGGCTTGTTCGGTGTTTTTTTTGACATTTCTTTAGCTACTTCTACTGCAATTTGGGCACTGACAAGATTGAGTTCATAGGCTAAAAATTCCATTTGATAATCGGCCATTCCTACACGAGTGGATGAAAAGGTATTGGTTTCAATAATATCTGCCCCTGCTTCAAAATAAGCCCTGTGTATTTTTTGAATCAGGTCGGGGCGCGTTAAGGATAACAAGTCATTATTTCCCTTAAGGGAACAAGGGTGATCTTTAAAGCGTTCTCCCCTAAAATCAGCTTCTTCTAATGATTCTTTTTGAATCATAGTGCCCATGGCTCCATCTAAGACTAAAATACGTTCTTTAAGAAGGGTTTCAATCATTAGATTAGGCTTTTAATGCGTTTTCAATATCGGCCCATACATCAGTAGGGTGTTCTAATCCAACAGAAAGGCGAATCATCCCTTTGGTAATTCCAACGGCAAGCTGATCGAATTCCTCTAGTTTACTGTGAGTGGTTGAGGCCGGATGCGTAACTATGGTTCTTGAGTCACCCAAGTTAGAGGACAAAGAACACAAGCGTACAGCATTGATAAACCGTTGTCCTGCCTCCAATCCACCTTCCACTTCAAAGGCAATAATATTACCTCCTGCTTTCATTTGTTTTTTAGCCAGTTCATATTGAGGATGACTGGATAAAAACGGATATTTCACCCAATTGATTCGGGGGTGTGCTTCTACTTTTTTAGCAATGAAGAGTGCGTTTTCACAGTGCCGATCTACACGTATAGAAAGGGTTTCTAGACTTTTTGACAATACCCATGCATTAAAGGGAGACAAAGAAGCTCCTGTATTTCTAGCAAAAAGGTAAAGCTCTCGTATAAGTTCTTTATTTCCTACGGTAATACCCCCAAGTACTCGTCCTTGTCCGTCCATCAATTTGGTAGCGGAATGGATAACTAAATCGGCTCCAAAGGCTATGGGTTGTTGTAAGTAGGGTGTGGCAAAACAATTGTCTACAATTAAAAGTAATTGATGTGCCTTGGCGAATTGTCCCAAACGTTCCAGGTCTACTATATCAAGACCCGGATTTGTGGGTGATTCAACATAAATACATTTTGTAGTAGGGTGAATCAAAGAGACTAAATTGTCTATTTCATTTGCGTTAAAATAGGTGGTACTAATGTTCCATTTCGGAAAATATTTAGTAAAAAGGGTGTGGGTAGATCCAAAAACCGCCCGTACAGAAAGCACGTGATCACCGGCATTCAAAAATGTAGCAAAAGTTGCGAAAATAGCTCCCATACCTGTTGCAAAAGCAACGCCATCTTCTGCACCTTCCATTTGCGCCACTTTATGAATAAACTCCGAAGTATTGGGGTTGGAAAAACGACTGTAAATATTGCACTGTTTTTCTTCCGCAAAAGATGCGCGCATGTCTTCAGCATCTTCAAAAACAAAACTTGAGGTTAAATACAAGGAAGCAGAATGTTCTCCATATTGAGAACGTTCCATTTGATTGCGAACTGCTTGTGTTTCAAACTTTTGTTTATTCATACTTTCTGTCCATTTACAAATACGATATGGTGTATGGATGCCGTGGTCTCTAAGGTTTTCGAAACCGAACAGTACTTATCATAAGAAAGTTGTGCTGCCCGCTTTGCTTTATCAGGTGATATTTCACCTTCTAAATAAATTTCAATATCAATCTGATGGAATAAAGAAGGTACTTCACCCACGTAGCGGTGCCCCTTTACTTTCATCTTTAATGACTCAGGGTTTATTTTTTGTTTGTTTAAAATCGCCACAATGTCGATACCACTGCAGCCGGCTAATCCCATCAATAAAAGTTCCATTGGACTCACACCCTGAACTTCTCCTTCTGTTTTTGATTTGTTATCTAAAAGTACTTTATGACCATTAGAATTAGTCACTTCGAAAAGATAATCTGAATTAATTCGCTCTAGATGTATTTCCATAATTTCCTTTTTTTCTAAGTAAAAATAGGGGTAAAAATTCGGGATACTTCTTCATTTTCAATCAAAAACGCATCGTGTCCATGAATTGAAGTGATTTCATGATAAGTAATATTTTTCTTAAAAGGTTGGACTAATGCATAGGTTTTTTGATCTTCATGAGGAGTGAAAAAGAGATCACTATCTATAGCAATTAAGTGAATGTCTGCTGTAATATTTTTTATTAGCTCAAGGGCGTTTTGTCCCTCCCTTTCAATATTTATACTTGCTAATAAATGGTTTACCAAAGTATATGCTTCTAGGGAAAACCGTTTCGATAACTTTTGTCCGTGATGGATCAACCAACTTTCAATATTGTATATCCCGAACTCTTCGTTCTTGGTTCGCCCAAAGCGAAGATCAAATGATTGAGGGGTCCGATAGGTAAGCATTGCGTGAATTCGAGCGTCTTCAAGGGGATTTTTAGAATGTTCTAAAATTCTTTTTTGTAAAAAAGTATTGGCAATAATCCAATCGTTTGCCTTCCAATCTGCTGCTACCGGAATGAGGTGATGAGTTAGGTTAGGGGCTTTTGCTGCCATTTCCCAGGCAATTCCTCCTCCAATAGAGCCACCAATCAAGGCATACAAAGAGTCAATCCCTAAATGGGCTAAGCCTTTTAAAAAAAGAGCCGCTACATCTCCTGCATGAAAATCTTCAGGAGTAGAAAAGGTTTGATTGAGGGTGCCATTTCCGGGAATATTAAAGCAAACTATTGAGTATTGCAGGGTGTCTATGGTTTTATTCGGTCCAACAATAGCTTTCCACCATCCCTTAGGGCCTGCCACATCGGCATTTGCCGTTAGCGAATGATTTACCATCACCACTGGTGCTGAACCCAAAGGACATCCAAAAAGCTGATAATGTAATTCGAATGCGGGGTACTTTGAACCAGTGTGGGTGGTAAAAGTATCGATGATAAGGGTTTGAACCGAATCCATCTAAAGGGTATTAAAGTCCTGAAAATGCTGCTTCTAAATCAGCAATTAAATCATTAATATCTTCTAATCCTACTGAAAGTCGAATCAAATCTTGTGTTACCCCAGTAGTTTTTTGAGTTGCTTCATCCAATTGTTGATGGGTGGTGCTGGCCGGGTGAATTATCAATGATTTTGTGTCTCCAATATTGGCAAGAAGCGCAAAAAGTTGCGTAGTATCGGCTACTTTTTTTGCCCCATCATATCCTTTTTTCAATCCAAAAGTAACAATTCCACTTTGCCCCTTGGGTAAATACTTTTGGGCTAAGCTATTGTACTTTGAGGTTTTTAATCCAGGATAGTTTACCCAGGCCACCTCTTTGTGAGTTGACAGCCAAGCGGCTAGTTTTAAAGCATTCTCAGAATGTCTTTTCATCCGAATTTCAAGGGTTTCAATTCCTTGAATGGTTTGAAAACTGTTAAAGGGACTGGGGGCACTTCCTAAATCGCGAAGCCCTTCTATTCTCACTTTGGCTATAAATGCAATAGCACCTAAGGCTTCGTGGTAATTTAATCCGTGGTAACTCGGATTTGGTTCTGTAAATTCTGGAAAATTTCCATTTCCCCAATCAAACGACCCGGCGTCAATTATGGCTCCCCCTAGCGATGTTCCATTACCTGTTAGGTATTTTGTTAAGGAATGAATTACAATGTTAGCTCCATGTTCAATGGGATTTAAGAGTGCGGGACTGGCTACAGTATTGTCAACAATAAAGGGCACTTTTGCCTTTTGAGATTGAAGCGCAATTTTTTTAAGATCCAATACATCCAATTTTGGATTTCCTAATGATTCAGCGAAAAAAGCCCGTGTGTTTTTTTGTACTGCCTTTGAAAAATTCTCAGGATCATCCGGATCAACAAACGTTGTGGTAATTCCAAATCGAGGAAGGGTGTTGGCCAATAGATTGTAGGTACCTCCATACAAACTATTTGAGGCAACAATATGGTCTCCTGTTTTTAAAATGACCATTAAGGTGGTGGCTATTGCTGCGGTTCCTGAAGCTGTAGCCACGGCAGCTACCCCTCCTTCTAAGGCGGCTAATCGTTGTTCAAGCACATCGTTTGTGGGATTGTTTAAACGAGTGTAGATAAAGCCGGGCTCTGCAAGTGAAAATAAATTCGCCGCGTGATCTGAACTAGAAAAAACATAGGAGGTGGTTTGATATATTGGAACTGCCTGAGTTCCTTGAGTGTTTTGGGCGTCGTGCCCTGCGTGTAAGGCTTTGGTTGAAAGTTGTGTACTCATGATAAACTAAATGATTTTTTAATTGTTTCTACATAATCTAATTTTTCCCAGGTGAAAAGTGCTACTTCCTTCACAACTTTTCCGTTATAGGGAGACTCAAACGTTTTGGTTATAGTTAGAGGCTTGCGCCCCATATGACCATAAGAAGCCGTTTCAAAATACATTGGATTTCGAAGCTGTAAACGTTGTTCAATAGCATAGGGTCGCATATCAAATAGGGTTTCTGCAATGCTTGCAATTGCTTCGTCTGACAGGTCTACTTTTGCCGTGCCAAAAGTGTTTATATTAATTGAGGTTGGTTCTACAACCCCAATGGCATAACTTAATTGTACTAAAATTTCATCGGCTACCCCTGCGGCTACTAGGTTTTTTGCCATGTGACGCGCTGCATAAGCTGCACTTCGATCTACTTTACTTGGGTCTTTACCACTAAAGGCTCCTCCTCCATGGGCTCCTTTTCCACCATAGGTATCAACAATAATTTTTCGACCCGTTAAACCCGTGTCACCATGTGGGCCGCCTATTACAAATTTTCCAGTGGGATTCACATGATAGGTAATGTCATTTCCAAAAAGCCGCTGCATCTTGGGTGAGCATTTTTGGATGACCCGTGGAATTAAAATAGAAATTACATCCGACTTAATTTTAGCTAACATGGCTTTTTCATCCGAGTCAAAATCATCGTGTTGGGTAGATACCACTATAGTGTCAATTCGCAAAGGCTGATGGTTTTCATCATACTCTATAGTTACCTGTGATTTTGCGTCGGGGCGTAAATAAGAAATATGTTTATTTTCTCTTCGCAAGGCTGCCAATTCTATTAAAATTTTGTGAGAAAGATCCAATGCTAGAGGAATGAACGATTCGGTTTCTGTTGTAGCATAGCCAAACATGATGCCTTGGTCTCCTGCACCCTGAGCTTCTTTTTGCTCACGATCAACCCCTCTGTTAATATCTTGAGACTGTTCGTGAATAAGCGATATCACCCCGCAAGAATCACCACTAAACTGATAGGCCCCTTTGGTGTATCCTATTCGGTTAATTGTGTCGCGTGCAATTGTTTGAACATCGAGGTAAGTGCCGCTTTTAACTTCACCCGCTAAAATTACCTGACCTGTTGTGACTAGGGTTTCACAGGCTACTTTACTTTCTGGATCAAAGGCTAAAAAATGATCTAAGAGAGCATCGCTAATTTGGTCAGCTATTTTGTCAGGATGCCCTTCGCTAACTGATTCTGAGGTAAAAAAATATGACATTTTAAGTTGCTTTGCGGAAGGATTTTAACGATGCGTTACCAAAGCAACACTGGTTTAGCATTTTTTATAGAGGCTGCAATCAGTCAAATCCTTCCTCGTTTAACGGTCCAAATGTATAAAATTTTTAACTACCACAAAATTTTAACTCGTTTTTTGTCCAATACTAGTTGGAATGATAAATTCAAAAAAATGTAAATTTTTAAAAGCGCTTCCTTCTCGCTTTCAAAAAAAGGGGTTATTTTGCAAGTACAATATTTATTTAATTGCAGACGAATGCACATTGCCATTGCAGGAAATATAGGAGCCGGAAAAACAAGTTTAACAGAACTATTAGCAAAACATTACGGTTGGGAAGCTCATTTTGAAGATGTGATTGATAATCCCTATTTGGATGATTTTTACAATCATATGGAGCGCTGGTCATTTAACCTTCAAATCTACTTTTTGAAGAGCCGATTTAACCAACTTTTATCCTTTAAAGATCAAAAAAATACTATTGTCCAAGATCGAACTATTTATGAGGACGCCTACATTTTTGCTCCCAACCTCAATGCAATGGGTTTAATGAATCAACGCGATTTTAAAAACTATCAATCTTTGTTTGAGTTGTTAAAGTCATTAATTCAAGGGCCCGATCTTCTAATTTATTTACGCAGTAGCATTCCCAACCTCGTAAACAAAATTCACAAACGGGGACGCGATTACGAAAACAGTATTAGCATTGAATACTTAAGTCGACTTAACGAACGCTATGAAGCCTGGATCAGCACCTATGATAAAGACAAAGTGGCAATAATTGATGTAGACAATTTAGATTTTGTTGAACGCCCTGAAGACCTAAAAGTGGTTCTTGCTACAATAGACAAAGCCCTTGCAAGTATAGCATAAAAAAAGGTCAGCAATTGCTGACC
>RGZR01000043.1 GCA_010031465.1 Flavobacteriia bacterium
ATTGGTTTTGCCCCTACAAAAGCATTGATCCCTGTTGCAGGCAATACCATACTCGCTCCGGTAAGTACAGAAGCTTGTTTGATAAATTCTTTTCGATTCATTTTAAATTATTTTCAATTTGCAGTTAGGAAAGTACAAAAAAGTAAACACTGATAAATCAAATGGAACCCATAATTTATAAAAATAGCCTGCCATTTTTTTTATATATTCGAAAAAAAATAGGTTGCCATGGAGATGATTATGACGTATTTTGAAACCATACCTTCCTTACACAGGAGTATTATATTAGTAGGGGGGCTCACTTTTTTTTGGATTTTAGAGGGTCACTTTTTTCTTTTCAATTATGCATACTCGAAATGGAAACATGCCCTTCCCAATCTGTTTTTTACACTCACTACTATTGGCATTAACTTTCTGCTAGCCTTCTTACTATTACAAACTGCAGATTGGACGGTCAGTTCTTCATTTGGACTCTTGCACTGGATTCCTGAAGTTCCGCTTTGGACTCAGGTTTTATTTGGCATCTTATTAATGGATTTGGTTGGAGCTTACTTACCCCATTGGGTAGAACATCAAGTGAAACCCCTATGGATGGTTCACTTGGTACATCACAGTGATCATAAAGTAGATACAACCACTGCCAATAGACATCATCCATTGGAAAGTATTATCCGTTTTAGTTTTACCCTTTTAGGCGTTGCCCTAATTGGAGCGAATATTGGAATTGTAATGTTGTATCAGTCGCTTTCCGTGATAGCAACTCAGTTTACTCATGCCAATATCAAATTACCTAAAAAAGTAGATCATTTGATCAGTTATTTTTTAGTCTCTCCGGATATGCATAAAATACATCATCATTATCGTTTGCCCTATACAGACTCAAATTATGGTAACATATTCTCTGTCTGGGATCGTCTTTTTGGCACCTATTTGCCAATGGATCGAGAAAAACTCATTTATGGTGTCGATGTTTTTTATGATGAAGAAGCCAATGGTAAAATCGGTACATTGTTAAAACAACCTTTTCAACGGTATTCGAAACCGACCTTAACTCCTGAAGATTTAGGTAAGGAGTTGAATAAGTGATGCAATAGGATGGGTAGTCTGCTCCCCCGATACCATGTCTTTTACTACAAACTGATTTTGCTCAAGTTCTTCTGAACCGATCAATATTACTTTAGCTATTTGTTTGGAATCGGCATAGCTCAATTGCTTTTTTAGCTTTGCCGCGGTAGGATACATTTCACCTGAAATTCCGTTTCTTCTCAATTCAGACAAAAGCTGAAAAGCCTTTTTTGCAGCAAAATCTCCGAAATTAGCAAACAATACACTTGAGGTATGATGCAATGTTTTTGGGAACAGCCCTAATTCGTCTAAAACAATATAAATACGTTCGAAACCAAAGGATATTCCAATGCCACTCATGTTTTTTAAACCGAAAGAACCCGTTAGGTCATCGTATCGACCTCCTCCCCCTATTGACCCCATTACAACAGACTCTGGTGGCTTTACTTCTGCAATTAGTCCTGTGTAGTAATGCAAGCCTCTAGCAAGGGTTAAATCAAATGCCAGAGAAACGGATTTAAGTTGAATGCCTTCAAGTTGAGCTAAAACAAATTCCAACTCTTCAATTCCCTTTAAGCCTTCAGGTTCTGATTTTAATATTGATTTTAAAGCAGCTAATTGTTCTGTTGCCGAACCCTTAAGTGTTAATAATGATTCTAAATGAGAAAGCGAAGAATTGGAAAATCCTTTCGTCTTAAGTTCTTCTAAAACACCCTGAGAGCCAATTTTATCTAATTTGTCGAGTGCAATAGTAAATGCGGTAAGTTGTTCTTCCGCTCCCAATACACCGGCTATGCCCGTAAGAATTTTTCTGTGGTTTATTTTTAAAACTATTCCCTCAATATGCAATTCATTAAAGGCATAATCATAAAGGGAAATCATTTCAATTTCTTGCCATAAAGAGCGGTCTCCTACAATATCAGCATCACATTGATAAAACTCTTGAAATCTGCCGTGTTGGGGGCGATCAGCACGCCAAACAGGTTGTATTTGATACCGCCGAAAAGGAAACGCGAGGTCATTTTGATGTTGAGCAACATAGCGAGCAAAAGGCACGGTTAGGTCGTAACGAAGTGCTTTTTCAGAAAGAGACCGTGAAAATTTTTGATACTCTTCATTTTGTAAAGCATCAAAATCAGCCTTTTTTACTTTTTCGCCTGAATTAAGAATTTTGAATACCAGCCGATCTCCTTCTTCTCCGTATACTCCGGTCAAGGTTTCTAAGCGTTCAAAAGAGGGTGTTTCAATGGGTTGAAATCCAAATTTTTCAAAAGCTTGCTTCAATACCGTTTTTAAGTAATTACGCTTGGCAATTTCATCCGATGAAAAGTCTCGAGTTCCTTTGGGTGTTGCTGGTTTTATGGACATATTGGATAATGTAGTACAAATATCTTCTATTTTGCCGAATTGGAAAAATAACTTTTGAGGACTTTAAAGTGTTCGCCTTTTGAAATTTCAGCTCCTTTTTTTAAATATTCATATAAAAATAACTCGCGGCTAGGTGTATATTCCCTAAAGCTATGGTATAAAACTACAGCATCATCATGCAGGTGCTCTAAAGCCCACCCAAATCCTTCTTTTGTTGTCAGGTCACATTTTGGATGGGTAACCTGAAGCACTAACACTTCGGCTTGTTCTTCTGGGGTGCTAAAAAAATACAAATAGTTTTGTGAACCAAAGTCAAGATATTGACACTTCTGAAGTAGGGTTTCCCAAACCGTATCGCTAAATTGATCAAGGTGAAGTTGAACCTGTTCCGGAGCATTTTCTTTTAGAGATTCCCACATTTCTTTGTCAATCCCTTGCGTGGCTAAATAGATTGAAAATTCAGCATGTAACTCATGGAGTTGATCTGCGGTGAGTCGGTAGTACTTCATGGGTAAAAAAAAACCCACAATTTTGTGGGTTTCAATATAATTAGGCTTTTTCGTCAGGGACAATCTCAAACGGAAAGGCAAAGCTTACTTCTCGATGTAAACGAATCGTAGCTTCGTAATTTCCTAATCGTTTAATAGTGCGTCCAGGGAGTGTGATGTATTTTTTATCAATTTCTGACGTTTTAGCTCCAATAGCATCTGCTACATCAGCATTTGTTACTGAACCAAATAATTTATCCCCTGTTCCTATTTTAGAGGCAATCTTAATTTCTAGTGCTTTAATTTCTTCCGCACGTGCTTGGGCGGCATCGATAATCGATTTTTCTTTAAAGGCGCGTTGTTTAAGATTTTCAGCGAGTACTTTTCGTGCTGTGGTGGTCGCTAAAATTGCTTTTCCCTGAGGAATAAGAAAGTTGCGTCCGTATCCATTTTTCACACTCACAATTTCATCCTTGAATCCAAGATTTTGTACGTCTTCTTTAAGTATTAATTCCATGGCGTGTGATTTATTTTAACATATCTGCGACATAAGGCATAAGCGCCAAATGACGAGCTCTTTTAATGGCTACAGAGACCTTTCTTTGGTATTTCAAAGAAGTTCCTGTTAAGCGGCGAGGAAGAATTTTTCCCTGCTCATTAACAAATTTCAATAAGAAATCTGGGTCTTTGTAATCAATGTATTTGATTCCCGATCGTTTAAAACGACAGTATTTTTTTTGAGTGTTGGTATCAATATTTAAGGGTGTTAAATACCGAATTTCGCCTTCTCTTTTGCCTGAGTTTTGTTCTTCAATTTTTGACATGGCTTATGCTTTTTCTTTGTTTCGCTTTCTTCTTTTTTCAGCCCATGCTAAGGCGTGTTTGTCTAATTTTACGGTGAGGTAGCGCATCACACGCTCATCACGTCTAAAATCAACCTCTAAAGCTGCAATAACTTCAGCAGGTGCTGCAAATTCAAAAAGATGATAAAAGCCACTTTTCTTATTCTCAATAGGGTAGGCTAACTTTTTAAGCCCCCAGTTTTCTTGACTGGTCATAGTTCCTCCTTGAGCGGAAATGAAGTTTACATACTTTTGAACTGCTTCCTCTATCTGTGTTTCAGATAGAACGGGATTTAAAATGAAAACAGTTTCGTAATGGTTCATAATTTTTATTTTGGTTGGCAAAAATAACGCAATCCCCAGAGTATACAAAACAAATTCAATAATTAATTAAAAAGTTTTTTTGTTTATCTTTGAGCAACAAATCTTTATTGTGATGCTACTTAACTATATTATAGTTGGGCCCAACTCTTTGCAGCGATTACATCTTTCACAATTGCTAAAAAAAATTAAACCGCTTCAATTTAAAGCTGAATTTTCCAATGCACTTGAAGCGCAAAATTTTTTGAATTACACCCCTGTTGATTTGATATTCTTGTCTGTCGATTTACCTGTCTACAATGGTTTTGATTTTATTACAAAACTCAAAGATCCCATGGAAATTATTTTATTAACCGATAATCCAAAGGATGCCCTCAAAGCTTTTGAATTAAATTTATCGGATTGTATATCACCGCCCTACACCCTTAGTCGATTAGAAAATTCAGTGGCACGCATCCTTGAAAATCTAAAATTAAAAGGACAAAATAATTCATTGACTGAGCATGCGATTGAAATCA
The DNA here is from genome assembly GCA_010031465.1 of Flavobacteriia bacterium. Classification (GTDB taxonomy): domain Bacteria; phylum Bacteroidota; class Bacteroidia; order Flavobacteriales; family Flavobacteriaceae; genus MS024-2A. The sequence continues at coordinate 4,603 of RGZR01000043.1, forward strand.
AACACAACCTCAAAAATGAAAAGGTGTACACCAATAATATAAAGTGGGTTGAAGCAATGGGTGATTATGTCAAAATAATTACGGAAACAAAAAAATACCTTGTGCTTTCTACCATGAAAGACTTCCTGACCAAACTTCCCGATAAACAATTTGTACGCGTACACAAGTCTTTTATTATCAATTTGAAAAAAGTGAGTCATTACTCTGCCTCCACTGCTCACATTGAAGGGATTGATATTCCTATTAGTCGCAATCAAAAAAAACAATTTCGTCTTTCCGTAAGTAGAAATTAATACGGATCTACATCAAAAATTACTTTGGTCGAACGAAATCCTGGTATTGACTGAAAACTTTGATGGGCTTTAGTTAGTATTTTTTTAAGGCTCCCCAAGGCTATTTTCTGATCTGCCTTTATCATCAGGTGTTTTATATAAACATTTCGCACACGGGCTACAGGTGGAAATACGGGGCCTAAAACGGACCCGGAATATGATTGTTTTACCACATTAGCGTACCATTCTGAGGCTGTATTTACAGTTTCAATTTGACGACTCTTAAAGGTCACTTTGATCATACGGATGTAGGGAGGGTACTGATATTGTATTCTTTCTGCCTTTTGAGTTTGATATAGTCCGTTGTAATCGTGTTTTTTTACTTGGGTTAGTGTGGGATGCTTAGGCTGATAGGTTTGAATAAGCACTTTTCCTTTTTGATCTGAACGTCCCGCTCTACCTGCCACCTGACATAACATTTGAAAACTGCGTTCATGTGCCCTAAAATCAGGGAAGTTTAAGGATTGATCTGCATTGATTACTCCAACTAATAGAACATTTTTGAAATCTAACCCTTTGACAACCATTTGCGTTCCAATCAAAATTTTAATGTCTCCTTTAGAAAAAGACGCAATTATTTTGTCAAAACTCCACTTCCCTCGCGTACTGTCCCAATCCATCCGTGCCGTTTGAATGTTAGGAAATAAGCGGTTCACCTGTTCTTCAATTTGCTGGGTTCCTACTCCTTTTGTAGTTAATGTGGGCATGCCGCATGCATGGCATTGAGTAGGCATAGGTATGTGGTATCCACAATAATGACAGCGTAACTGTTGTTGAGTTTGATGGTACGTTAGCGTAACATCGCATTGTGTGCATTGTGGAGAATGCCCACAACTCAAACATTCTAAAATGGGGGCATATCCCCTTCGATTTTGGAATAAAATAATTTGCTTTTCCAATGCTAAAGTATTTTGCATGGCTTCTAATAACGCGGCAGAAAACATTCCCTCCATTTGTTGTTTTCGGTGTGCCTCCCGTAAATCAATTGATTCAATTAAAGGCAAAGACACGCCACCAAAACGTTCTTCTAGTTTGACCCAACCGTATTTTTTTGTTCGTGCATTTTCAGCGGATTCTAATGAGGGTGTTGCTGATCCTAATAGTACTTTAGCTTGCATTGCTTGTGCTAAATAAATAGCACTGTCTCTAGCGTGATAGCGCGGAGCTGGATCAAATTGTTTATACGAATTTTCGTGTTCTTCATCTACAAGTATCAATTTCAACTGTTGAAAAGGCAAAAAGAGTGCAGATCGGGCCCCAACAATTACTTTGCCCTCGGTTGCTGCTAAAACATCTTTCCATACTTCAGCTCGTTCGTGAATTGAAAATTTGGAATGGTACACGCTTACTTTATCACCAAAATGAGCAACCAAACGCGTCACCACTTGTGGGGTTAGCACAATTTCAGGAACTAAATACAAAGCCTGATTTCCTGCTTTAATTTGTTCTTCTATCAAATGAATGTAAACCTCTGTTTTACCCGAAGAGGTTACCCCTTCAAACAGAACAACATCATTCGACTTCCACGATTCAGTAATATCATTTAAGGCGTTTTGTTGAGCTGGAGAGAGGGAATTACTTTGAGAAATAGACTCAGGAGAAGAAAAAATTTCACGGGTCACTTCTCTGTGGATTTCTTCAACCCATCCTTTGTCTATCAATATCCTTATAATCCCACTGCCACAGCCTGTTTTTTTCTTTACTTCTGCAACGGTTACCCATGGGTTTTGAGTGGTTTGAAATGAAAAAAGCGCCATTAAAACTTCACTTTGCTTAGGAGCTTTTCCTAATGCATCAAAAAGAGAAGATAGGTGTTCTTCCTTTTGATAGTAATCTGAAATTTTAATACACCGTTCTGTTTTCGGGATAAACTTTTCTTCAATGTGTTGCTTAACAGTTACCGCTCCTTTTTCAATCATATCCAAAACAAGGGGCATTACTTTTTGAAATTGAACAATTGAGGCTACCTCTTCAAGGGTTAAGGGCTTCTTTTCTAAGGCCTCAAAAACCAAAAATTGATCATCATCCAAAGCGTAGGTCTCTTCTTCCTTTAGCCGTCCTTGTTCAAGTAGGGTTTGACTTTCAATCATCATAGCTGAAGGCAAACAAGCGCGCAAAACCTCACCTTGAGTACACATATAATAACTGGCGATCCAACTCCAAAAATCCAATTGATTTGGGGTTACCACTGGCTGATCATCCATAACTGCGGCTATGGTTTTTGCGGTATAGGTTTGTGGAGCAACACGATGGATGTTAACCACGATAGCCGTATATATTTTTTGTTTTCCAAAAGGCACAGCCACCCTAAAACCGGGCTTTAGTTTGGCAGCTTGTTCTTGCGTGGTGGCATAGGTATAAGCTTTAGGAAGCGCCAGGGGAAGAATGACGTCAATAAAAAAAGGTGTGTCCGTGGGTTTACTTTGCATTGGCAACCGGCTTTACTTCACGTTTAAAACGATTAAGTGTAGCATTCAATTCAAATCCTAAAAGAAGAATATTTGAATTTAACCAGATATAAAGAAGGAATATTAGGAGAGCCCCTATTGATCCGTACAACTGATTATAGGTAGAAAAATTTTGAATGTAAATACCAAAGGCATACGTTGTTAAGAAAAATAAAAAGGTGGTCATGGTTGCGCCCGGTGTAAAAAAGCGAACCTTATGACGCTCAACAGTACCGTAATAATACAAAATACTTACCGCCAGGTAAATAAAAACACCTAAAAGGGTATATTGTCCAATACGAGTCCACCGTATCTCAGAGGCGATTAAGGAATTTAAATTATTCAGTAGGTAAAACTCAACATAAAAAATAATGATAAAACTTAATAAGGAGAGTAGAGCTAGCAATACACTAACTCCGACAGATAGGAAATATTGACGGAAAAAGTTTCGAGTAAAGGCTACATGATACGAAGTTTCAAAACTCCCAAAAATAGCAGACACTCCATTGGCAGATAAAAATATGGACAGCAAAAAAACCGAGGAAAGAAGCCCCCCTCTTGGCTTACTGCTTATGTCTTGAAAAATTTCAGTAAAAAAAGATTGGGTTTCCTTGGGAATGATAAGTTCTAGGTAGGTCAGAAAGGTTTGATCAAAATTCTGAATGTTGATAAAAGGCAACTTATCTACAAAAGGAATTAAATTCAAAATAAAAAGTAAAAAGGGGAATAAGGCCATAAAGAAACTAAAGGAAATACTCCCTGCCCGTGAGGTTAATGTTCCCTTTAGAATCCCAATGAGATACATTTCAATCAAATCATAAAGTGAAAATCCACCGAGTCCAGGAAGCTGAAGGGCTTTTAAGACTTTAACAAAAGAGCGGATTACAGGTAGTTGCCAAATTTTATGCATAATGATGAAAATGCTACTACAAAGATACTAGGCAAAATCATATAGCCCCTTAAAAGACTAAAAAATCAGAAGGCTTTGTACCTTTGTCACAATTGATTATCCTATGGAAATCGTTTTATTATGTGTAGGAAAAACTGACCGTTCGGGCTGGACTATTGCCTTTGAGGAGTATCAAAAGCGAATACAACATTACGTCAAGTATTCCTTAGAGGTTGTTAAACCTGAAAAAAGTTCCACTAAAATTCCGATTTCTCAAGTAAAATTACAAGAAGAAAATCGATTACTTTCAAGAATAAAAACGGACGATACCGTAATATTGTTGGATGAAAAAGGAGCTTCGTTTACTTCCACAGCATTTGCGCATTTTATGCAAAAACAAATGAACAAAGGAGCGAAACGTCTTGTTTTTGTTGTGGGTGGGGCCTTTGGATTTTCTCCTACTTTTTTATCAAAATTTCCTTTGCATGTCAGTCTATCCAATCTGACTTTTTCACATCAAATGGTGCGTTTATTTTTTAGCGAACAAGTATACCGCGCATTTACTATACTCAATAATCATCCTTATCACAATACCTAATGACCCTTGTTTTTGCAACCCATAATGACCACAAAGTTTTAGAGCTTCGTCAATTATTACCCCCTCAAATTAAATTGTATAGCCTTACGGATATTGGCTTTCATGAAGAAATTCCTGAGACAGGCAATACCCTTGAAGCCAACGCCAAAATAAAAGCCGATTTTGTAAAATACAAATACGGCCTTGATTGTTTTGCTGACGATTCAGGCTTAGAAATTGAAGTGTTGGGGGGTGCTCCAGGGGTTCATTCAGCCCGTTATGCAGGAGAGCAAAAAGATAATGAAGCTAATATCAATAAGGTTTGGCAAAAACTTAGCGGGCAATCGAATTCTGAGGCCTGTTTTAAAACCCTAATTTTTGCTCATATTCACAATCAATCCTATAGTTTCGAAGGTCGTGTTGATGGAAATATCATACGGGAGCGAAAAGGAGAGGGGGGGTTTGGATACGATCCAATTTTTGTCCCTAAAGGGTATGATAAAACCTTTGCTGAATTGGGTGAATCAATAAAAAATCAAATTAGTCACCGTGCTAAAGCAACAGCTTCCTTATTATCAACTTTGCAACACATGATCCAATAAATAATATCTTCTCTTTGGAGCCCTTTTTTTGGCTATTTTTTCTCTAAATTTAGACCATGAGGAAAATTGGGTGTCTTTTTATACTACTCACAAGCTTTTATGTTGTAGGCCAAGATTCATTTTCAGCTACGGTTGAAAATGAAATTACAGGTTTACCCATGCCTAACGTCCATATTTTAAACCTCACTCAAGTTGTAGGAACCATTACAGATCAAAAAGGAGTTTTTGAAATTGAAGCCCAAGCAAATGATACTTTGTATTTTTCTTATTTAGGCTATAAACCCCTCAAGATTGCCGTGACTAATGACATGATCAAATTTGGGAATGCAAATTTTCAAATGACTGAATTGGCTTTTGCCTTGGAAGAAATTGTTGTTCGGCCCTACCAATTAACGGGCTATTTAGATATCGATGTTCGAAACGCCCCAATCAATACAGCACAACGCTACAGTATTTCAGGGCTCCCAAATCGAGGCTATGAAGCCGGATCGAGAAATCCAAGTACCATTTCTAAAGCGTTGGGAAGCCTTTTCAACCCTGCTGACTTTTTAAATAATATTTTTGGTAAAAACCCTAACCAAATGCGCAAATTAAAAAAAATGCGTGAAGATGATGAAATTAAAAACTTATTGGCCTCTAAATTCGACAGGCAAGTGCTTATTCAACTTTTGGGAATTAACCGATTAGACATTGATGAAATCTTACGGAATTGTAATTATTCTGATGCCTTTATGAACGAAGCAAATGATTTACAAATTCTAGAAGCTATTAGCAAGTGCTATGAAGAATATCGAATTTTACAACTCTAAGCCCATAAAAGGAGAATTACATCCCCTTTAGTTTTTAGAGTTTCCTTTCTCATCCTGCCAATTTACTCTTATCTTTGCAACCTAAACCATTCATCATGTTGCTTACAGCACTCAATGCTATTTCACCAATTGATGGCCGTTACCGTCAAAAAACAAAAGCCCTTTCGGCTTATTTTTCTGAAGAAGCATTGATCAAATACAGAATTCAGGTTGAAATTGAATACTTCATAGCATTGTGTGAGCTTCCTCTTCCTCAATTAACGGACTTTAATCCTTCATTGTTTGAAGAGCTTCGCAGTATTTACCTCCATTTCACTACCGACGATGCAATGGAAATAAAAAACATTGAAAGCACAACAAATCATGATGTTAAAGCGGTTGAGTATTTTATCAAAAAAGAGTTTGACAAACTTGAACTCAATGAATACAAAGAATTTATTCATTTTGGATTGACTTCACAAGATATAAACAACACGGCTATTCCCCTTTCTATAAAGAATGCCGTAAACGCTGTTTACCTTCCTGTGCTGGAAACCTTAGAAAACAAATTATCAGAATTAATTGAGGAATATAAAGATATTCCGCTACTTGCCAGAACCCATGGGCAACCTGCATCACCCACGCGACTGGGAAAAGAAATACACGTATTTAGCAACCGTATACAACAACAGAAAGCCATGCTTTTGGCCTTACCCTATGGGGCTAAATTTGGAGGAGCAACAGGAAACTTTAACGCGCACAAAGTGGCTTATCCAAACATGGATTGGAAAGAGTTTGGTTCCTCTTTTGTTGAAAACACTTTAGGACTCCATTATTCCTTCCCCACCACACAAATTGAACACTACGATTCGTTTGCTGCACTTTGTGATAATTTAAAACGTATAAACACAATTCTGATCGACTTAAACCGCGATTTGTGGCATTATATTTCATTAGATTACTTCAAGCAAAAAATAAAAGAGAATGAAGTTGGTTCTTCAGCAATGCCCCATAAAGTCAATCCAATTGACTTTGAAAATTCAGAAGGAAATTTAGGAATCGCGAATGCTATTTTTGAATTTTTATCGAGTAAGCTTCCTATTTCTCGTTTACAACGGGACTTGACCGATAGCACTGTTTTACGCAATGTTGGTGTCCCTTTTGGTCACACCCTGATTGGTTTACAGTCAACCTTAAAAGGCCTTGAAAAATTGGTTGTGAATACTCAAAAAATTGAGGATGATTTAAATGCCAATTGGGCAGTAGTAGCCGAGGCCATACAAACTATATTACGAAGAGAAGGCTATCCAAATCCATATGAAGCACTCAAAGAATTAACGCGTACAAACGTTGCTATTTCAAAAGAAAACATTCACCAGTTTATACATTCCCTAAGTGTGGACGATTCTGTAAAATCACAACTAAAAACCATAACTCCTTTCAACTACACGGGAATTTAAGTCCTTTTACAACTGACGGTTTTCATCTAAAGACTCTTCAAATAGGGAAGTCATGCTTTTTACTTTTTCTTCCAAACGTTTGCCATCAACTTTTTTTGCCAAAGCCAGTAAAGCGCCCGGGTTAATTTCAGAACCGATAATGCGCATAACTCCGAATCCTAAAGTCTTTGAATGAAAAAAGACAAGCCCTTCATCAACTTGATCAATTACACCTTCAAAAAGCAAACTTCCTTGAGCATTATCAAATGCTTTAAAGTCCATCAAATGTTGATATTGAGGCTGTGCAATTATAGATTGAACGCGTTTTAATTCCGTATCGTATTTTTCTACTATGTCTTCTTTTTTACGTAACAGTAATAGGTTCAATTTATCTACACCTTCCAAAACCTTCAGCTCTTCTTGAGTTAGGTTATCATCGAATAATTCATTTAAGTCTAAAGGTAAATTTAGAACCATAAAAGCGGGGTCATCTAATTTCTCCACAAAATATTTTTGAAGCGAGGGCTGGGTAGAGCAAGACAGGAGCAAAAGTAAAAGGCTAGCTGAAAATACGAGGGGTTGGATTACTTTTTTTAATTGCATTTGAATTAATTTTTACTTTGTGCTTTCTTAAGCTGTTTTCCTCCAGGTAAATCCATTTTATCGGTAAGTTTAGAAATCTGATTGAGATCTATATTTCCTTCCAACATTAAGAGGATTGATTCTATTTGACGACCGTTTACATTTAAACTATTCCCGTTTGAGGGTTTTTTCTCATTAACGTACATCAACAATTGTTCAACATAATTTTCTTTTGATCCTTCTTTAACATAAAAGGTAACATCCGCTTCGGCGTCTTTTACACTCATAAGTTGCTCTAGATTGCTTTTTTTAACTTCTTTGTTCACCCAAGCAAGCATTTCATTACTTATTTCTTCTTTAGAGCAAATAAGGACTTTAAAATTGTTGATTTGAGTAACCATTTCAAGAAATTCTTGTGCCTCGGGATCGTCTACACTAATACTCATTTGCCCAAGCATTTTAAACATTTTAGGGCTTATGGATACCAAGGTGACATCATCACTATCAGCATATTGTTCAAAAATGGTTTGGCTATTCCCCCAAAAGGAGATAAAAAGCACAAACAGAATAATTAAGGATTGTTTTTTCATGGTGTTGTAATTTTTTGTGTTGTTGTATTCCAGTAATCTAAATAGGCTATGTTCTGAGTTCCTCGATTCAAATGGGAAGAAACACGTTGCATTTGGGTTTGAAATTCTTCATAGGCGATGGCTAATTCCTCATCCGTAAGTGGCCCTGCCTGATTCCCCTGTTGGGTTTGAAGTGTAAATACGAGGGCGAGTATAGCCGCAATACCGACAAAGAGTTTTACTATACGGGAGTAAGACTGTTTTTTGCTTCGGGGAAACTGTTCTTTTTGAGCGTATTTATAAAAGGTGAAAAAAGGTTTATACACAGACAGTTCCTTTGGTATTTGTGAGGATTGAGTGAAAAAATCACGCAATATCGCTTCTTCTTCAAGAGTGGTTTTTCCCTCGAGATAGCTTTCCAGCAGTTGTTTGATCTTAGATTGTTCCATAATTTTGTATGGCTGTAAATTCTTTTTTTAATTTCTTTCGGATACGCGATAAATAGACACGAACTGTAGCGGGCGGAAGATCTAAAATTTCTCCTATCTCTTCGTAATCATATTGTTCAACTTCTCTTAACTGTACAATCATTCTATCGCGTTCAGGCAATCCATTTATGAGTTGAGAAACCCATTCCATTTCATTTACACCTTCAATCTCACGAAGAAGTGACCGTTGTTCTTTAGAAAAATAAATTTCTTCATTTAAAGAAAGGTTTTGTGCTTGTTTTGACTTTAAACGATCAATACAATAATTTTTGGCCATGGTAATTGAATACGCTTCCATACTTTTAAAACTTTCCCTTTTTTCAGGGTCCATTTGCCAAAGCTTGACAATTACCTCTTGAGTAGCATCTTCCGCTTCTTCTTTCGAAATCAACATACGCTTCGTAATTCTAAAAATTTTATCTCTTAGAGAAAGGAGTTGATCTAAAAATGGTTTTTCAGCAATCAATTGCACAATTGTTCATTTATCTACTGACGAAAATACATTCAATTTGTAACAGAAATCATGAAAACTTATTCAAAATTGTAAGTTTTATCTACATTTGTGAGGAAAAAAATTTATCGCTTTGAATAAAAAGATATTTAAT
>RGZR01000044.1 GCA_010031465.1 Flavobacteriia bacterium
GCCGCAAGAGAGGCAGTAGATAAAAAAGTTCACGTTTTGTCTGGTGGGGAACGCAATCGATTGGCGTTGTGCAAATTATTGCTTCAGCCCTTTAATGTGCTTATTATGGATGAACCGACAAATCATTTGGATATTCAATCCAAAAACGTGCTAAAAGAAGCCCTTTTACGTTTTCAAGGGACACTCATTTTAGTTTCTCATGATCGGGACTTTACTCAAGGGTTATGCCAAAAAGTAGTTGCCTTTAGAGACGGTGGAGTTCAACTTTTCTTAGGAGATATCAATGCTTATTTAGAACATCTAAAGTTAGATTCACTTAAAGAATTGGAACGCCAAAAAAAGAACACAAAGGCAGATAAAAAAGAGTCAAACAACGAATACCTTCAGCATAAAATCGACCGCCAAGAAACCCAAAAAATTGAAAAAATTGAGCGCAAAATAAGCCAACTCGAAAAAGAAATCAAAGAGATTGATTTTGAATTGGAAATCAATTATGAAGAAACAATTTCACAACCTTATTTTTTTGATCATTATAATGCTAAAAAAAAGAAGTTGGAGGTTTTAATGCAAGAATGGGAAGCCCTACAGCGGGAACTTTAACCAACTAAACTTCACCTACTTCTTGTAGGTATCGTTCCGCATCTAAGGCAGCCATACACCCTGTTCCAGCTGCGGTTACCGCCTGTCGATAGTCTTTATCTTGTACATCACCAGCTGCGAAAACACCCGGACAGTTGGTTTGTGTGGTTTTGCCTTTTGTAAGTAAATAGCCTGCACTGTCCATGTCCAATTGCCCCTTAAAAATTGTTGTATTGGGCTGATGTCCAATCGCTATAAAAAGACCCGTAATCGGAATTTCCTCAACCTCACCTGTAGCATTATTTCGCATTCTAAGCCCTTCAACAACTTGGTCTCCCAATACCTCATCTATTTCGGTGTTGTACCGCAAGTCGATATTGGGTGTGTTCGTAACCCGATGTTGCATTGCTTTGGAGGCACGCATTTGGTCTTTACGGACCAACATGGTTACTTTAGAACAGATTTTTGCAAGGTAGGTAGCTTCTTCAGCTGCTGTATCACCACCGCCCACAATGGCCACGTCTTGCCCTTTGTAAAAAAATCCATCACAAACAGCACATGCTGAAACCCCTCCACCACGAAGACGTTGTTCACTGGGTAAGCCTAAGTATTTTGCTGTAGCGCCCGTACTTATAATTAGGGTTTGTGCCAAAAGTTCGGTTCCCTCGTGGGTATACGCTTTATGTATTCCACCGGGGGTGGTGGCCAATTCTACTTTTGTAATAAAACCGATTCGCACTTCGGTTCCGAATCGTTCTGCTTGTTGTTGTAATTGAACCATCATGGTAGGCCCGTCTACTCCTTCAGGGTAGCCAGGAAAATTATCAACTTCGGTTGTAGTAGTTAGCTGTCCACCAGGTTCCATTCCGGTATATAACACTGGATGTAAATCTGCCCGTGCAGCGTAAATAGCAGCCGTATAACCTGCAGGTCCACTTCCGATAATTAATGTTTTGAGCACCTCCATTTTCGATATTTTTTTCAAAAATAAGCCTTATAAATTAGTCGTATCTTCGTTTCCAAAGGGTTTTATTAATAATTTTTCCATGAAATTGTTCAGAACATTTAGTCTCCTTTCCATTGTAGTGTTAATTGGCTGCAATTTAAATGAAACACCCACATCAAAAGAACTGATTCAACGGGTTATTGAAGTATCGGGGTGGGATCATCCTGCATTTGAAATGGAATTTGATTTTAGAGACTATCATTATTTTTTAAAACGCCAATCGAATGGCTATGTTTATAAGCGAATGATACAAAAGGAAGGGGTCTTACAAGTGGATGAAATGAGTAATTTATATCCTTTACAACGCACCCTAGCGGGAACACCCATTAAATTATCTGATAGTTTGCAACAGCTGTATACCAATTCATTGAATTCGGTTCTTTATTTTTTTCAATTGCCCTTACCCCTTTCTGATGAAGCCGTAATTTCAGAATTAGTAGGTGAAGAATTAATTGAAGGGTCCTCTTATTGGAATGTAAAAGTTTCCTTTCAAGAATACGGAGGAGGTGAAGATTTTCAGGACGAATACCGATATTGGATACATAAAGAAACGCTTACGATAGACTATTTAGCCTATAATTATCAAACTTCTGGCGGGGGTACTCGATTTAGAAAAACCATCCACCCGCGTAATATTGAAGGATTTCGTTTTCAGAATTATATCAATTTCAAACCCATCACTAAATTTCCTTCCTTGGATTCTCTACCCCGTTGGTTTGAAGAAGGAAAATTAGAAGAAGTCTCTCGGATTGAAAATCTTAATATCAAAGTAAAAAAGAACCCCTCCCAATAAATGAGAAGGGTTTTGTTTATTAAGCAGTTACTTCAGCATTCTTTTTAATAACATAGTTTCTGCATTCTTCAAAGTTTTCAAAAATCTGTTCTTCGGGAATGAGCTTACCTATTATGCCAATGGTTTTCATTAAGTATTTAGGTTGTGATTGAACCCCTACAATCAACGTATCTATGTTTTGTTGATTAAGATCTAACAGCACATCCTCTAAGGCAAATAAACCGGATTGATCAATATAGGGAACCCTATCCATTCGGATAATGGCAACATCAGCAGAAGGGGGTATCTGTTTCGAAATATTCACAAAATCAGAAGTGAATCCAAAAAATAGAGGGCCATTAATGTGTTTAATGAATACATTTTCTTTAAACGAGGCACTTAATTTGGTTTCATCTTTCCAGGCTTTTTCTTCACTTACAGCAGCCACTCGGGTATCTTGAGTAGCCAAATCACCCATTTTCTTCATAAAGAAAAGCGAGGCTAAAATTAAGCCAACCCCTACGGCATATACTAAATTCCAAAATACAGAAAGTAACAGTACCACAACCATAACAGCAACTTCTGTTTTAGGAATTTTTTTAAGGGCTTTAAGTCCTTTATAGTCCATAACCCCAATTCCTACAGTAACTAAAATTCCGGCTAAAACAGCAGCAGGAATTTGAGAAGCCAGCGGACTTAAGATTAATAAAATCACTAAAAGTACTATTGCGGCTACCATTCCTGACAACTTTGTTTTTCCTCCTGATTGAATGTTAACTACAGTTCGGATAGTAGCTCCTGCTCCAGGAATTCCTCCAAAAAGCGCAGCGATTGAATTTCCTATTCCTTGACCAATAAGTTCCTTGTTTGGCAAGTGTCTTGTTTTCGTTAGGTTATCCGCAACAACTGAAGTAAGCAATGAATCAATGGCACCTAAAAGCGCCAAAGTAAGTGCCGTAAAAACATAGGGAAGCACTCCTAAAAAACTAAATTCAGAAAAAAGAGTCCATTGCAAAACAGGGAAACCCTCAGGAATTTGTTGAATCGAACGGTAATCTATTCCAAACCCAATTGCAGCAAGACTAACGACCATTAGGGCGACCAGTGTGCTGGGTATTGCTGTAGTAATTCGTTTGAAACCATAAATAATAGCTATGGTGGAGAGGGCTAAAATCAGTTCTATCCAATTAATACCTCCTGCAGCTCTTGGAAGCGTTTTCAGAGTTCCTATCACTCCGGAAGCGCTATTTTTAGCAAGGTTTAGTGCCTCTTCATAAATACTGGCTTCATTTACTTCACCGGCTCTTTTAATTGTTTCTTCAAAATCCTCTAAAACCAAAAGGCCTTCATTTGATTCTTCGATAAGTATTTTTTCTAATATATGCTCTTCAGCAAGGGGTTTAAATTGTTCTATATATTCGGAATCCTTTTTGACATCATATCCAATTACGGGTAAAATTTGGGTAATTAGGATAATAACCCCAATAGCCGTCATAAAACCCGAAACAACAGGATAAGGAATGTACTTTATGTATTTTCCTATACCGGCTAATCCGAGCAGAATTTGAAGTAACCCGCTGAGTAAAAAGACCGCTAATATATAGGGTAATGCTTTTTCTACAGAGCCGTTATGCACACTTATTATTGTTGCAATAACAACCATGCTCACTGCAGTCATCGGTGCAGTTGGTCCAGAAATTTGAGTAGGTGTACCCCCAAAAAGGGCAGCAAAAAAGCTTAAAAAAATGGCGCCATATAGCCCCGCACTTGGGCCTAATCCGGAACTCACTCCAAAGGCTAAAGCCAAGGGTAAGGCTACAATTCCAGCGGTAAGTCCTCCTAACAGGTCGCCCCGTAAGTTTGTAAATAAATTTTTCAAAGTAATGTGTTTTTAGTTGTGAATAAATTTTGAAGATTGTGTCATAGGGTTGACTAAACTTCAGGAGGGGGGCAAAAACACTTAAGATGTACGGAAGGATAAAAAGTAACCGTCTTATTTACGGAAGGTTTCTGATAATAGAAAGAAAACTTAAAATGATCTTTTTTGGTGTCAATTGGTTTTGGATACCAGTCAAGTTTTTCTGCTTCATTTTCTGTTTCAACCCCTAGTACTTTAAGGGTTTCTATATGAAACACATCATAAGCCTGAATAAAGGTAGGCGTCACGATGCTCAGGGTTAAAAACAACAAAAAAATTTTCGAAAGTTGACTCACCGAATTATAAATGCATTTGGGTAAAGGTAATGAGCTTTTAATACAAATCAAAAGTGGACTTATAAAAAGAAATATTACATTTACAATTCGCTAACTTTTTTGTATGAGTGACAATGACAATCACCATTTATTAAACTACAAAGCTCCCGGAAGCTTTGAAGAAACTCGGTATGAAAAACTTCACAACGTTATTTTTGATTCTCCTACAGAAGGGTCAAATGCAATTGCTCATGCAATTGCCGCTTTAATTCGAAAAAAACAGGAAAAAAACAAAACGTGTGTGTTGGGACTGGCAACAGGATCAAGTCCATTAAGTGTATATAGAGAGCTTGTTCGGTTGCATAAAGAAGAGGGGTTAAGTTTTAAAAATGTAATCACATTTAACCTTGATGAATACTATCCTATTGCAAAAGAGGACATTCAGAGCTACCATTACTTTATGCACTCGAATCTTTTTGATCACATTGACATTCCAAAAGAAAATATCAATATTCCTAATGGGGAAGTCCCTCAAGAAGAGGTAAGAGCTTCAAGTATTGCTTATGATAAAAAGATTAAAGAAGTAGGTGGAATTGACCTCCAAATTTTAGGAATTGGAAGAACAGGGCATATAGGTTTTAATGAGCCAGGGTCTCATTTAAATTCTCAAACCCGAACCATTACTTTAGACCACCTTACTCGTTCTGATGCCTCGGCCTCATTTCAAGGGCTTGAAAATGTGCCTCGAAAGGCGATTACTATGGGAATTCAAACCATATTGAACGCTAAGCGCATCATGTTAATGGCCTGGGGAACAAATAAAGCAGAGATTATTCAAAAAGCTGTAGAAGGAGAAATCTCACCTATAATTCCCACTACCTATTTACAGTACCATGAGAATACAACCATTGTTTTAGATACTGAGGCAGCATCTGAACTTACTCGAATTAAAACGCCTTGGATTGTTAGCGGTTGTGATTGGAACGAACACCTTCGAGCAAAAGCGATTACATGGTTATGTGAAACTACGGGTAAATCCATTTTAAAACTTACCGATGAAGATTATAACCAACACGGTATGTCAGACTTACTGGCACACTATGGTTCCGCTTATGATTTAAATATTGAGGTGTTTAATCGATTACAGCATTCAATAACAGGTTGGCCTGGAGGAAAACCCAATGCGGATGATGCTTATCGTCCGGAAAGAGCCAATCCCGAACGCAAACGTGTAATCATTTTTAGTCCTCACCCTGATGACGATGTCATTTCCATGGGAGGGACTTTTGATCGATTAGTGAATCAAGGTCATGAAGTTCATATTGCGTACCAAACTTCTGGAAATATAGCGGTTTCAGATCACGAAGCTTTAAAATATTTAGAAGTAACCCAAGAGATTTTTAATTCAGGGAATAGCTCAGAATTGTTGGCTCTAAAAAACGCTTTCTTACATCAAAACCCACAACATCCCGCTCCTAAAGAAATTTGTAAATTAAAAGGGAGTATACGAAGAAGTGAATCGTTAGCCGCTACCCGTTATTTCGGAATTCCCGACAAACAAGTTCATTTCATGAACCTTCCTTTTTATGAAACAGGATTAATTGCAAAAAATCCAATTGGACCGGAAGACATAGATAGAACCGTAGCGCTAATTGAAGAAATAAAGCCGCATCAAATTTTTGCAGCGGGGGATTTAGCAGACCCTCACGGTACACATCGAGTCTGTTTGGATGTAATATTTGCAGCCCTTTCCATCTTAAAGCCCAAATCCTTTATGAAAGACTGCTGGGTATGGCTATATAGAGGGGCATGGCACGAATGGGAAATTCACGAAATTGAAATGGCGGTTCCGATGAGTCCTGATCAGGTATTGCGCAAACGAAAAGCTATTTTTTACCATCAATCTCAAAAAGATGGTGTAATGTTTCAAGGAAATGACAGTCGAGAATTCTGGGTTCGTGCTGAGGAACGAAATGCTGCAACCGCTAAAAAATACCACACTATGGGATTGGCTCAATATGCAGCGATGGAGGCCTTTAAACGCTATTTTTTCTAATGGTATTCTATTGCTAAAATGGAATAACGATACGATGCCCGTAGAAATTTAATTTTTCCTGTTTCATCAAGGGTAAAACTCTTTCGTGTTGCATTTAAATGCAATCCTGTTTGCGTTTCTGTTGTTTCATTTACAATAAAACTTGTATTTCCATTGTGAAGTACCTGATTTGCAACAAGTCTGAATGTTTTTTGATCAAAAAAATAATGCCAAACATCCCCATTTTTGACTTGGGGATAGGTAACCTTTACCACCAAGGAGGGAGAATTTAATAGGGGTGGGGAAAGGGCAACTTTTTCCAATTTTGCCTTTGGATCTAAGAGCGTAAAAGGCTGCCAAAATACATAAAGAGATGCCTTCGCGCTTGAAATTGCGGACTTTAGGAGAAGGGAGTCGTAAATAGCACTTCCATTAATAGAATAGGTAAAACGATCAGCGTCAAGAAAAGCCCGGTGTTTGTTATTCTCATTTTCCCATTCCATAAGGGTATAGTCAGGATCCCAATGGTGTTCTATATATTGGCGACCAACGGTTTCTATTTCACCGGAAGCGGTATAAAATGTAGTTTCTTTCAAATAGCGTATTGAAGACACGCTTTCCCAACTTGCTATTCCGCCATGCGATGCGATACTTTTTTCAAGTATTTGCTCTGCATTTAATTTTTCCGAACATGAACTGAACGACATTATAAGAAAGGACAGAACACTAAGCCAAAAAAAACGATAGGGTGTCAATTAATTTGTATTTTAGGTAAAAATATAAAAGTATTGTAGTTATGAACTTTAAATATACCTCTTGTATAGGGATAATCTTATTTCTATTTTTTATTTCAATGCCTTTTGGGCAAGCACAACAAACCTATTCTAAACGTCAAATAGACAAATTAAAATCTACAATTGAAGCTCAGGTAGGTAATGATCATAAAAAGACCCAAGTTATGATTGACAAGGTATTTAGCTTTGCTGAATTAGGATTTCAAGAATATGAAACATCAACCTATTTAACGGGTATATTAGAAGCCGCTGGGTTTACAATCGAACGAGGAATTTCGGGTATTCCCACAGCTTGGATGGCTCGATGGTCTCAAGGCGAAGGCCCTGTTATTGCTTTAGGTAGTGATGTTGATTGTATTCCTAAAGCCTCACAATATCCAGGGGTTTCCTACCACAAGCCGATGGTAGAAGGAGCTCCGGGTCATGGCGAAGGGCACAATTCGGGACTACCGGTAATTGTAACTGCTGCTTTGAACGTTCAAGATATAATGCAAAAAAATAACATCGGAGGAACCTTAATTGTTTGGCCGGGTATAGCAGAAGAATTAGTAGCTTCAAAGGCGTGGTACGTTCGAGATGGTTACTTTGATAATATTGACCTTTGTATTTTTACCCATGTGAGCAGTGACCTTTCGGTTTCTTATGGTCAGGCAAATGGGACAGGTCTTATTTCTGTGGAATATACATTTGAAGGCGAAGCGGCTCACTCTGCAGGGTCACCTTGGAGAGGAAGAAGTGCCTTAGATGCGGCAGAATTAATGAATGTGGGATGGAACTACAAAAGAGAACATTTACACCCTTTAAAACGCTCTCATTCTATTTTTACTGATGCTGGAGATCAACCCAATGTGGTCCCCTCAAAAGCGTCTATATGGTATTATTTTCGAGACGTTACTTATGATGGCATTATGAAAATGTATAATGATGCAAACAATATTGCTCAAGGTGCAGCATTGATGACAGACACCAAGGTTACATCGAGAGTACTAGGCACGGCTTGGCCACGGCACTTTAATAAAGTAATTGCTGAAACCATGTACGAAAACATAAAAAAAGTAGGACTTCCTACCTGGTCTGAAGCCGATCAACAACTGGCTGTGGCAGTTCAAAAAGAGGTGAACTCAAACAACACTAGTGGATTAAACACAGAATTAGGCCCTCTAGGAGTGCCTGAAAAAGATATTAAAAGTGGAGGGTCAGATGATATCGGAGATATTTCCTGGACAATACCTACAGTCACTTTACGTTTCCCGTCCAACATCCCCGGATTACAAGGCCACCATTGGTCAAATGCTATTGCAATGGCCACACCTATAGCGCATAAAGGAGGAACAGCTGGGGCGAAAGTTGTCGCCACCACTTTGATTGATTTTCTAACACAACCCCATTTGGTAGCCCAAGCAAAAGACTATTTTGAAAATGTTCAAAGTAAGGAAACTCAATACCAGCCAATGATAACCGAAACGGATCCTCCGCCGACCTATTTAAACGAAGGCATTATGCGTGAATATAGACCCCAATTGGAAAAATTCTACTACGACGAAACCAAATACGAAACCTATCTAGAACAATTAAACATTCAATACCCTACCCTTAAAAAATGAAAGTAAAATTTCTAGTAGTTTGGGGTGGGCTATTTTTAGGAACGTTATCCTTTGCTCAAGTTGCTGTTAGCTCTTTGGATTCTATGGCCATAACCGCTGTATTATTTCAACAGCAAAAGGATTGGAATAATGCAGATATTGACTCTTTTATGGAAGGCTATTTAAAGTCAGAAGCTCTCGTTTTTTCAGGATCAGTGGGTCCTATTTACGGTTGGGAAAACACTTTGGCCCGTTACAAAAAAAATTATGGCGACCCGATTAGAATGGGGAAACTTCAATTTGATGTATTGAATATGCTTTCCTTATCTGATGCTATTGTTCAAATGCAAGGTAAATTTTATCTGACTAGAGAAATCGGAGACAGTTCAGGTTATTTTACTTTGCTCTGGTTGAAAAAAGAAGATCAATGGAAAATTCTTTCAGATCACACCTCTTCTTCTAAGTAAAGGGTATGCAAAAAAAAATCGCCCTACTATTAGGTCCAGCCCTATTCTTTTTGTTGCTCTGGGCAAAACCCTTTTCAACGCTATCAGAAGCAGGACATGCCGTATTGGCTACAACCCTTTGGATTGCCTTGTGGTGGATTACCGAAGCCATACCAATAGCAGCTACTGCACTGCTTCCCATTGTGCTTTTTCCTCTGAGTGGAGGTATGGATTTACCCACAACTACCGCCTCTTTTGGGCATAAATACGTTTTTTTATACCTCGGTGGATTTTTAATCGCCATTGGAATTGAAAAGTGGAATCTCCACCGAAGAATAGCGCTCAATATCATTTCATTAATCGGTTCGGATGTTCGTAAAATAATTCTTGGATTTATGCTAGCCACCGCATTTTTGTCAATGTGGATTTCTAATACTGCTACATCAGTGATGATGTTGCCTATAGGTATAGCCATAATTAAACAACTCAAAGACAACCCGAACACAATTGAAGACGAAAATTTAATTTTTGGAAAAGCTTTAATGCTGGGTATTGCCTACAGTGCTTCTATTGGGGGAATTGCAACATTAATTGGAACCCCACCCAACCTCGTTTTGGCTGGAATTATTCAATCACTATACGGTTATGAAATTACGTTTACCCAGTGGTTTTTATTTGGATTCCCAATTGCCATAATCTTAATGTTTTTTTGTTGGGTTTATCTTACCCGAATTGCGTTCACCTTTAAAAGCAAAGAATTTCCCGGAGGGCGTCAAGAAATCTTAAGATTAAAAAAAGAACTTGGCCCCATTTCCTTTGAGGAACGTCAAATTTCTATTGTTTTTACCCTTGCTGCATTTTGTTGGATTTCTAGATCTTTTTTATTGCAACCCTTATTTCCCGCATTGGATGATACCATTATTGCCATTATGTTTGGATTACTCCTTTTCGTTTTACCTTCCAAAAAAAAGGGAGTACCCCTAGTAAATTGGAAAGATACGTTAGAGCTTCCATGGGGGATTATTCTGCTTTTTGGAGGAGGTATGGCCTTAGCAAAGGCATTTGAAACTAGTGGTCTTGCTCTTTGGCTAGGGGAGTTAATGACAAATTTTGGCAACCTTCCCCTATTCCTGCTTATAATCTTACTTGTAACAGCGGTAAACTTTTTAACAGAAATAACATCAAATCTTGCCACAACAGCAATGTTGCTTCCCGTTTTGGCTCCCTTAGCACTTCAAATAGGCGTGCATCCTTACGGGTTAATGGTTGGTGCTGCAGTAGCGGCCTCTTGTGCCTATATGCTGCCTGTGGCCACACCACCTAATGCTGTAGTTTTTGGATCCGGCTATTTGCGAATACCAGACATGGTATCCAAAGGGTTTATTTTAAATATGTTTTCAATTCTTTATTCGGGAATAAAATCAAAATATGTATTTGGAAAAGGTTCATTGGCTAAGGTAAAATGCCACCATTCTTTTTCATAGGGTTTAAATCCAGACGCAATCATAAGGGTGCGCAGCCTTTTTCGATTTGCTTTCTGGACATCGGAAATATGTGTATAAGCATAATGGGAACGCTCGCCAAAATAATCCCAGCTTCCTCCCATATCCAGTTCCTTGTTTTTTAGTGGGCCCTCTATATAAATTAAAGTCAGATCAACCGTACTTCCTCTACTATGCCCGCTATTTCTGGCAATATATCCTTCTTGGAAAAGGGTTTTTTTAGCAATTTTAGGATAGTATTTTTCTTTTTGTAACGTGTCTTCAGTTTGCTCAGCCCAAGCAACAAAATTATCAACGGCACGTTGAGGACGATATGCATCATATATTTTGAGGCCTAATCCTTGTTTTGCTAATTTGTTTTGAACCTTTAGTAAGGCGTAAGCCAACCCCTTTGTACCGTAAGCCTTTTGAAATGTATAGCCCTTTACTTTTCTACCCATAAAGTTATTTGAACTGGCGTATCGAAGTTCAACCTGTAGCGTTGAATCCACTTTTTGAAGATTAATAAACTCGTCGGGCAATTGACCATACCCTAGCCATAGGCACAAAAAGAAAAAATAAACACTACTCTTCCAATACATAATCCAATAATTGTCCTCGAATATTCAAGTCGTATAAGCCTGTTTGTGATCGATAAGGATACACGCGATTACTTAAAAAGATAACAAATGCTTCTTGTTGTGGGTCGGCCCATATAAAAGTGCCTGTAAATCCGGTATGACCAAAACTCTCAGGACTAGCCAATTGGGAGGGATAAGAAGACTCCTCTTTATTTACCGAAGGTTTGTCAAAACCCAATCCTCTTCTGTTATCAGTATTGGGATACGCCCGTTGCGTAAAAAGGGTTACCGTTTCAGGTTTTAAATACTGATTCTCTTTATAGGTGCCTTTTTGTAACAACATCACCATTAAAGGATACAGTGAGTTTGCATTTGAAAATAAACCCGCATTTCCTGAAACCCCTCCCATCATTGCGGCGGCTTCATCATGTACCCACCCTCTTACAAGTTGTTTTCTAAATAGGGTATCTTGTTCTGTAGGTACAATTTCATCTAATGGAAATTTTTTACGGGGTAGAAAAGTGATGCGGTCTAACCCCATAGGAGTATAGAAATGAGTATTTAAAAATTCATCAAAAGACAACCCACTAAGTTGTTGGGTTAATTGAGGCAATAAAAAAAACCACAATCCGGAATAGGAATAGGTTCCTACAGACTCTAAAGGTGTTTTACGAATCCGACGAAAGATTTTGGCAGTGTAATTTTTATGAATCCACCAGTTTTCGCTGATTTGTGTTGGAAAACGTGGAGAGGCCTTCATCTCAAGCGTATTTCTCTTTAACGTTCCCTTTTTTCGAAATACAGTGGTTTGGTGTGTTAGGTAGGGTATCCACCCTCCACTATGGCTGAGGACTTGTCTAAATGTGGTATTCTTTTTATTACTGCGTTTTAGAAGGGGGACATATTCAGACACTTTTTGATCAAGATCTATGTTGTACATTTCATACAGTTTCATAAAAACTAACGTACTCGCCATCACTTTGGTAACCGAAGCCAAATCGTATAAATCGGTGGATTTTACTTCCTTAAGTGAATTATACGTATGATAGCCGTAAGACTGGTTTACTAATACACTGTCCTTTTTATACAGTATTACTTGAGCGCCTGGGAATGCCTGTTGCTCGATTCCCAATGCGATCAATTGATTTACTTTATCTTCTAAATTTTGACTTTTAGGGTCTTGCCCTTGAGTTTGAGAAAGGAAACCTATTAAAAATAGAAATAGGATTATTGTGCTCTGTTTGGAATGCATTTCTCTATTTAAAAAGGCATATTGTAAAATCTTGTGAAGCAGTTTTCTTGGCATACTATTGTTTTTTATAAATTTAACCGAATAAAACAATATTTAACATTATTCATTGCCCTAAAAATTAATTCCTACTCCTATGTTTTTAAAAAAAGCGACTCTTTTCTTTGGTCTTTTATTCATTTTTACCTTCCCCTCTTTCGCTCAAGAAACAGAGAGTGAAGAAGATTTACCTTTTGATGCCGTAATCGAATCGGAAATGGGAGGAAAGCGAATGAAATTTTACGGGAATACCCGATTTAATTTTAACCAGGCCCATTTTTCAAATTGGATTTCGGGTGGGGAAAGTTCCTTGACTTTTTTATATGGTTTAGACTATAACTTTAATTATTCGGATCGTAATGGATTGGTTTGGGATAATAATTTGCTATTGTCTCTTGGGATGACCACTATTTCTGGAAGTAAATTTCTTAAAAAAGCAGATGATCGATTTGAAATTGGATCGCTTTTGGGAAAACAAATCAATCAATTTTGGAATTACTCAGGTTTTTTGAATTTCAAAACTCAACTTCTTCCGGGCTATCGGTTTTACAAAGAGGAAGGGATTGAACTCCGCGATAAAATTTCTCAAGTTTTATCACCGGCTATACTTCAAGGCGGATTGGGGTGGTACTATAAAAAAAGTGATGACTTTTGGGTGAATTTATCACCACTTTCTGCACGATTAATCATTGTATCAAAAAAATATACACGCGATCTAGACCATGGGAAAAAGTATTTTGGGGTTGACCCTAACAAAAGCAGTAAATTCTTTTTTGGAGCATCTTTTAATGGGTTTTATAAAAAAGAAATCATGAAAAATATTATTTGGGAAAACAAATATAGCGTGTATGTAAACTATTTGGAAAAAACAAAGAATATTGACTTTGACTGGAATACCAGCTTCCGCTTTAAAGTAAACAACAAAATTTCCGGAAATTTT
>RGZR01000045.1 GCA_010031465.1 Flavobacteriia bacterium
TGGTAAAGTAAATTGTCGGGTTCATAGTCTTTAAACACATCGTAAAACAATTGTGATCCACTTTGCAAGTGTTTTGTTTTAATGGGTTTATTTGGAAATCCTTGAAACACTAGGCCTGAGATAACGGCAATATCTCTAAACCGTCGCCTGGCCATTTCTGAAAGGTTGATGCTTTTTTCTAAATCCTCAAGCACATACTGAATGGTGAAAAGGTCATTATCCATAAAAGGGTTACTATCAAAAGCCTGATCTGAAAGCAATTCAAATCCGTAGTCATTATAAGACATGGTAAATGAAATAGGGATTAACAAGCTAATGCGGTAGGCCATTAAATTGGCCATAGCCTCATGTATAGCGTAGCCCTCAAAAGGATAAAAAACAGTGTGATACCCTTCTTTGGTATGAAACCGCTCTATCAAAAACTCATGAGGTTTGGGTACTATGGATTCTTTTTGTTGCTGAGTAAAAACAGGTGCCAGCGCCTTAAATTCAGGTGAATTTTCATGTGCTGGATTCTGAAGGGTCGATTTTAGTAAATCACTTAAATGCGCACTAAAACTCATACGGCCGCCCATCCATGCAGGTACTTTTGCTTTTTTTGCTTTTGATTTTTTGACAACCACTTCCATGTGCTGTAACCTAATGAGTTCAAGATTACGCCCTGAAAAAGTGAAAACATCTCCGGGTTTCAATTTAGAAACAAACCATTCTTCTATTGTTCCCAAATACCCTCCCTTTTGATAGCGAACTTTTAAATCGGCATCACTCACAATAGTACCCATCGACAAACGATGCCTCATTGCAATTCCTTTATGGGTAACTTGAAGCAATCCATTGGCTAAAACACTTACTTTTTTGTATTCATCATAGTGTTCAAGGCTTTGGCTGCCCTTAATTAAAAAATTAAGTAACCATTGCCACTTTTCCTGATCTAAGGTTTGGTAACAAAATGTTTTTTTAACGATAGGAAATAACGTATCAGGATAAAAACCTGATCCTATAGCTAAGGTCATCAAAAATTGAAGTAAAACATCGTAAGTGTTGAGGTAGGGAATTCGGTCTTCAATTTTTTGCTGTTTAATTCCCTCTTGAAGGGCAACAGCTTCAATGAGCTCCATTGCATGAGTGGGAAGAAAATAGATAGTACTGGGAGTATTGGGTCGGTGGCCACTTCTGCCTGCACGTTGAATGAATCGACCAACCCCTTTTGGACTCCCTATTTGTATACAAATCTCTACAGGACTAAAATCTACTCCTAAATCCAAACTAGAGGTACAAACAACCACTTTTAACTCCTCTTTTCTCAAGGCTTCTTCCACCCATAAACGAATTTTTTTATCAATACTGCCGTGGTGCATGGCAATTGAGCCTGCTAAATTTGGATTGGCCTCTAAAAGCTTGTGAAACCAAATTTCACATTGTGCTCGGGTATTCGTAAATACAAGGGTTGTTTTATTTTTTTGAATCAACTTTAAGACTTGAGGCAAAAGACGGATTCCAAGGTGCCCCCGCCATGGGAAACGTTCCATGTTTTTAGGGACTATGGAAATCACCTTGATTTCTTTTTGAATTTCTGCCGTAATTGTGGTATATTTTTTGGTATTGCCCAATAAAATCTGACGGGCTAAAGTCTTATTTCCCAAAGTTGCAGAAATGCCCCAAATTCTTAAGTTTGGCAAAAAAGAGCGCAAATAAGCAAGAGCAAGTTCAATTTGTACCCCCCTTTTTGAGCCCAACAATTCGTGCCACTCATCAACCACAACTACCTGTAAATTTTCAAAATAACGTTGGTGCTCTTTGTTGCTGATTAATACATGTAAGCTTTCAGGTGTAGTGATTAATCCAAATGAAGGCGAACGCTTTTGTCGGGTTCGTTCATTTTGGGTACTATCACTGGTTCGCAAATCCACCTTAAGCCCAGGACAAAGATCTGTTGTCATGCGTTGGGTAGCTTGTTGAATTTCTACAGCTAAGGCTCTTAGTGGAGTAATCCAAAGCGCCTGAAGCCCTTTTGGGGTTTGTTTATTTTTTAAGGTTTCCTGAAGTATTCCTCCCCAAAGAGCATAGGTTTTGCCGCTTCCTGTTGGGGCATGTAGCATGCCATTTTTCCCTTCACTGTAGGCAGTCCAGCATTCTTTTTGAAAGTCTTGAGGTGTCCATTTTTGCCCCGTAAACCAAGAGAGAAGATCGTTCATGTGAGCAACTTTTTTAAGTCATCAAGGGAATTGGCATCCTTGCTTTTTTTATCGTGGCGCCAGCGTAAAATACGCGGAAACCGAACAGCAATACCACTTTTATGTCGTGTAGAAACGGCAATTCCTTCAAAAGCTATTTCAAACACCAATTCAGGTTTTACCTGTCGAACAGGTCCAAATTGATCTAAAGTATTTTGTTTTACAAATCGATCTACTTTTTTTATTTCGGCATCTGTTAGTCCAGAATAGGCCTTAGCAAAGGTCACTAATTCATCGTTTTCCCAAAGCGCAAAAGTATAATCGGTATATAGATTTGTTCTGCGCCCATGACCTCTCATAGCGTAGGTCAAAACCGCATCAATAGTTTTTGGATCAGATTTCCACTTCCACCAGCCTCCCTTTTTACGCCCCACTTCATAGGGAGCCTCTTTTCTCTTAATCATCAATCCTTCACTTCTTTTTTCATTAGCGCGCTCACGTTCTTTGGCTACATCTTCCCAACTAGAAAAGCTAAGTGACTCTGATAAAAGTAAAGGCATTTCATCAGTAATATGGTTTTTATATAAATCAGTCAAAAGGGCTTGTCTTTTGTGTAAAGGAAGAGAACGAATGTCCTTTCCATTCCATTCCAAAAGATCGTAAAGCATAAGTCGAATGGGTACTTCTTGGCGTAATTTTTGGGAAATTGTTTTTCTGCCTATTCTTTTTTGAAGGGCATTAAAATCTCCAATTTCGTTATTTTTATAGGGTAAAAGTTCACCGTCAACAACCGTACCCTCTGGCAAAGTTTCTGCTAGAAAAGCAAGTTCGGGAAATTTATCTGTGATTAACTCTTCGCCCCGGCTCCATAAAAAAGGTTTTCCTTTCCGAAGAATGAGTTGAGCACGCATACCATCCCATTTATGTTCAATTCGATATTCTTTACAGTCTTCGTTTTTCATGACAGTATCCTCTAGGGCATAGGCCAGAAAAAAAGGGTAGGGTTGTGCAATTTGATCTTCAGGATTGGGATGAAGAAGTAACTGATCAAAAGTAGTTGTCAGCGGGGACCATTGCCCCATCAAACGATGCGCAATTATGTTTTCATCGATACCCGTAGCTTTGGATAAAGCCCGAGTCATTAATTTTTGGCTTACCCCTATACGAAACCCGCCTGTCAGTATTTTATTAAATACAAAACGTTCTACAGTGCTAAGACTTTCCCATTGCTTTAGGATATATTCTTTTTTTTCTTCTTCTGATTTTGGTTTTAGTGCTATAATTTCATCAATACACTGGCTTAATGAAGGATTGGAACCGCTAGAATTTTGTTGTACCAACAGGGCAATGGTTTCGGCCAAATCTCCAACTATATGGTAGGATTCTTCAAAAAGCCATTGCGGGAGTTGGGTCACTTCGGCGGCCCAAGCGCGCATAAGTGTTGTGGTGACGGGACGGGAAGGACGACGATGAGAAAGCAATGCTACTGCCCATAAAGCATCTTTTTGGGGTGCTTTTTCAAAATACTCAGCCAAGGCAGCTACTTTTACATTGGTTTTATTGCTCTGGTCCAACTGTTCTATTAAGGCGGCAAAACGTTTCATTATTCAGCTGTATTTTCTAGGGTTTCACCTTCGTATTGTGTTTTTTCAGTTTTGGCATTCCAGCCTTGATCCCTTAAGTATTGAGCAAACAGATCGGTATAGCCATGAGTAGTAATTACATTTTCACATTCAGTAGCTTTTATCGAACTGAGGAGCCCTTTCCAATCCGCATGATCCGATAATACAAATGCTCTATCTACGGCTCTTCTTCTTCGGGCTCCACGAAGAGCCATCCACCCTGAAGCATATCCCGTTGAAAGCTCTCCTAGCTTTTTCACCCAGGCACTACCCAAAACTGCTGGGGGAGCAAGAACTAAATTCCCTTCAATTTCTTTTTTTGATGTATCTGCTGTTATCCTTTGAGTGGGAGGTAAATCAATAAATTCACGCAATACTGCAGTCATTTCCTCAGTAGCCCCATGCGTGTATATAGTTCCAATTGAGGGGTCAAGGTGTTTTAAAAGACGTTGAATTTTACCGAGAGAATAGCCCATTAAAAGGCTGGTTGTTTTTTGAGTTCGGTTTTCAGCCCACCACAAATTTATTTTTTCATGTATACTAGGAGGCTCTTCCCATTGAAATACAGGCAATCCAAAAGTACATTCGGAAATAAATGTATGGCATTTTACCGGTTCAAAGGGGGTAGAAATTCCATCGGATTGTACTTTATAATCGCCTGTAAACACCCATACTTCCCCTTTGTATTCTACCCGAATTTGGGCCGCACCGGGAACATGTCCCGAGGGATGAAAAGAAAATTGAACACCGTTAATTTTAAAAGGATCACCATAACGTTTTCCCGTTACCGATAGGGGGCCTAATCGATGTTTTAGTATGGGTACATTCAATTCGTGAGTCATATAATGCTGGCTTCCCCAACGCGCATGATCGGAATGCCCATGGGTAATAAGGGCTTTATTTACCCCTCGCCAAGGATCTAGATAAACCTTGGCTTGAGCGCAATAAATTCCTTTGGAGGTAAATTCCAGAAGCGGCATTATTCTTTTTTCTTTTTCATTGGGAAGGTACAAATACAATATTTTATTTCCACTTTTTCCTTGTTTTTATCCATTTCTGATCGACAGTATACGGGCTTAATTTGAAAATAAAAGGCATTAAAAGAGAATAAGTCGAAGGCATTTTATAACCGTTAATAAGTCACAATAAATCCTTTTTCTTTCCCTATAATAATTTCCTACTTTCGTTTCAATGTATTTAATTTTTGATACCGAAACTACGGGTTTGCCTAAACGATGGGATGCTCCATTGAGTGACAATGAAAATTGGCCGCGTTGTATTCAGATTGCATGGCAAATTCACGATGAAACGGGCGAAGTACTTTCGCATGAAAATTATTTAATTCAGCCAGAAGGGTATACGATACCTTTTGATTCAGAACAAATACACGGAATTTCTACCGCTCTAGCTCAAGCAGAAGGGATGCCTTTGGATGAGGTGCTTAAAAAATTGAGTACTGCCCTCCAAACGGCAACTTTTGTAGTGGGTCATAATGTTTCTTTTGACCGGAACATTATTGGAGCAGAATATTTACGCTTAGGCCTAAAGGACGAATTGGACGGGAAACCCATTCTCGACACTTGTACGGAAGAAACGGCTAATTTATGTAAGCTCTCCGGAGGGCGAGGAGGTAAGTTTAAGTTGCCTACACTTGCTGAACTTTATTATTTTTTATTTGATGAGCATTTTGAGGAAGCCCATAATGCCACGGCAGATGTTGAAGCCACCACTAGGGCGTTTTTAGAATTGCTACGTCGTGATGCACTTCATCCGGATGCATTTGAAAACCAAGCGATCCAAACAGAGGCACTTAAAGCACGTACCTCACCCTTCTTGCTCATTGGATTACGACATCAAAATTTAAAAAAAGCCTCTGCATTATTCGCACAAAATGAAGAGTCTTCAATCGCATCACAACCCACAAAAGAAACCACCGCCGCTCTTTTAGATGCCCCCTACATTCATTTGCACAATCACACTCAATTTTCGGTGCTCCAAGCAACCACACGTATCCATCAGTTGGTGGAAGCCACAGCAGCCGAAAAAATGCCTGCCGTTGCAATTACTGATATGGGGAACTTAATGGGAGCTTTCCACTTTATAAAAGCGGTAACGAATCATAATAAAGAATCGGAACATCAAATTAAACCCATAATTGGATGTGAATTAAACGTTTGTGATGACCATAAGGATAAAACAAGAAGAGACGATGGATATCAAATAGTGTTCTTAGCTAAGAATAAAGAAGGATATCACAATTTAGCTAAATTAACCTCTGCAGCCTTTGTGGATGGGTTTTATTATGTGCCTAGAATTGACAGATCATTAGTGGAGCGTTACAAAGACAACCTCATCGTTCTTACGGGAAATACCTATGGAGAAGTTCCCTCAAAAATTCTAAATGTTGGAGATAGGCAAGCAGAAGAAGCCTTGTTGTGGTGGCACGAACACTTTGGGGATGATCTTTATATTGAACTTATGCGACACAATGAAGAAGGTGAAAATAGAGCAAATGAAGTGCTATTGGCCTTTTCAAAAAAGCATAATATTCCCCTAATTGCCACAAATAATACTTTTTACGTTAAAAAAGAGGAAGCCAATGCACATGATATTTTATTGTGCGTAAAAGAAGGTGAAAAACAAGCTACACCTATAGGAAGAGGAAGGGGATTTCGCTATGGTTTTCCGAATCAGGAATACTATTTTAAATCGCAAGAGGAGATGAAAGCCTTGTTTGAAGATGTTCCTGAAGCCATACTCAACTTAAAAGGGCTCATGGATAAAATTGAATCCTTCTCTTTGGCTCGAGAGGTATTGCTTCCAAAGTTTGAAATCCCTGTTGATTTTCAAGTTGCTGATAAAACAGACAGTCACGAGGGTGAAAATAAATATTTGCGTCACCTAACCTATTTGGGGGCAAAGCAACGGTATACGGACCTGACCCAAGAGATCACTGAACGCATTGATTTTGAACTTAATGTAATTGCCAAAACAGGGTATCCAGGCTATTTTTTAATTGTACAAGATTTCATTGCTGCCGCTCGAAATATGGGGGTATCCGTGGGGCCTGGAAGAGGATCTGCTGCGGGTTCTGTTGTTGCTTATTGCTTAAAAATTACCAATATAGATCCAATAGAATACAACTTGCTTTTTGAGCGGTTTTTAAATCCTGACCGCGTCAGTTTGCCCGATATTGATATTGATTTTGATGACGAAGGGCGAGGAAAAGTAATTGATTACGTAATTCAAAAATACGGCGCCAATCAGGTGGCTCAAATTGTGACCTACGGTACCATGGCTGCAAAATCATCCATTCGCGACACGGCTCGAGTTTTGGATTTGCCTCTGGGTGAAGCAGATCGTATAGCAAAATTATTGCCCAATATAAAGTTGAGTACCCTTTTTGCAACGGAAGAAAGTAAATTAAAAGAAACTTTACGTTCGGAAGAGGTGTTGCGGGTCAATGAAATTAAAAACATTGCGGATGAGGATAGTATTGCAGGACAAACCATTCAACAAGCCAAGATATTAGAAGGCTCCCTTCGCAATACCGGGACACATGCATGTGGGGTAATCATCACCCCCGATGATATCACACAATTTGTACCGGTGGCAACGGCTAAAGATTCCGAACTCTACGTAACCCAATTTGATAATTCTGTAGTAGAAGAAGCCGGATTATTAAAAATGGATTTTTTAGGCTTAAAAACCTTAACCTTAATTAAGGATACAGTTGAAATTGTAAAATACAAACACAATATAACCTTAGACCCCGATCAATTCCTGCTAGACGATAAAAAAACATACGAACTCTTTCAGCGAGGAGACGTATGGCATTACCGTCTAT
Source organism: Flavobacteriia bacterium (assembly GCA_010031465.1). Lineage (GTDB taxonomy): Bacteria > Bacteroidota > Bacteroidia > Flavobacteriales > Flavobacteriaceae > MS024-2A. The sequence goes on from RGZR01000045.1 coordinate 7,644, forward strand.
CAAGAACAGGTAATGCTCTTGTCGCAAAAATTGGCCGGCTTTTCAAAAGGCGATGCGGATGTGCTCCGTAAAGCCATGGGTAAAAAAATATTTTCTTTACTGCAAAAACTCAAACCTCAATTTATTGAGGGAGGAAAAGATCGGGGGCATCCTGGACCTATTTTAGAAAAAATTTGGAAAGATTGGGAGGCCTTTGCCGCATACGCATTTAATAAATCGCACTCTACCTGTTACGCCTGGATTGGATATCAAACCGCTTACCTAAAAGCCCACTATCCTGCAGAATATATGGCTGCAGTATTGTCTAATAATATGAATGACATTAAACAGGTCACTTTTTTTATGGAAGAATGTAGGCGGATGGGATTACAAGTTTTGGGGCCAGATGTGAATGAATCTTTTTACAAGTTTACGGTAAATGAAGAACACGCAATACGCTTTGGAATGGGAGCAGTTAAGGGGGTAGGGCGTGGCGCAGTAGAAACCATTATTGAGCATCGAAAAGACAGTCCTTATGAATCGCTATTCGATTTGGTAAAACGAGTGGATTTAAGACAAGCCAATAAAAAAGCACTTGAAAACTTAGCGTTAGCAGGGGGGTTTGATTCGTTTGAAGGAATTCACCGTGCTCAATATTTTAATCCCGACGGAGATGGGATTACTTTTATAGAAAAAGCCCTACGCTTCGGCTCAAAATTTCAAGAAGCCATTAATGCATCACAAATGAGTCTTTTTGGTGAATCAACCAATCAAACATATCAAGATTTAACAATTCCTGATTGTGAACCTTGGTCAAATTTAGCCCGCTTAAAAAAAGAAAAAGAAGTAGTGGGTATTTACATTTCCTCTCACCCCTTAGATGATTTTAAAAATGAAATGGATTTTTTTGTTACGATCTCATTACAACAACTAACAGACCTTGAGCCTTTACTCAATAGAGAGTGTAATGTAGCCGGAATTGTGAATGATGTACAACACCTAGAAAGTAGAAACGGGAAAGGATGGGCCCGTTTTAGTATTGAGGACTTTTCGGATCAATACGAGTTTAGAATTTTTGGGGAAGATTACTTAAAATACCGGCATTTTTTAGTAGTTAATCAATTTATCAGACTTCGTTTTATGGTTCGTGAAGGTTGGGTAAATCGGGAAACTGGAAAAGTGGGCTCTCCACGGATTGATTATTTGCATTTTGAAATGCTGCAATCTACCCTGGAAAACAACGCCAAAAAACTAACTGTTCAATTAGACATTCAACAATTAAACGACACCAAAATAGAAGAGTTACAAGCTTTATTTAGGTCGTATAAAGGAGACAAAGCCCTGTTTTTTAATGTTTACGATGATACAAAAAAAATAAAATTGACGTTAAACAGCAAACGTCAAAAAATTAAAATCACTTCCACTTTATTAGAAGATTTAAAAGAAAAGCAGTGTCATTTTAAATTGAATTAAATCCATTGGTAAAATACATGGAGGCATAAGCAAATTTGATTTTTAGAATTCCTCCTTAGCTCAAAAATAACTACATTTGAGGGCTTAAATTAATTACTATGGCATTAGAAATAACAGACGCAACTTTTGAAGAGGTTGTACTAAATTCAGACAAACCCGTTTTGGTAGACTTTTGGGCAGCTTGGTGTGGACCCTGTAGAATGGTAGGCCCCATTATTGAAGAATTAAGCGATGACTACCAAGGCAAGGCTGTAGTGGGTAAAGTGGATGTTGACGCAAATCAAGAATTTGCTGCAAAGTATGGCGTTCGTAATATTCCTACGGTATTGGTTTTTAAAGGAGGTGAATTGGTAGATCGTCATGTAGGGGTGGCCCCAAAAACAACCTATGCTCAAGCTATTGATGCGGCATTCTAAAGGATAAAATAAGCTACACTTCTTACTTTTCTTTTTCCTAATAAATGTTTGGCAAAAACAAAATGTGTGTATATTTGCACACGCTAATTGGGTCTGGTAGTTCAGTTGGTTAGAATACATGCCTGTCACGCATGGGGTCGCGGGTTCGAGTCCCGTCCAGACCGCTCTTAATAAAGAAGTTGTGTGTTGTTAAATTGGAAAAAATCCAATTTTTTCAGCCAGTGAGAAGCTTTCCAGTGAAACGGAGGGCTTTTTTTGTATGGTACATTATTATGCAAAGGGCTACCTCCTTAAACAGCTGCTAATCAAAACACAGGAGGTGGTATTAAGCCAACGGTTTTTCTTGTCGTTATTTCAATTCTTTACAATAGATTTTTTAGCTTTAGAACATGAAAAAATATTTCTCAACTTCTCTACTTTTAAAAGGGATTGCTTTTCTCTTTTTTATTAATTGTTATAGTCTTTTCTCTCAAACCGTATTGGAAGCAAATTCAAATAAGGATGAACAAGAACGTGTGCTTTTAGCGGTTTTAGAATTAAACCAAGCCATGGTAAATCGTGACAAAGAGACCTTATCGTTAAGAACTATGGAGGAACTTAGCTATGGACATTCCAGCGGAAAAATTGAAAATAAAAAAGCATTCATCGATGAAATTATTACTGGTGATTTTGACTTTATCTCAACAGATACAGAAAATCAATCCGTATTTTTTTCAGGAGAAAATACAGCTGTGGTAAGGCATATTTTAATTATTGAAGCGCTTAATATGGGTGAAAAAGTACATATTCGAATAGGCAATATGATGGTTTTAAAAAAACAGCAAAATCAATGGCGATTGTTAGCACGTCAAGCTTACAAATTATAAATACCCTTTTTCACAATTCAATAGAGCCTCTTTTAGGCTGTTTTAAATTTTATAGCCTCTACCCTTTCGGTTTTAATATCTTCAGCTTAAACCAAATCATTATCAGCCAATAGCGCCATCTTAAAGAAATGATACCCAGAACCTGACCCTACATCTGCAATAGTATCATCAATTTTGCTTTTCATGCTTAAGAATAATGAACAAATAACGCCTCCGATTCCATCGAGAGCAAAGGGTTTTTTTATACCAATGCCGACAACCCAAATCCCTTCTAATCCATTGATATCATTGTCTTAGAATAAGTTTCCAGTGTTGTGGTTTAAGGGGGAAATGTTTGGGGGGAGTTTGTAGTTTAATGGTTACAGCTCCATATACTCCACCACTATTTGACCTAAATTCCAACTGGGGACATAAAACGTAAAATGACTATTTTCCAAAATTTCGTTAAAAATGCGTTGTTGTAACACACTTGAATTTCCAGTGATTATGGTTAGGGCAAACGACCCCTTTTTCTGTTCCTTGGCTAAGGTATCTTTTACCAATTCCATGGCTTCTTTATGCCGAATCATATGAAGATCGAGTGTTGTGATGGGATAGGAATTAAGAGTAAAACATAAGAAGTATCAATTTTGAATGGCTTCCAAATAGGTTTGAAGAAATGCCTGATCATTTTGGTTTGAATCACCATAAAATGAACGTAGGGAGTCTAATTTTTTATGAAGCTGAGTTTGAATTTCTGAATAGGATTCTTCGCCATAAAGATTTCGCATTTCTGAGGGATCTTCTTCCAAATCGTACATTTCCCATTCATCAATATCGTAGTAAAAGTGAATTAGTTTATAGCGATCCGTTCGAATCCCATAATGTCGTTTAACCATATGAACAGAAGGGTATTCGTAGTAAGTATAATATATGGCGTCACGCCAAGAGGTGTCGGTTTGACCAACAAGTTTTCTAAACGATTCCCCTTGCATATCACCAGGTTGGGGTACGCCAGCATATTCCAAAAAAGTAGGAGCAAAATCAAGATTTTGCACCATTTTATCAACTATAGATCCAGCGGGAATTTCTTTTGGATATCGCATGAGTAGTGGTGTTCGTAAGGATTCTTCATACATAAATCGTTTGTCAAACCAACCGTGTTCGCCTAAATAAAAACCTTGGTCTGAGGTATATACTACGATTGTATTTTCTGTTAATCCTTCTTGATCAAGATAATTCAAAAGTTCGCCCACTCCATCATCAACGGATTGAATGGTTCTTAAATAATCTTTAAGATATCGATTAAATTTCCAGAGCGCCAAATCTTTTCCTTCTAACGGGTTGGCTCTCAAGGCATCATTTTTCGGAGTGTATGCTTTTAACCAGGCTTCTCTTTGTTCGGGAGAAAAGCGCGCTAATTCTTGATCAAAACCTGTTTCATTTCCATAGGGATCGGTAATCATTTTAAAATCATGCCCCCAACGGCCGTGGCCATACCCACCAGCACTTGCTAATTGTTCTTCTGATGCGGCAATTAACATTTCTTGTGTTTTAGCAGCCGTCCCTCTATTGGAGTAATCATCAAAAAAATTGGCTGGAGGATCAAAGGTTTTATCGTCAAAAAGAGTTAGGTATTTTTCTTCTGGTTTCCAATTTCTATGAGGGGCTTTTTGATGATAAAGCAATAAAAAGGGACGGTCTTTATCTCTTTTTTGCGACAACCAATTTAATGTTAGCGAAGTGGTTATGGAAGTAACATAGCCAGGAATTCGCTCTGTGGTTCCATTAATTATAAAATCGGGATTGTAATAATGTCCTTGACCGGGTAATACTGCAGAGTAATCAAAACCCTGAGGGAGTCCACGCAAATGAATTTTACCTACTAATGCAGTTTGATATCCGGCAGCCTGAAGGTGTTTGGCAAAATTATCCTGATCCCAATTAAAATCCTGCACATTATCTACTTTTCCATTAACAAAACTATGTTTTCCCGTGAGCATCACCGCTCTGCTTGGTGCACAGATGGAGTTGGTAACAAATCCTTTGGTAAAAAGGGCCCCTTCTTGTGCAATACGATCAATATTTGGGGTAGAATTTAGGCCGTGTCCATAGGCACTAATGGCCTGATAGGCATGGTCGTCTGACATGATGAAAATAATATTTGGAGGGCTAGTTTTTGGCGCAGTACATCTTAAAAACAATAAAGCAATAAGAATAAGTACAAAGGGTTTCTTTCCCATAGATAGTATTGATCGGTTTAAAAACTAAAGGTAAAAAATTAATTGATGTAGGCTTGTATTCCCTTAATTGGAATATCCAAACCGCTTGAGTTGTTGACTATTACTTCGCCAATTTTTAGCCACTTTGACAAATAGTTCAAGATGTATTTGTTTTCCAAAAAAAGCTTCCAATGATTTTCGTGCTCCGATACCGACGCGTTTTAATGAACTTCCTTTGTGCCCAATAATTATCCCTTTTTGAGTTTCACGTTCAACAAGAATTACAGCATTGATTTTTATTAACGCATCCTCTTCTTTAAATGATTCTGTAATTACTTCTACTGCATAAGGAATTTCTTGTGAATAATGTTCCAAAATTTGTTCTCGAATGGCTTCATTGACAAAAAATCGCTCAGGTTTATCCGTCATCTGATCTTTTGGGAAATAAGGAGGAGAGGGCGGAAGCAAAGTCAACAAATGGTCGAGCAATTCAGGAATGTAAAAGCCGGTTAGGGCAGAAATAGGAAATAGGGTAGCCTGAGGAATTTCTTTTTTCCAGTAGTCCGCCGCGGTTTCTAAAACCGTTTGGGAAACAGTATCAATTTTGTTGATCAAAATCAACAAAGGGACTTTCGATTTTTTAATACGCTCTAAAAAGGCAGGTTCTTTTAGGCCTTGCTCGTCCACGGTTACCATGTAAATCAGTACGTCAGCATCCAAAAGGGCTTCTTTTACAAAATTCATCATGGAAGATTGCATTTCGTAAACGGGTTTTATCACACCAGGTGTATCTGAAAAAACCATTTGAAAATGATCGCCATTGACAATGCCTAATATTCGATGACGTGTAGTTTGGGCTTTGTGGGTAATTATTGAAAGATCTTTACCCACTAGAGCA
>RGZR01000046.1 GCA_010031465.1 Flavobacteriia bacterium
GAACTTTTTAGAAAAAACAACAATAGCCTACGACATCATTTTTGCTGACCCGCCTTACGATTTTGAAACCGCCCAATACAATACTCTTGTAGCTGCTGGGAGAGACCGATTAGACAATGAAGGGCTTTTGATTGTTGAACACTTTGAAAAAGTAGAATTGGATTCCCTAGAGGGCTTTGATTTTAAACGGGCTTATGGAAACAGTGTTTTTTCTTTTTTTACAAAGTAAAAGAGGAGAGTACAGCAACGCCATATCTTTACTTTCTACTTTACATCGTATTCCTACAAAAAGAGGTATTACAATTGAATGAGTAGCTTCCTACATCCCACTAAAATTGGGCGTTAAATAAATTAGTCTTTACTTCACTACCATTTTAACACTAGCCCTAATAGCAATAGCCCTAAATACAACCAAATATCCCAAAAACAATAAACAACCGAAATGATGTCGTTAAACTAGTAAATACATTTTATTCAAAAGTCCTAAAAGATGACTTGCTAGGGCCTATTTTTAATAAGAATATCCTTGAGAATCAGTGGCCAGAGCATCTTGACAAGCTGGCTGACTTTTGGGAAACGAATTTATTTGGAGTAGCAAAGTTTAAAGGAAACCCCATTAAAAAGCACATCAATGTTGATAAAACTGAAAATTACACCGTTGAGTCCAAATATTTGACGTTTGATTGCGGCTTTGTTTTGAAACTAATGACCAACTTTTTGAGGGTGAGCTTATGCTAAAGGCAAAACAGTCAGCACGTAAAATGGGCACCGTTCAGTATTTAGCTATTTGGAACAATAGACCCTAAAATAGGTAATCAACATTTAATTTGCAAAAAGTAAATAGCGCATTTCTTATACTAACTTCATCCTAAAAAAGACGAAATGGAAAAACGTTATTAAAAAAAGCAGGCCGATAAGCCGGATTCTGTCGAGTCTTATCATTTATCTGGATGTAAAATTACTTTTACATTCTAGCCGCCTACCCATCTACATTGAACGAGCCGTTCTTAATTGTAGACCTATTTGGCGTTACACCGCATAGAGTTTACCTGATTTCACTACAGCCGAACTGTACTTGCTTTCTGTTGCACTGGTCCGCTTTTTTCAAAGGACGGGTGTTACCCGCTATGCTGCTCTATGGTGTCCGGACTTTCCTCTATTTCCCGAAAGAAACAGCGATAAGATGGCCTGCGGGTCAAAGTTAGCCATTTGTTGATAATTATCACAGAATATGTAGCCTTTAGCTTACATTACTTTCTGTGGATTTTTATCTTTGTAGGGTATGGAATCGTTTGTAGTATCCGCTTTAAAATACCGCCCAAAAAGCTTTGATGCTGTGGTGGGTCAAGAAAGCATTATCCATACACTCAAAAACAGCTTAGCGACAAACCAATTGGCCCAAGCCCTTCTTTTTTGTGGGCCCAGAGGTGTAGGCAAAACCTCATGCGCTCGAATTTTAGCCCACCAAATTAATGGGGGCGACGAAAAGAATACTGCCGATTTTTCGTTTAATATTTTTGAGTTAGATGCCGCCTCAAACAACTCCGTTGAAGACATCCGTAAAATCAATGAGCAAGTGAGGATTCCCCCTCAGGTGGGAACACACAAAATATACATCATTGATGAGGCGCATATGCTCTCTAACGCGGCATTTAATGCCTTTTTAAAAACACTTGAAGAGCCCCCAAAGCACGTGATTTTTATTTTGGCAACTACTGAAAAAAACAAAATTATACCTACCGTATTGTCACGTTGTCAGGTATATGATTTTAAGCGCATTTCGGTTAATGACATACAAAAACATTTGGCTAGTATCGCCCAAGACCGGGGGTTAGCCTTTGAAGAAAATGCCCTTTATTTAATTGCGCAAAAAGCGGAGGGCGCACTGCGTGATGCCTTGTCTATTTTTGATCGTATGGTAAGCTTTACCCATGGAAAACTTACGTCAGCCTCAGTAGCTGATAACCTAAACCTTCTCGATCAACAAACGTATTCCGATTTAGGAAAACAAATAGCTTCTCACGATATTCCATCGTTGTTGATTTCGTATGACTCTTTACTTAAAAGAGGAATTGATCCCGCTGAATTTATAAAAGGCCTTGGTGATTATTACCGAAACCTTATGCTGGCTAAAGATCCGAAAACCTTAGCCCTATTAGAGATTGGAGATGCTATTAAAACAGCCTACCAACAGGATACCGATTCTTTGTCAACAGCCTATCTTTTAGATGCTATTGAAATCATAAATACCTGTGAAATCCACTATAAAAATGCAAGAAACAGAAGGGTTCACGTTGAACTTACCCTAATGCAGCTCGCCTCACTCCATTTTAATGGAGAAAAAAAAAAGGATTCCTGATTCCAGCGTCTTACATTAAAGACAAACCCATAGCCCCACCCCTAGCCGTCAAAACTGTCGTTTCTCAGGAAGAGCAGAACAATGAGGAAACGATCATTTCTCCCCCCCCGATTGATGAGCAAAAGGAGGAAATTCCTGTTGTTGAAGCACCCAAACCAGTTGAAACTCCCAAAAAGGAATTTGACCCCAACGAACCCATTTTGGGATTATCCCTTTCCAGCATAGCCTTTAAAAAAACGATAAAAAAAGTAGAGGCAAAACCCCTGCATGCTGAAGATTTACCCGTCACCCCGTTTGATCAAAAGACCCTTGAAAAATTTTGGTTGCTTTATGCGAACGATTTAAAAAAAGAAGGTAAAAATAATCTTGCTTCTATTTTTACAATTCAAGCTCCTGAACTAGGCAAGGAGGATAGGGTTAACTTCCGTGTTGCGAATGAGATGAATAAGGGCGAAATGACTCGTGAATTGGAATATTTTTTGCCCTATTTACATAAAAATTTAAATAATTATAAGGTAAAAATTGATTTGGAACTGAGTGACAGTGTTCAAACCGAAACGGCCATTACCCCAAGGGAAAAATATGAGCATTTGGTAAAAATGAATCCGCACTTAGAAACCTTACGCTCCACTTTTGATCTAGATTTTTAGAATTCTTATGCTTGGTTTAAAATTACCCACTGACCCCCGTTGGGCCAATGTTGCCCAAATGAATTTAGTAGAAATACTAACCGACCATGCTTATTGTGAGCAAAAAGCAGCGAGTACTGCTATTTCTTTGATTATCAACTTTCCTGAATTTCCAGAACTTGTACTTGCCATAAGTGAACTGGCGCAGGAAGAGATGAGTCACATTAAAATGGTTCATGATCTTATTATATAGCGCGAGTATCAATTGGGAATTGAACGTAAGGATGAATACGTGATTCAATTGCGTCGTTTTTTTCCTAAAGGGGGTCGCGGAAAGACTATATTGTCCACAAATTACTGATTGCAGGATTGATAGAGGCTCGAAGTTGCGAACGGTTTCGAATTCTTTCCGAATCGTTAGAAGACACAAAATTGCGCTCTTTTTACAAGAAATTAATGATCAGCGAAGCAAATCATTATAATTTGTTTTTATCCTTTGTGCGAAGTTTAGGTGAATCTAAAGAAAAGGTGGATAAAAAATGGCAAGCCTTATTGGATTATGAAGCTAAATTAATGCGAAATCTAGGTAAAAGCGGCACAATTCACGGTTAGGATTTTGATTCCTTCATTTTATATAATTCTCTGATCATACCATCGCAAAGCCCCACCTTAGGAACGTAAATTACTTTTGCCCCACTCCATACCAAGGTTTTTAAAAATAACCTTGCTGCTGGTAAAATCACATCGGAGCGGTCAGGATTTAACCCTAATCGAACAATCCGTTCTTCATAACTCATTTGACTTAGTTTATCATACATCGCCTTGAGAGCAAAATAGGTTAATGGCCGATCTAATTTTATGTTGGCCATTTTATGAAGTTTATTGATGTTTCCTCCAGTACCTAATAAGTAAACTTTAGAGAACTCTTGGGTGTGGGCTTTAACCCATTGTTCAGCATTGTTCCAAGTAGTTTCAGACACACCATTGTTAAGTAACCGGACGGTTCCTATTTTAAATGAACGAGAGTATTTCCGTTTTCCGTTTTTTAAAATAGTAAATTCCGTACTTCCCCCTCCAACATCGACATATAAAAAGGTTTTCTCACGGTCAACAAGATCAAATACATTGGTGTTGGAAATGATTTTGGCTTCACGCTTTCCATCAATAATTTCAATGTGAATGCCACTCTTTTCCTTTACTTTTTCAACCACATCCTTCCCGTTTTTTGCCTCGCGTAGTGCAGACGTGGCATAGGCTAAATAATCTTCTACTCCATGAACATCCATAAGGTGATTGAACGCTTTCATTGAATTACCTATTCGGTTTATATTTCGCTCCGAAATTATCCCGTTGGTAAAGGCATCTTCTCCTAAGCGAATGGGCACACGCACCAATTCGTTTTTTAAAAAAACCGTTTCACCCTTATAGACAACAACATTAGCCACCAGCATTCGAATAGCATTTGAACCAATGTCTATTGCAGCAAATTTGCGAAGCTTCATGGGAAATTTTTCCTTTTATAGTACTCAACTATTTCCCATTGCGATCGAATAGAAGGTTTTTTATTTCGAATGAATTGATTGTGGTTTACTCCGTTAACATTTCTGGATTTGACATTGTCGTTCCAAGCAATGTCAAATACCTCATTTATTTCATTAATTAATTTAAGATCGTAAATGGGTACTGCTACTTCCACTCTATTTTCAATGTTTCTCGTCATAAAGTCAGCTGAGGAAATATATACTTTAGGTTTCCCTCCATTTTCAAAGCTGTATACTCGATTATGTTCCAAATACCGATCTACAATACTTCGAACTTCAATGTTTTCACTTTGGCCTTTAACCCCTGGAATTAAACAACAAATACCTCTTACGATCATTTGTATGGGGACACCTGCACAACTGGCCTCATACAACTTATCAATCATCTGAAAATTGGTAATGGCGTTTAATTTTAAACGAATTCCACTGGGCAATCCTGCTTTTTTATTTTCAATTTCAGTGTTGATCAATTTAAATAATACATTGTTTGTATAGTGGGGCGATACAATAAGGTGTTTGTATTTCTTAAGTTTGTAGTGCACCTGTAAGAAATTGAATACTTTATTCACTTCTTTTAAAATTCTGGAATCGGAAGTCATTAACGTATAATCGGTATAGACTTTAGCGGTATCCTCATTAAAATTTCCCGTACTAATAAAACCGTATCTTTTTTTCTTCCCTTTATTAATTTTCTCCACTACACAAATTTTGGAATGAACTTTAAGCCCTGGAATTCCAAAAATTAATTCCACACCGGCAGCTTGCATTTTTTCAGCATAGGTTATGTTGTTGGTTTCATCAAAACGAGCCTGTAACTCAATTTGAACCAACACTTTTTTTCCATTTTTAGCCGCGTTAATAAGTGAACTTGACACATTAGAAAGTTGTGACAATCTGTATATGGTAATTTTAATGGTGGTTACCCCTGGGTCTAAAGCGGCTTCACGTAAAAATTTGATGATATAGGAAAAACTGTGAAATGGAGTATTTATTAAAAAGTCTTTTTCCTCTAAAGCCTTAAAAATACTTCGCTCTAATGATAAGCCTGGAATGGATATCGGTTCAATTTTTTTGTATAAAAGGTCTTTACGCTGTAGGGAAGGAAAATTCATAAAATCTCTTCGGTGATGGTAACGCCCCCCCGGAATAAGACTGTCTGTAGAATCCAACTTAAAGATTTTCTTTACGAGGGCCAGAGTATCTTTTGCAACGGTTTTATCATAAACTAAACGAACCGGTTCTGCTAATAGCCGGTCGCGTACACTTTCAACAATTTTGTTGATATAACTCTTTGATAAATCCCCTTCCATATCCAACTCTGCATCGCGGGTCACTTTAATCATATGAGATTCGATTTCATCGTATTCAAAGAAATTGAAAATAAGATGAAAATGATAGCGAATAATGTCATCAAGAAACATTACGTATTGTTTGGATCCAATTGGGGGAAGCTCAACAAAACGGTCTAAAATTTTTGGCAATTCAATTAGGGCAAATTGACTGGGTGAATTTTTAGCACTTTCAAAAGTTAGCTTAACCACAAGGAAGGCCTGATTATCAGAAAAATCTTGCTTTTCATCTTCTGTAATAATTAATGTCATGAGTGCCGGACTCACCTTTTGGATAAAATATTCCTTCAAAAAGGCCTCATGTTCCTCTAAAACTTCATGTTCATTGACAATGTGAATATTTTCCTTTTTTAATTCCTTTTCAATTTTCTCTAGTATTTGTGCACTTTCTTTTTGCTGATCAATAACCTTTTTGGTTATCAATGTCAAAAGTTCAGAAGCATCTTGCCCTCCAAAAACGCGTTTACCTGATTTTTGAGATTGAACAATACGCTGGACGGTAGCATAACGAACTTGAAAAAATTCATCCAAATTATTTGAAAAAATGCCTATAAAACGAAGCCGTTCTAATAGCGGAACTTTTGTGTCTGCTGCTTCCTGTAATACACGGGCATTAAAATCTAACCAACTTAATTCACGATTAATAAAGCGTTCTTGTGTCCCCATTTTACTTTAAAATATCTTTTGGAAAACCAAAAGTGGCTTTTCCTTCTTTAATCTTTTTCCAAAGGTTTTGTTCAAACTCAATTTTTACCCATGCTGATGTAGGTAAATGTTCCAAATAGCTTGTAGTTAGCGAGCTAGCAGCGTAAGTAAATGCTGGATTATGCCCAACTAAAACTACAGCATCCAATTCGTCTGAAAGGGTATGGATAAAATCCAATACTACGGAACCGTCAAAGGTATATAAGGTTTCGCTAACCTGGAGTTTAGTAAATGGTATTTTTAATTTGTGCATCAAAATAGAAGCCGTATGAAAAGCTCTATTGGCAGGACTGGTAAAGAACTGATCTGCATTTTCAAAAACTAAACTACTTCGTTTTGCTATTTTTTTGATTCGATCCATTCCGTTTTCAGATAAGGGCCGGTTGCGATCGTCAACATTGAGTTCCCATGACGATTTAGCATGACGTAAAAAAACAAGGGTTTTCATATCAGGGGGCTAATCTTTCTAAATTCCAAAATCCGCCTATCCATTGACAACGAACTCTATCGTGTAATCGATTGGGTCTCCCTTGCCAAAATTCAATTGAAGAAGCTACCACTTCATAACCGCCCCAAAATCCGGGACGTTGAATGGGTTTTGTTTCATATTCCAATTCCAGGGATTCTAACTTCGTTTCCAAAATAGTACGATCAGTGATTACTGTACTTTGATCTGAAACCATTGCACCCAATTGACTTCCCTTTGGGCGTGAAGCGAAATAGGCATCTGATTGTTCAGATGTAATTTTCGATGCTTCGCCTTTAATGTGGACCTGACGTTCAAGTGCAGGCCAAAAAAAGCTTAGCCCTACTTTATTGTGATGGGCAATAGCTTGTCCCTTATCGCTTTTATAATTGGTATAAAAGACAAAACCTTTTTCAGTAACCGCTTTTAATAAGACCACTCTGCCTCTAGGAAAATCATCCATTTCTAAAGTAGTTAAGGTCATTGCATTAGCCTCTTCAATGTCAGGGTGATTTACTGCCTCCTCAAACCATTTTTTAAAGAAGGATAGGGGATCATTATGAATAGCACTGGGTTCTAAATTCCCTTTTTGATATGTTTTTCGTAAATGCCCTAAATCTTCTGTACTCATAATCTATGCAAGGTACAATCCATTTCGTTTATATGGAAAAAGTTTTGAAATCTTCAGCCAATTCTACCGCTTGAAAAATGGGTGTAGCTTCAGAAAGAAACCCTTCTTTAGTTTTGTAGCGACTTGAAAAATGGCCCAATACCAATTGTTTTACACCGGCACTTTTGGCAATTTCAGCAGCTTGTTGGGCTGTACTGTGTTTTGTGCTTTTGGCTAAACCTTCATGCTGTTGTAAAAAAGTAGCTTCGTGATACAATAAATCAGCGCCTTCTATTTGAGAAATTATTGATTTAGAATATGCCGTATCACTACAAAAAGCGTAGCGTTTAGCAGCTTCAGAAGAAAATGTCAATTCTTCATTTTCAATACGCTCTCCATTCTCTAGGGTAATAGACTGACCTTTTTGAAGTTGATTAAAATGATACGGTTTGAGGTCGCGCTTTGAACACGCATCAGTGTTGATTTTGCGTAAACTATTTTTATAAGTAAATAAGAATCCATTAGTATAAACTCGGTGATCTAAGGGAATGGTTTCAACTTGAATATCATCCTCATCAAAAATACATTGGCTATCTGAACGGGTCAATTCTTGAAAGTGTAATGGGTAATCCGTCCAAGACTTGGCTAATTTTAATTGTAGCTGAATAATTTCCTGAATTCCTTTGGGACCATAAATGTAAAGGGGTGCAGTTCTTCCCAACAAACGAAATGTACTGATTAATCCAATTAGCCCATAAAAATGATCTCCATGAAGGTGGGAAATAAAAATATGCTGAATTCTTGCAAACTTGATTTTAGCCTTCCTCAGTTGAATTTGAGTTCCTTCACCACAGTCAATCAAAAAAAGATGCCCTTTTATTTCGAGTAGCTGTGAGGTTGTGTGTTTATTCTCTCTAGGAGTAGCGGAATGGCAGCCTAATATGGTAAGTTTCATCATATTAAAGACCTAAATCGCGCTGCATTTGCTCAAAGGATAGGTAATCCACCGCTTCCACTACCGTGGGTACAACAACTACCTCAGAAGTAAAGTTGTGTTCTGTCGCTATCGCTTTTACAAAAACCGTACACCGGTGGTGCCTTTCTTGAAAGGCAATAATAGCTGCTATCTCTTTTATTTGTAGCCTGTTGTGGGGATCGTCAATTAAGAGGTCTGGAAAATCTTCTTTTTCTAATTGAAAGAACAATAGGTCTAGAGAAAAGTTTTCTGAACCAACTTCTAAATGAACACAACCGTTGCCAATCATTTTTAAAGGTAAACTCATGCAACAGAAATAGTTAATTTTGAAGCCAATAGGTAAATTACCGCCATTCGGATGGCTACCCCATTTTCTACTTGATCTAAAATGATAGCCTGAGAAGAATCGGCAACAGCGCTAGTGATTTCCACACCTCGGTTAATAGGTCCCGGATGAAGAATTATAATTTCTTTTCGAAGTTGTTGTAACCGTTCAAGTGTCAACCCATAATACTGACTGTATTCACGTGTGGAAGGAAAATAGTTGAGTTCCATCCGTTCATTTTGTACTCGAAGCATATTGGCTGCATCGCACCAATTTAGGGTGGACATTAAGTCGGTAGAAACGCTTACCCCTAAAGATTCTATGTGTTTAGGAAGCAGCGATTTTGGCGCACATAAACGAACCTCAGCTCCAAGCATTTTTAAAGCATATATATTGGACAAGGCTACTCGGGAATGCAGTATGTCTCCAATGATTGCAATACGTTTGCCATCTAAATCTCCTAATTTTTCATGTAGTGAAAAAGCATCTAAAAGAGCCTGTGTGGGATGTTCATGCGTTCCATCCCCTGCATTAATAATACTGGCATTAACCTGTTGTGATAAAAAGTGAGCGGCCCCAGGGTAAGGGTGGCGCATCACTATCATATCCACTTTCATAGCCAATATATTATTTACAGTATCAACTAGGGTTTCTCCCTTTTGAACTGAAGATTGTCCAGCTGAAAAATTTATCACATCAGCGCTTAACCGCTTTTCGGCAAGTTCGAAGGAAAGTTTGGTACGTGTACTGTTTTCAAAAAAGAGATTGGCAATAGTAATGTCTCGTAAACTGGGGACTTTTTTAATCGGTCGATTAATGACTTCTTTAAAGTGAGTTGCAGTTTCAAAAATCAAATGAATATCCTCAGCGGTTAGGTATTTGATGCCAAGAAGGTGATCAACACTGAGTGTTTTCATGCATTTTGCTTTTCTAAATAAACAATATTTTTAATAGGGTCCTCATTCCATACCACTCGTACTTTATCGCCTTGAAGCGCATCGATTTGCGCTCCGAGGTAATCGGGTTGTATGGGCAAATGACGACTAAATCTTCGGTCAATCAACACTAAGAGCTCTATAGATTTGGGTCTTCCGTAGGAATCGATTGCTGTTAACGCGGATCGAATACTTCTTCCCGTAAAAAGCACATCGTCAATTAGGATTACATCCCTTCCCTCTAAAGCAACATTCATTTCTGTAGAACGCGCGTTTAAAGGCTCTTCTTTTCTTCTAAAATCATCTCGAAAAAAGGTGGTGTCAAGCTTCCCTGTTTTTAAATTCATCACCTTCATACCGGATAACATCAATTTAAGACGATCAAGAAGGAGCGTACCACGGGGTTGTAAACCCACCAAAACTGTATTTGAGAAATCGCCATGTCGTTCTACCATTTGACAACAAAGCCGGTGGAGAATGATCTCAATTTTTTTGTCGTCAAGAAGAATTTTAGAATTCATGTAAAATCTATTTCACAAAAATATAGGTTTCTTGAGTATAAAAAAAACCCTCCTAAATGGAGGGTTTTAAATTTATATAACAAAGGAAGAAGCGTATTAGTCTTCATTTTCCATTTGCTCTTTTAAATTTGCTAAAGCGTCAAGGTCTCCTAAAGTTGCTTTTTCAGAATTTGATGCGGCAATTTTTTTAGCGGCATTCTTAACGATTTTTGCTTCTTGTTCTTTAAACATTGCTGTGTGAGAAGCTACAACCCGTTTGAATTCTTTATTAAATTCAATGATTTTAAATGTGGCCTTTTCGCCCTTTACAAGTTTAGAACCGTCTTCTTTTTCTAAGTGACGTGCTGGAACAAAAGCGACAATATCCTCATTAAAATGAAGGGTAGCCCCTTTGTCAACAATTTCAGAAATGGTAGTAGTATGTGAAGAATCTATTGCAAATTCTTTTTCATACTTATCCCAAGGATTGTCTTTAGTTTGTTTGTGACCTAAACTTAATTTACGTCCTTCAACATCCAATTCCATAACAATCACTTCAATTTCATCACTTAAAGTAAGCACTTCCGAAGGATGTTTTACTTTTTTGGTCCACGACAAATCAGAAATATAAACCAACCCATCAATACCTTCTTCAAGTTCAATAAACACCCCAAAGTTGGTAAAGTTGCGAACAATCCCTTTGTGCTTAGAGCCCACTGGGTATTTTGCTGTAATATCGGTCCATGGGTCAGGAGTGATTTGTTTGATCCCTAGTGACATTTTTCGTGATTCACGATCAAGTGTTAAAACAACAGCTTCAACTTCATCGCCAACATTTACAAAATCTTGAGCTGATCGTAAATGGGTTGACCATGACATTTCAGATACGTGTACAAGTCCTTCAACACCTTCTTCAATCTCAACAAAGGCACCGTAGTCTGCAATAACAACTACTTTTCCTTTTACTTTGTCTCCTTCTTTAAGATCTTCTGCTAAGTTGTCCCAAGGATGTCCACTTAATTGCTTTAATCCTAATTGTATTCGAGATTTATTATCATCAAAATCTAAAATTACAACGTTTAGCTTTTGATCCAATTCCAAAATTTCGCTTGGATGGTTAATTCGATTCCAAGATAAATCGGTAATGTGAATCAAACCGTCAACACCACCTAGATCAATGAAGACACCATACGAAGTAATGTTTTTTACTGTTCCTTCTAGTACTTGTCCTTTTTCTAGTTGGCCTATAATTTCTTTCTTTTGTTCTTCAATATCCGCTTCAATCAAGGCTTTATGAGAAACCACCACGTTTTTAAACTCGTGATTGATTTTCACCACCTTAAATTCCATCGTTTTGTTTACATATTGGTCGTAATCGCGAATTGGTTTTACGTCAATTTGTGAACCTGGCAAGAAAGCCTCAATTCCAAACACGTCAACAATCATTCCACCTTTTGTTCGGCATTTTACAAATCCGGTTACGATATCAGCATTTTCATGCGCATTGTTTACACGGTCCCATGCTTTAATAACTCTAGCTTTACGGTGTGATAGTACCAATTGGCCTGTACGGTCTTCTCGGGTATCTACAACCACTTCTACAGTGTCTCCTATTTTAAGGTCGGGATTGTAACGGAATTCATTAAGTGAGATTACACCTTCACTTTTTGCATTTATATCAATAATTGCTTCACGATCTGTCATGTAGACAACTTTTCCTAAGACAACATCTTCATCAGCGGTATCAACAAAATTTTCTTCTACTAATTTTTCGAATTTCTGTAATTCCTCTCCTTCAATTACATCAATTCCTTCTTCGTAATTTTCCCAATTAAAGTTGGCAAGAAATTCTTCGTGCGTGCTGTCTGCTACTTTTTCAGTTACTTCAGCAACGTCTTCTGTAATTTCCGCTACAGGAACTGCTTGAACTTCTGCTTCAGGCGCCACAGCAACGTCTTCTACAACCTCTTTTTTAGTGGTTTTAGCCTTTGTTGTTGTTTTAGCAGCCGCTTTAGCAGGGGCTTTTTTTTCAGCAGTTTTTGTAGTAGTTTTTTTAACAGCGGTTTTTGTAGCTGTCTTTTTGGCGGCGGGTTTTTTAGTTGTTTTTTTTGCCGCAGCTTTTTTAGGCGCTTCTTTTTCTTCAGCGGCCTTTTCGGTTGGTTTTTTAGCCATTTCCGAGGGTTTTGTATTCTGTTTTCGGGAAAATCTTCATTGCGAAAGCAGAAGTTGTTTAAAAAAGTTATCGGTGCTTTTGGATTTTCCTATCAATTAAAAGCGTGCAAATATAGACTTAATTGCTTGATTAACAAATTCTAAATGAAATTTTTATAGCCTTACAGACCAAAGAGGATAAGGCTTTCTCTCATTTTTTCGAAAACCTCATCAAGCGTTAACGCTGATACTTCAATTTCAATGGCGTCGTCCGACTTTTTAAGTGGAGAAACGGCTCTATTTGCATCAAGCGCATCACGATGAAGAACATTTTGGTGAACAGAATCAAAAGATTCGGTTATGCCTGCCTTTTGTTGTTCTTCAAATCGGCGTTGTGCTCTAATTTTTGAAGAAGCTGTCAAAAAGAATTTACACTCTGCCGTGGGGAGAACCACAGTACCAATGTCTCTTCCGTCCATGACCACCCCTTTATTTGCTGCAATTTGTTGCTGTTGTAAAACTAAAAATCGACGGACTTCCGCAACAGCAGCAATAGTGCTCACATGTGCATTTATTTCAGGTTGCCGTATTACATTTGAAACATCCTCTCCATTTAAAAAAAGGGCTTGGCCCTCAGAAGTGGACTTGAATTCGATTTTTAAATCGGCTAACGCCTTAATCAATTGATCCTGTTGGATTGACTCAGAAATATGTTGTTGTAGTGCGAAATAAGTAACTGCACGATACATGGAACCGGAATCCACATACAAATAGTGTAATTCTTTTGCGAGTCGTTTGGCCAAGGTGCTTTTTCCTGTGGCAGCGGCTCCATCTATTGCAATATTT
>RGZR01000047.1 GCA_010031465.1 Flavobacteriia bacterium
GGTTTTTTGTTGAATCTTAAATTGTTTAACACTAACCTAACAATAAGGGAAATCTATACAAAATAGATTGTAGGTTGTACAATTGTCCGTTATCTTTGCGCCCTGAAGAGGATGCCTCGTAATGCGTGATAACAAAACTGTTCCTACACCCACTTTGCAAATCCGTTTATCGGATTTCTCACAACTCACAAAATTTCGTTTGTCCATAAGTGTGGTGATTTCCTCAATAGCAGGGTATTTTTTAGCTATTGACAGTCCTGATCTTACCACTGTTTTACTGCTTATTTTTGGTGGATACGCCACCGTAGGAGCTTCCAATGCTTTTAATCAAGTAATTGAAAAAGAGGAGGACAAAAAAATGGAACGCACTCAAAACCGTCCGCTTCCTGCAAAACGTATGCACCCCACTACGGGGTTGTTTATAGGGGTTATATTAACCTTAGCCGGTATTTCGGCTTTGTATATTATCAATCTTAAGACTGCTTTTTTCGCAAGCGTTTCTATTTTTTTATACACTTGTGTGTATACCCCTTTAAAGAAAAAAACACCCCTTTCGGTATTTGTAGGCGCATTTCCTGGCGCGATACCTTTTATGCTAGGGTGGGTAGCAGCCACAAACGAATTCGGAATAGAACCCGGGGTATTGTTTATGATTCAGTTTTTTTGGCAGTTTCCGCATTTCTGGGCCATTGGCTGGCTTATGCATGAACAGTATCAAAAAGCCGGATTTAAAATGCTCCCATCTGGGGCACCCGATCAGTCAACTGCTTTTCAAATAGTATTTTATACTTTGTGGACTATTGTTATTTCATTAGTTCCTGTGTATTATGAAACAGGGCAGTTGGTTTTAAGCAATAATGCAGCCATAGGTGTAGGCCTTCTGGGGTTAATATTCCTCATCTATTCTTTACGTCTTATGTACTTTAAATCGCATGCAGCTGCACGGCACTTATTGAGAATGAGTATTCTCTATATAACAGGAATTCAAATGGTTTATGTAATTGATAAAATGGTAATGGTATGAGAACAAACGATCCTTCTGTAGTAAAACACAATAAAGCACTTAAAATGATGCTGTGGTTCGGCATGATAAGCATGTCGATGACCTTTGCGGGGCTTACCAGTGCCTATGTTGTCAGTAGTTCACGAGCTGATTGGATACAACAAATCAATTTGCCTGTAGCGTTTACTATCAGTACGTTTCTTATCGTGGTGAGCAGTTTAACGTTTCATTGGGCATTGCAACAACTAAAAAAAGGAAGGGTGAAACAAGCCCAAGGCTTACTTCTATCCACCTTATTGTTGGCATTGTGTTTTGTGTATTTTCAATTTCAAGGATTTAACAGTATTATAGAACAAGGGTATTATTTTACTGGGCCAGAAAGCTCGATAACTACTTCTTATCTTTATGTATTGGTGCTACTTCATTTGGCGCATTTTACCATTGGGGTAATTACTATTTTATCTCTTTTGTTTAAAACCAGCACAGGGAAGTTTCAAAAAGGTAATACACTCGGATTTGAGTTGGCAGTAACCTTTTGGCATTTTCTTGATATACTGTGGGTATATTTGTTTTTATTCGTTTCATTCTACGATTAAAAATTAATAGATTTGCAATGACTTTAATTGAATTAAAACATTAGATTATTTATGGAAGCTTCCGCCAATGCATCAGTAGAAGAATCTTCAGTTTGGGGGGGAGGAAATCGCCCGCTTAATGCGAGTTATGGTAAATTGATGATGTGGTTTTTTATCGTGTCTGATGCCTTGACTTTTTCTGGATTTCTTGTTTCTTATGGCTTTTCACGTTTTAAAAATATTGACTCATGGCCTATTGCCGATGAGGTATTTACCCACTTCCCTTTTTTACACGGAATAGATGCGCCGATGTATTATGTGGCGTTAATGACTTTTATCTTGATATTTTCTTCGGTAACCATGGTTTTGGCTGTTGATGCAGGGCATCACATGCAAAAAGCAAAAGTGACCTTTTACATGCTATTGACCATAATTGGTGGAGCCATCTTTGTGGGTTCACAAGCCTGGGAATGGAAAAACTTCATTAAGGGTGAATACGGTGCTTTGGAAACAAAAGGCGGACAAATTCTTCAATTTGTTGACATGCAAACGGGAAAAAGAGCCGCCATTCAAGAATTTGCACTACCCGTAGCTACCGAACGAACAAATCATGAATCTAGCAATGGAATATGGTATGTCGATGAAAAAAGCCTTACTACAGTTTCTGTAGACGAAGTCAAAAAAGGATTTCTAGCGGATGAACAGCTCACCATTCGTACCCAAAAATTAAATGAAAAGGGCCAAAAAACGGTACTTTCAAGAGAAGAAGCCCTTGCAAAACTTGACGAAGCCGTAGGCGTTGTTGAAGGTGCAAATTTATACCATAACGAATACGGGAACCCTTTATTTGCTGACTTTTTCTTTTTCATTACTGGGTTTCACGGATTTCACGTTTTTTCTGGAGTGGTTATAAATGTGATTATCTTTTTTAATGTAATCATAGGAACCTATGAGCGAAGAGGACATTATGAAATGGTTGAAAAGGTAGGTTTGTATTGGCACTTTGTAGACTTGGTTTGGGTATTTGTATTCACGTTTTTCTATCTCGTTTAATTGTAAAAATAAAATCACATGGCAGCAGACACACAAAATTTAGCTATTTTCAGAGGGTTACTAAAATTTAAATCCAATCAACAAAAAATTTGGGGGGTTTTGATTTTCTTATCTATAGTAACTACTGTTGAAGTTGCATTAGGTATTATTAAACCTGAAGTGTTAATGACTTCTTTTTTACGAATGAAACTTTTAAACTGGATATTTATCATTTTAACAATCGTAAAGGCCTATTATATAGCCTGGGATTTTATGCACGTTCGTGATGAAAAAAGTGGTTTGAAAAATGCAATTGTTTTGCCTTTGATTATTTTAATACCCTATCTCGCATTTATTCTTTTGCTGGAAGCAGATTATATATTTGAAGTGATGCGAAACGGATTTGTGGCTTGGAATTTTTAAGCTATTAAAACAGGAGCGGTTTACAACCGCTTTTTTTTATGAAAAAGGATTTTTATAATAAAATTGTTCTCGGCGTATTATTTGTATTTCCCTTGGTAGTATACCTGTTTTTTGCCTCTGGAAAAAACAATTTTGCTAAACTGCCTATACTTACTTCTGGAATAGCAGAATTGCCCCTCCAATCAAACGAGCTTTCCGAACTCAACCTCAAAGATAAAATTACGATTTTAGGCTACTGGGGAGGAGATTTAGAAAATAAAAAAGCGGAAGCGTTCAATTTGAATGAAAAAATTTACAAACGCTTTTTTGAATTCAGTGATTTTCAGTTTGTTTTTTTTATTGATTTAGAACACAAACCTCAAGTTGAAGCACTTTTACAAAATTTGCAAGAAGGTGTTGGAACTGACATTTCAAGATGGAATTTTGTAAGCACAGATACAGCACAAATCCGCAGCCATTTTGAATCGCTTCAAACGCCCCTTCAGTTAGACGAAAATGCAAGCACACCTTATGTCTTTATTATTGACAAAGATTTAAATCTAAGAGGCAGAAATGATGATGAAGATGAAGGTACACTTTTTGGTTTTGATGCCCGTTCGGTTGCCCAACTCAATAAAAAAATGATTGATGATGTAAAAGTTATTCTCGCAGAATACAGACTGGCCTTAAAAATTTACAACCAATCCAACAGAGAGAAATAAAATGACAAATCAAAAAAAATATTTTGGTCTCATTGTAGTGGTATTGGTTTTTGGTTATTTGGTCATCCCCACCATAGTAGAACGAGTCAAATTAGGCACTACTGTAGCCGATAATCGATCACAATCTGCGGATCCGTTGCAATACATCACCTTAAATGGAGAAGCAAAAAAAGTTCCTGAATATACTTTCTTAAATCAAGACAGTATTTACGTTTCTAATGAAGACTTTAAGGGGAAAGTATATGTTGCAGAATTCTTTTTCACCTCTTGTCCCAGTATTTGTCCCATTATGAACAAAAACATGAAACGAATTGAAGAGCAATTCGGAATGCGTGAGGATTTTGGTATTGCCTCTTTTACCATTGACCCCAGTCACGACACCCCCTCAGTTTTAAAAGAATATGCTGAACGCTATGAGGTATTTTCACAAAATTGGCATTTTTTAACGGGAGATATTGACGCTCTTTATTTACTAGCCAATAAAGGTTTTAATATATTTGCCTCGGTAAATCCACGTGTAGAAGGAGGATTTGAGCATCAAGGTTATTTTGCTTTGATTGACAAAAACGGCTTTATCCGTTCTCGATCTGACTCATTTGGTAATCCCATAGTTTACTATACAGGGATTGATGAAGAAGAAGTAGAAATTCAAGAAGTCGATTTGCTTATAGCTGACATTCAAAAATTGCTTAAAGAATAAAGTATGGAAAAGAAATATTCAATTTGGGTTTGGACACTTTCAATTGTCATTCCTGTAACTGTAGCCATCTTGTTTATGGTACGTATCCCTAATGTGGAACCCTTGCATTTTTTGCCTCCAATTTACGCAACAATCAATGGGCTAACCGCCCTTCTTTTACTAGGAGCCTTCAATGCGATTAAAAATAAAAAAATAGCGCTTCATGAGCGTTTGATGAAAATTTCAATAGGATTTTCTGTTGTCTTTTTAGTGATGTATGTCGCATACCATATGACATCAGACCCAACACCATTCGGAGGTGAAGGAATATTAAAATACCTTTATTATTTTATTTTAATAAGTCATATTCTCTTATCCATCGGAATTATTCCTATGGTATTAATTACTTATGTTCGCGCAATTTCAAATCAGTTTGGTGAGCATAAAAAAATTGCTCGATACACTTTCCCAATTTGGCTTTATATAGCAGTAACAGGTGTGATCGTTTACCTCATGATTTCACCTTATTATAGTTAAATACGTGAATCGGCTCTTCACCCTCTTTTTTGTTTTTTTATTTTTTGCCCTTGGGCCCGTTGAGGCGCAATGTTCAATGTGTAGAGCAGTCCTATTGTCTGAAGAAGGGCAACAAACAGCCAAAGGAATAAATAATGGTATTCTCTATTTAATGGCCATTCCCTATATTTTGGTAGGACTGATAGGCTTAAAAATCATTCAGATTTACAAAAAAAAGCAATCTAAGGTGTAACGTTTTAAAAGCAGAGTCGTCTAAAGGGAAATTGCTTAAAAAAAAAGTACATTTGCAGGCCAAAAGAACAACCTAATGATAAGCATTAAAGATCTTCATAAATCCTATTCCATTGGGAATTCATCACTTCACGTACTTAAGGGGATTAATTTTGAAGTAGAAGAAGGTGAGTTGGTTGCTATAATGGGTTCTTCAGGATCAGGAAAATCTACATTGCTAAATATTTTAGGAATGTTAGACATAGCCGACGAAGGAGATTATATCTTAGATCAAGTACCAATCAAAAACTTAAACGAAACCAAAGCAGCAAAATACAGAAATCAATTTTTAGGTTTTGTATTTCAATCGTTCAATTTGATCAATTACAAAAGCGCCTTAGAAAATGTTTCTTTACCCCTATACTATCAAGGAATTAAAAGAAAAGAGCGACAAGAAATAGCGATGGATTACCTTGAAAAAGTGGGCTTAAAAGAATGGTCCACACATTTACCAAGTGAACTTTCTGGAGGTCAAAAGCAACGTGTTGCCATTGCAAGAGCCTTAGCCTCAAAACCCAAAGTACTATTAGCCGACGAGCCTACGGGAGCCCTAGATTCTACCACTTCTTACGAAGTGATGGATTTGATTCAAAAAATTAATCAAGAGGGAAAAACAATTCTGGTAGTCACCCACGAAGAAGATATTGCACGAATGTGTAAACGGATAGTACGATTGAAGGACGGTGTTATTATAGAAGACAAAAATATTAATCAAGTATTAGCTTCATCCTATGTTTAGCAGAGATCGCTGGAGCGAAATATTCGAAACGATAAGCAAGAACAAACTCCGAACTTTTTTATCAGGATTTACCGTTGCACTGGGTATCTTTATTTTTATCATCCTGTTTGGTTTAGGTAATGGTCTTAAAAATACGTTTCAAGAATTCTTTCTTGACGATGCCAGTAATGCCATTTTTTTGAATCCCGGACGCACCTCAATGCCCTATAAAGGCTTTAAGTCCAATAGACGTATTGAGTTTAAAAACGAGGATCTAGATGACATCAGACAAAACTTTTCATTATTTACCGAATACATTACGCCTCGCATTTCGCGAAGTGCATTGACCAAATACAAAAACCAAAGTAATTCGTATTCCACTCGAGGGGTTGCCCCAGGGCACCAATTTATTGAGAAGACAATTATTATGAAAGGGCGCTACCTCAATCAAACCGACATAGAAGAAAGACGTAAAAGTGCCGTGATTGGTCGTTTAGTAGCCAAAGACCTCTTTAAAGATGAAGATCCGATTGGGAAATATATTGATATAGGATCAAGCGCTTTTAAAGTAATAGGCGTGTTTCAAGATGAAGGAGGTGATAATGAGGAAAGAAATATCTACATTCCATACACAACCCGACAATTAATGGAAAAAAGTACGGATAGAGTCGATCAGATAGTTGTTACTTTTCCAAAAGAATTGGGTCATGCTGGAGCTGTTGCTTTTGAAGCTTCTCTTAAAAAATACTTTAAGGACAAAAAATCAATTGATCCAAGAGACCCAAATGGAATTTACTTTCGAAATCTAACCGACGATTTAAAAAGAAGCCAACAATTTGCTGTTGTACTTCAATTAATCGTAAGTATTGTAGGGTTGGGAACATTAATTGCCGGTATTATTGGGATTTCAAACATTATGGTTTTTGTGGTTAAAGAAAGAACCAAAGAATTAGGTATCCGAAAAGCGATTGGCGCTACGCCAAAATCAGTGATTCAAATGATTCTTCAAGAATCAATTTTTATAACTGCCCTTTCGGGTTATCTAGGACTATTTTTAGGTATAGTCGTTTTGAAAAATGTAGGCCTCCGCCTTGAAGATTATTTTATTAAAAATCCATTTATCGATATGAGTACGGCCATTGCAGCCACTTTAATCCTAATCGTTTTTGGAGCTATCGCCGGATACATTCCTGCCAAGCGTGCAGCGCGAATCAAACCCATTGTTGCCTTAAGAGATGAATAGTTTAAAAAATATATTTGATCGCGATACCTGGCAAGAAATATTTGGCTCCATCGAAAAAAACAAAACCCGTACGGTGATTACTGTAATTGGAGTATTATGGGGTATCTTTATCTATATTGCCCTATCTGGAGCAGCAAAAGGATTGGACAACGGATTTGAACGGCAATTTGAAAATATTGCTATGAATTCCATGTTTATTTGGGCGCAACGTACAAGTATTCCCTATGATGGGTTTAAAATTGGTAGATCTATCGAATTAAAATTATCCGATATTGATTACTTAAAACAGCGTGTTCCCGAAATACAATATATAGCCCCTAGAAATGCAAGAGGAGTATTTGGCGGTTCTAGTCCATTGATTTCTAGAAAAAACAAATCAAGTAATTTCAATGTGTACGGTGACTTTCCTGTTTACACTAAAATTGCCACCAAAAAAATCTACGATGGGGGTCGGTTTGTCAATGAAGAGGATAATAAATTTTCAAGAAAAGTTTGTGTAATAGGTGAACGCACACAAACAGAATTATTTGAAAAAGATGAGAATCCCATTGGGCAGTACATTAAAATTGATAATATTTATTTTCAAATTATAGGGGTTCATAAGTTTGTGCCTGGCGGTGGGTTTGAAACCGATGGAGATATCTTTATTCCCTTTGAAACCTTTCGAAAAATTTATAATACTGGTGAAACCGTTCAATGGTTTACCGTTGCAGCATATGACGATGCAGATGCCGTTGATGTAGAAAATAAATTAAAGGCTACGCTCAAACGCATTCATCGGGTTTCGCCTGACGATGAGCGCGCTATTGGGGGCTTTAACTTGGGCGAAGTGTTCACAAAAATTTATGGATTTTCAAAAGGAATGACCCTATTATCCCTTATAGTGGGAATTGCCACCATAATAGCTGGAGTAATTGGAATTGGTAATATTCTTTTGATTTCAGTAAAAGAACGCACTAAAGAATTGGGCGTTCGAAGAGCATTAGGCGCTACGCCCTCAGAAGTGCGAAATCAAATCATTTTAGAATCGGTTTTTTTAACCTTAATAGCTGGAATTATCGGAATCATTTTAGGAGCCATAGTTTTAGCAGGAATCAATGCAGGTACTCAAAATCTAACCGATTTCCCATACACAAACCCAACTGTTCCCATTCCCTTTGTATTGGGCGCCCTAGCCATTATGATATTTTTAGGCACACTCATAGGGCTTATCCCCGCACAACGGGCAGTGAGCATAAAACCCATTGATGCATTAAGAGAAGAATAACACATTATATACCAAATAAGCATGAAAATTTTAAAATATATCGGAATAACCCTATTAATTCTAGGTTCATTATTTGCGGCAGCCTATTTCATTAAAACGAACAATAAGTCTGTAATTACCTATGAAACCCAAACCCCATTTACCACTTCAATTGAAAATAAAACGGTGGTCACAGGAAAAGTAATCCCAGAAGATGAAGTGGAAATTAAACCCCAAATACAAGGGATTATTGAAACCATTTTTGTTGAAGAAGGGGATTTAGTAAATACAGGCGATCTCTTGGCTAAGATCAAAGTCGTTCCTAACGAACAAAACCTAAACAGTGCAAAAGGACGATTGGAAAACGCCAAGATTGTTTTAAAGAATTCAGAGGTGGAGTACAATAGAAATCAAGATCTTTTTGAAAAAGGAATCATATCGAAGCGAGATTTTGAAAATGTAAAACTTCAGTACGATCAAGCCATTCAGAATGTAGAAAATTCAACTGCTGATTTGCAAATTATTCGATTGGGCTCTACAGGAGGAGCAGCCTCGGCAAATACCAATATCAGGGCTACTGTACCCGGAACAGTTTTAGAAATCCCCGTAGAGGAAGGGTTTCAGGTTATTGCGAGTAATAGCTTTAATGCTGGTACAACGATAGCAACCATTGCGGACTTAAACAAAATGATTTTTGAAGGTAAGGTTGATGAAGCAGAAGTGGGTAAACTTAATGTTGGGATGCCTTTAGAAGTAAACCTTGGTGCTATTGAAGACCAATCCTTGGCCGCCACATTAAAATTTATTGCCCCTAAAGGAAATGAAGAGCAAGGCGCTGTGCAATTCATAATAGAGGCCGATTTATTTTTAAATGACTCCATCTTTGTTCGTGCAGGTTACAGTGCGAATGCCTCCTTAGTTCTTGAACGTAAAGACAGCATAATGGCCATCTCTGAGTCGTTATTACAATTTGATCGTGATTCTGAAAAACCCTATGTCGAAATTGAAATTGGCGATCAAAAATTTGAACGTAGAGATATTGAAGTAGGTATTTCTGACGGTATAAATGTTGAAATCCTGTCTGGACTTACTCAAGAAGATAAAATTAAAGTTTGGAATAAAACGGAACCCTTGAAAAAAGGGGATGAGGGAACCGAAATACAAAATCGATAATTGGTAATGTATACAAATCGATAGTATCGATTATCAAAACACATAAAAACACTATCTCGTGAAAACAACTTTAGTACTCTTTTTTTCAATCACAATGACTTGGCTTTTTGCACAAGTCCAAACCTACACCCTTGAAGAATGTATTCTGATAGCTTTAGAAAAGAACATAAGTATAAAACAATCTGAATTGGACGTAGAAGGAGCCTCTATTGATAAACAGGATGCCATTGGCGCCTTTTTACCACGGGTTAATGCACAATCACAACATATTTGGAACAATGGGCTAAGTCAAAACATTACCAATGGTTTAATAGAAAATTTGACTACTCAATTCTCATCCTTTGGCGGAAATTTAGGAGTTACCCTTTTTAATGGAAAACAAAATATAAATCAACTTTCTCGTGCCAACCTAAATTTAATAGCACGTCAGTACCAACTTGATAATATTAAAGACGACATAAGCTTATTTGTTGCGAATGCTTATTTGCAAGTAATGTTTAATCGAGAAATAAACTCAGTTCAAAAGTATCAATTGGAACTTTTAAAGGAAGATTTAATTAGAACCCAACAACGAATTGACGCTGGCGTATTGACCCAAGCTGATATTTATGAAATTGAAGCCAATATGGCAGCTCAAGAGCAAGCAGTGGTTCAGGCAGAAAATAATTACCGTCTTTCTCGTATCTCTTTGGCTCAACTTTTATTAATTACAGATTATGAGAATTTTGATATTGCACAAGAAGATTTAGACATTCCTTTTTCAGAAATTTTAAATAAAACCCCAAATGAGATTTATGGAAAGGCACTGACCCTTCGGAATGATATAAAATTAGGAGTAACCAATATCGAAATTGCTGAAAAAGATATTGATTTGGCTAAGGGGGCGCTTTTGCCCTCATTAACCGCTTTTTATAATTATAATACCCGTATTTCCTACAGTGATCGATTTGTAGAAACAGGAAACTTAATTGAGGCCCCAATCGGTGTAGTTAAACAAAGTGGAGATTTGGTCATAACCCAATTTCCTGAGCGTAGTGTAACAGGGCCCTTATCCTTTGCCACCCAGTTTGGTCAGAATGATGGACAGAGTTACGGATTGGCTCTCAATATTCCAATTTTTAATGGATTGTCAACACGCAACAACATTAAACGAAGAAAGTTAAATTTAATGCGTTCAGAAAATCAATTGGAGCAAACCAAATTAGATCTTGAAAACACTATAAATCAAGCCTTTAATAATGCAGAAGGAGCCTTTAAGTTTTACGAAGCTTCGGTAAAAACTTTATTTGCGCGTTCAGAAGCGTTTGATATTGCAAAGGAACGTTTCGCAGCAGGAGTACTCAATTCATTTGATTATATTCAAGCACAACAGCGTTATCAGATTGCTGCTTCAGATATTGTTCGCGCCAAGTTTGATTATATTTTCAAATTAAAAGTACTCGAATTCTATTTTGGATTAGAATTATAATCTTTTTCACTTTTTAGGTTCTTTTTTTAAACCGTATAAGATGGCTTATATACTTCAAATTGAAACTACAACACAGCAATGTTCTGTAGCCCTTTCCTTTAAAGGAAAAACATTGGCATTAAAAGAAGAACGCACAGCAGGGTATAGTCATAGTGAAAAATTGCATGTTTTTATTCAATCTTTATTAGAGGAAAGTACATTTTCTTGGGATCGATTAGATGCCATAGCCGTAAGCAAAGGTCCGGGATCGTATACGGGCTTGCGAATAGGTATTGCAGCAGCTAAAGGATTATGTTTTGCCAAAGAAATTCCCTTGATTGCTATTAATTCACTGGATATAATGGCACAAGCTGTGAACGTGGAGAGCGGATACGTAATTCCCATGTTAGATGCAAGAAGAATGGAAGTATATACTGCAGTTTACGATCATCAAAAAAAAACCGTGTTTTCAACTACAGCACTGGTTTTAACCCCAGATAGTTTAGTGGACATAGTGACTTCACGTCCCTGTAAAGTTATAGGCAATGGTGCGACAAAATTTGAAAATCTATCCCCAAAATTAAAGGCCTCCTTTGATTCGGAAGTGTATCCTTCGGCTTCAGACATGAGTCAATTGGCATGGGAAAAATTTCAACAACACAAGGTTGAAGACATAGCTTATTTTGAGCCCTATTATCTAAAAGACTTTCAAACGACTCCTGCCAAAAAATAAAATTAATCGTTGACTGCTATTACGGTCTCAACTTTTGAGGGAAGCATGTCTTTCAGCATGGTTTCGATTCCACTTTTTAAAGTGATGGTTGAAGAGGGGCAACCGCTGCACGCCCCTTGAAGAAGCACTCGTACTGATTTTTCGTTTTCATCATAGCTATCAAATTGGATGTTGCCCCCGTCTGATGCTACAGCAGGCTTAATATATTCATCTAAAATAGAAATGATTTCTGCTTCAATTGGGCTATAGGTTTTGGGGTCTTTACTAGTATTATTTTCGTTATCCTTGGGGGTATTTAGCTCCAAAAGGGTTTGTCCAGACGCGATAAAAGCGCGAATAAACTCACGTAATTCCATAACCCTATCTTCCCATTGTTCATTTTCAGTTTTTGTGATCGAAATGTAGTTGGCATCAAGGAAAACTTCTTTTACAAAAGGAAAGAGAAAGAGTTCTTGTGCTAATGGGGAAGGACTGGCTTGATCACTTGTTTTAAATTCTATGGTTTGAGAGACTAAGGTTTTATTGGCTACAAATTTCATAACCGCTGGGTTTGGGGTACTTTCGGCATAGACGGTTACAGGAACAGTTTTTCCTTGAGTGGGCTCTATAATCATTCCGCCCTCATTGAGATAATTCTCTAATTGGACTTTCACTTCTTCTACCACATCTTCCCATTCTAATATATCAAATCGCTCTACCTGAATGGTATTTGAATCCAATCGAACACTTTTTACAAAAGGCAAATAAAATAATTGCTGCACAAGAGGTGCTTTTTGGGCCTCATCAATTGATTTAAATTCAAGAGAACCAGTAATTACAATGGGTGAACTGAAATGAAAAATAGCCCATGCCGAATTGGGTTGAACAGAAGCTTGAAGTGCAATTTTTTCCATTAGGTTTGTATAAATGTTTTCTTATTTGTCTTTCGACAAAAGTAAATAAAGTACAGGTATTCACTAGGTGCTATTTCAAAAATTAATGGGATTTGTTGTATTTTAATACAAAAGAAAAGTATGTTACTTCGAAAACTAAAAGGAATAACACCAAAATACGGTAAAGACTGTTTTTTTGCAGAAAATGCAACACTAATTGGCGATGTGATTTTAGGCGACCAATGTTCTGTTTGGTATAATGCAGTAGTTCGGGGTGATGTTCATTCCATTCGGATGGGCAATCAGGTGAATATTCAAGACGGCGCTATTATTCATGCAACGTATAAAAAAGCACCAACTACAATAGGGAATAGAGTGTCTATAGGACATAATGCAATTGTACACGGTTGCACAATTCACGATGATGTATTAGTAGGTATGGGGAGTGTCGTTATGGACGATTGTATTGTTGAACGGTTTAGTATTATTGCTGCAGGGGCTGTTGTTACCCAAGGCACACATGTAGAATCAGGATCCATTTATGCCGGGATACCGGCGCGAAAAATTAAAACATTGGATGCGAATTTAATCCAAAATGAAATTGAACGAATAGCAAAGGGATATGTGTTGTATTCCCAATGGTATCAAGAAGAATAGCCATAAAAAAAGCCGCTTTAAAGCGGCT
>RGZR01000048.1 GCA_010031465.1 Flavobacteriia bacterium
GTAAGAATATGAAATTCATGCAGTCCTTTTTCGGTTTGTTCAATGTCAAGATACCGTCTCAAAAATCGAGGTAAAAGCTGATTTAAGTTACTTAAAAATACGCCAAAAATAAAGATGGTTACTAAGGCGGGAAGATGTAATAATTTACCAATGGCATATACCAAAATGAGCAGGGCCAATATTAAGAAAAACTTTACATGGTGTTTTATTTGTTGTAAAATACGGACGAGAACATAGGTAATCACTAATGAAATTACAATCACTCCAATAATTTGAATTCCTAAACCAATTAATGAAGACCCGCCAACTAGCGGTTGATTTGACTCCACCTGATTCAATGAGTAATTGAATATCATGATGCCCAAAATATCAGAAAAGGTAGATTCATAAACAACAAATTCACGATCCCACTCTAACAAGCTAGCGGCTGAAGGAATGGCTACTGCACTGCTGATTATGGATAGAGGTATGGCAGAAAGGGTAGCCAATCCAGAATCCATATCAAAAAGATGAACAAAGACCCATTGGAGTGCTGCAATATTGAGAATTAATATTATTAATGCTGCGAAAAACCCTTTAACAATTAAGGGGAGCTTTTCTTTGCTGAGCTTCAATTCAAGGGCACCTTCAAGAACAATTAAAATCAATCCAATTGTTCCCAATACGGGAATTAAGTTGTCTAAAAAACCAAAGGAATCTAATCCGTAAGCACTGGTAATGGCACGCACTAAAATTCCTGTAAACATAAGGAGTATGACCGAAGGAAATTTTGTTTTGCGGGCGAAGGCATCAAAAAGATAAGAGAATATGATTAAGAGGGGTAAAACAAATAAGATGGTTACGGTATTCATTGGAAACAATTAATAATAGTGAAACAAATTACAAAAATTTAACCCATAGCGAATTTAGTGTATCCAATCTTTAGGGTTTTTCAAAACCGTTAAAAGGCGAGCTTCGTCACTATTTTCTTCCGGTTGATGGTCATAGCGCCACTGAACTTGCGGAGGCAAACTCATTAAAATACTTTCAATTCTACCGTTGGTTTTTAAGCCAAAAAGTGTCCCCTTATCATGCACTAAATTAAATTCCACATAACGTCCTCTTCTGATTTCTTGCCACTCTCTTTGATGGGGGGTGTAGGGAAGGTCTTTGGTACGGAGTAGGAGAGGGAGGTAGGCAGTTAAAAAGGAATTGGCCACATCAGTAACAAAATCATATCGATTTTGTAAGGTAAATACTTTGTCTTGTCGTAAATAGTCAAAAAACAATCCCCCAACTCCTCTGGCTTCCTTTCTGTGTATATTGTAAAAGTAGGTATCGCATTGCTTTTTAAAATGGGTATAATATTCGGGATGGTGCTCATCACACACTTTTTTACATACCTGATGAAAATGACGTACGTCTTTATCATTAAGGTAATAGGGCGTAAGGTCTAATCCTCCCCCGAACCATTGATCCACTATTTCGCCTTCAGCATTATACAACTCAAAATACCGCCAATTTGCATGAACGGTAGGTGCCATCGGATTTTTGGGATGAATTACCAAACTCAATCCACAGGCGTAAAAATCAGCATCGGTTACTTTAAATTGGGCTTGCATGCTTTCTGGTAAGGTTCCATGAACAGCAGAAATATTTACTCCCCCCTTTTCAATTACGTCCCCTTGCTCTATTACCCGAGTGTGTCCACCCCCTCCTTCAGGGCGTTGCCAAACGTCTTCTTCAAACCTAGCCTTTCCTTCAAAGGCTTCAAACGCAGCTGTTAACGTATTTTGAAGTTGCTGAATAAAGGGATAAAATTGATTTTTCATTCTTATACTGAATATTCTTTAACCGCATCGACAAATGCTTTGGCATGATCAAAAGGTATATTGGGTAATATACCATGTCCCAAATTGACAATGTAACGATCTTTACCAAAGGCAGTAATCATTTCGTGAACCCCTTGCTTTATTTCGGGAATTGGAGAAAGTAACCGAGCAGGATCAAAATTTCCTTGTAAGGTAATTTTGCCGCCAGATAAATAGCGTGCATTTCGCGCTGAGCAGGTCCAATCCACTCCTAATGCTGAAGCCCCGGATTGACTCATTTCATGCAGAGCAAACCAACATCCTTTACCAAAAACTATAACGGGGGTAATCTCTTTAAGGGCAGCTACAATTTGTTGAAGATAAGGCCAAGAAAACTCCTTATAATCCTCAGGAGAAAGCAAGCCACCCCAAGAATCAAAAAGCTGAATAGCATGAACCCCGGCATTTACTTTTTCTTTGAGATACGCAATTGTAGTTGTGGTGATTTTTTGAAGTAATTCATGTGCAAGAGCGGGTTGACTAAAACAAAACCCTTTAGCAATATCAAAGTTTTTTGATCCTTGGCCTTGAACGGCATAGCATAGGAGCGTCCACGGAGAACCCGCAAAACCTATGAGAGGAACGCTGTTGTTTAGTTCTTTTTGGGTCATTTTAACCGCATCTAATACATAGCCTAAATGCTCGTGAATATTGGGAATAATCACCTGGTCTACGTCTTTTTGAGTTCGGATTGGAGAGGGAATCCATGGTCCGATACCCTCTTTCATTTCCACTTCAATTTGCATGGCTTGTAGCACAACTAATATATCGCTGAACAAAATAGCCGCATCGGGTCCAATTTGATCAATGGGCATTAGCGTTATTTCAGTTGCTAATTCTGGAGTTTGACAGCGCGTAAAAAAGTCATATTTGTCTTTTAATACCATAAAATCAGGCAAGTAGCGTCCCGCTTGACGCATCATCCAAACGGGGGGTCGTGTTACGGTTTCTCCACGTAGGGCTTTAAGAAAAAGATCATTTTTAAGCATGTGATTGACGGAAATGTTGAGTAAGCGTTAGTAATAGATGTGATTCACTTGGCGTTTTTGCAATACTATAATTTTCGGTGAATTCGTTTAGTTTTCGAGCTGTAGTAGTACCAAGGCAAAATCCTTGGGTATTTTCTTGCCATGTATTTTTCTGAAAGAAACTTTCCACTGCCGAGGGACTGTAAAAAAGTATGCCTTCAAAGGCTTGTTTAAACTGTTTTGGAGTTAAGGTTGTTTTGTAAATTTCATGAAGTTGGATCTGCATTTGGTGATCCAGAAAAACAGACTCAATTTCAGGTCTTCTCAAGTCACCACAAAAAAATGAAAACGATTCATTTTCGTAGTTTTTTGCTAAAAAACGAGCCAATTTTAATGAATTTTGACTCATTTTGATCACTTTTTGGCCATTTTTCGATAAAAGCGATTTCGTTTTTTCTCCTACACAAAAGAATTTTTTACCCTGCAAATTGGCATTGAGTCTTTTATTTTTGAATGCAATTTGAACGGCATTTTGACTAGTAAAAATCACATGATTTTCAACCTCAAAAGCAGAAATGGGTTGAGGAGAAATTGAAATAAAGGGAAATTCAACTACTGAAAAGCCATGGTGAATCAATCGATCTTTGAATTCAGGAGAAAGTAATTTTGTAGCTAAAACACGCATTTACATTTCTTTTTTTATTTGAATCATCAGATCTTTTCCCCCTTGAGCTTTTATTTTTTCAGCAAAATAAAGCCCTGGATTTGCTAAGGCATTACGGTCAAGAGTTTCTTCTAACACAAAAGACACGGTTCCATTAGGATGAAACAAGCCCCCTTTGAATTGAAGTGTATTTCCATTTAAAAACGCTAAAGCTCCAATTGGGGCCGTACAACCTCCTTCTAAAGTTTTCAAAAATTGGCGTTCAACAGAAACACAAAAATCAGTAGTTTCACAATGTATTTCTTTCAATGAAGACAATAGGGATGTGTTTGTGGTTAAACTGCAAATGCCTACTGCTCCTTGTGCTGGCGCAGGAATCATCCAGTCCAAAACTTCGTAAGACCCCTTCATTAGTTCCAGTCGTTCAAGTCCTGCTTTTGCAAATATTGCACCGCTCCAATCGCTTTTTGACAAGGTGTTTAGACGGGTTTGAACATTGCCTCTTAAATTGTCTACACGGTGGTTAGGATATTTTTTAAGCCACTGTGCTTTTCTTCGTAAACTCCCTGTTCCTATTGTTGCCGTAGCCTTCCATCCTTTAAATTCTGGATGAAACACCAGCACATCCGAAACGGACCCACGGGGTAGAACAGCGGCCAATTGAATGCCTTCAGGCAATGCTGTAGGCACATCTTTTAAGCTGTGTACTGCAATATCAACCGAATTATTTAAAAGGGCTGTATCTAAGGCTTTTGTAAAAATGCCTTGAATGCCCATAGCGTAAAGAGGTTGGTGTTGATTTTTATCACCTTCACTTTCAATTAAAACTAAGCGGCACGGGTTGCCTTGTTCCTCTAAAGTGGCCTTTACTTGTTCGGCTTGCCATAGGGCAAGTGCACTATTTCGTGTACCAATCCGAATCATGATTCAAGATAATCGGGAGTCAGTTGGAAAACTTCTTGAAGGAGCGCTACAGTTGAGTCTGCTTTTTCAGGATGATTTCTTAAATAGGCTGCAATCTGACCGGTTAGTTTTTGCGCCATTTGTTCTGTTTCCTCATAGGAGGATTCCGGCTCAACAGCTGTTGTGGCTTTAATCTTTTCTTTAAAGGCTTTGAGTGTTGGAATGTATTGGCGATGCTGTAACCATTCTAAAAATTCAACCTTGATCGTATTGAGTATCTCTTCAGCCTTTGGGATGTGTTTCTTTCGTTTAGCAAATGTAGCGTCAGTGATTTGAGACAAAGTATCGAGATGAATTACATCAACCAAATCAAGGGCATTCACTTCTAAAGCCACATTTCTGGGAATCGATAGGTCTAAAATCAAAAGGGGCTTTTTGGTGTGAATAATGTCGGGAGTAATAGTAGCTGCTTGTGCACCAGTAGCTACAATCAAAACATCGGCATCACGAATAGCTTCCACCAATTCACCATAAGGTTTCGTTTTTACAGGAAACTTACCGGCAATTTTATCTGCCTTTTCTTGGGTACGGTTGATTAAAACGATATGATCATTTTGAGTGTGTTTCACCAAATTTTCACATGTATTTGCTCCAATTTTACCGGTGCCAAACAACACGATATTTTTGGAGGATATAGCGGGGACATTTTTGAGAATAAACTGTACCGAAGCAAAAGCAACCGAGGTGGCTCCACTAGAAATTTCAGTTTCTGTTTTAATTCGTTTACTGGCTTGAATAACGGCATTAATTAATCGCTCCATAGAACCTTGAACCATGTTCATTTTCTTGGAGCGGTAAAAACTTTTTTTGATTTGGCTGATGATTTCAA
Organism: Flavobacteriia bacterium; assembly: GCA_010031465.1. Classification (GTDB taxonomy): domain Bacteria; phylum Bacteroidota; class Bacteroidia; order Flavobacteriales; family Flavobacteriaceae; genus MS024-2A. The sequence continues at coordinate 5,275 of RGZR01000048.1, forward strand.
AATCCCCTAATATCTGACTTTCCAAACCTGTGCCTACACGAAATAGATGCTCAAAAGCAACTTCGTCTTTTAGAGAGTAGCCGGCTTGTTCAAATTCTTTAGAGGTGCCCTGTGTATGAGTACACAGTAATGAGACAAAATCTATTTCAGAAGCTGCCCAGCCATAGAGCTCAGTTCGGTTACATGTAGTTATGGCAATAAGTTCTTTTATGCCTTTGTTCTTTGCATCAAGAAACAGGGCATGAAGTTGTGAATCATTACAACTAAATTTTCCTCTTAGATCGATATCGGCTGTTTTATAACTGATACCTACACAATAGAACGTTTGAAATAAAGACAAGTTGGCTTTGTGTTTAAACAGGGCAAAAATAAGGGGGCATAAAAAGAAAAAATAACGATAAAAAGTTTTTAAATAGCACAATCGGATTTTTTAATAAAGCCCGAAAACAGTTAAAAAAACCTATTTTTGTTGCTGTTCAAAAAAAAAGCTAAAAAAATCGCAAATTTATCTTTAACAAATGCAACTGAAAAATAACGACAAAAGTTCATTTACATTGTATGCCCCTGAAACGGGTTGTTTTGTGCTTAGTTTGAAAAACGAAACTGAGGGTACACAAATCGAAAAACACCCTGTTAGTCAGGACTTTATTCAATTTCATTTTTGTTTGAAAGGACAAATGAACTTTGTATACAATGAGGGAAATTACACCTTTCCTGTATCTGAAAACCATGCTATTGTTCTCTATAATCCCCAAAAGCCCCTTCCTGTTGAGGCAGAGTTAGCACCAGGATCATGGTGGGTTGGCGTTTTGATTTCCATTCAAAAGTTCCATGCCTTATTTTCAAAGGATGCAGATCACATTCCCTTTTTGAGTTTAGAAAATAGTACTAAAAAGTTTTACGATACGGCGCCTTTTGGATCTTCTATTGCCGTAGTACTCAGTCAAATTTTACAACTTAAAATTCACGATAGTATGAAGGCATTATACTTAAAGGGGAAATTATATGAGTTGCTCAGTTTGTATTTTAATCGCCAAGAAGACCCCTCTTTGGAACAATGCCCCTTTTTGGTTGATGAAGAAAATGTTAGAAAAATTAGAAAGGCTAAGGCAATTATTATTGAGCGGATGGCAGAGCCCCCATCATTAGAAACACTTTCTGTAGAAATTGGCTTGAGTTTAAAAAAACTAAAAGAGGGTTTTAAACAAATCTACGGGGATACGGTTTACTCCTATCTATTGGAACACAAAATGGAAGAAGCCCGACGCATGTTGGCCTCCCAAAAATATAATGTAAATGAGGTTGGACTAAAGTTGGGTTACAGTACATCGAGTCATTTTATAGCAGCATTTAAAAAGAAATTTGGCACGACCCCAAAAAAATATTTAGGATCAGTATCTTCGTAAAAAATTGTAAATGAAAGGAGTTTTGTTGGTCAATCTGGGTTCTCCAGATAGTACCCAAACAGAGGATGTAAAGCAGTATTTAGATGAGTTTTTGATGGACGAACGCGTCATCGATTTGCCGCGTTGGTTTCGAACTTTTTTAGTGCGGGGTATTATTTTAAAAACACGTCCAAAACGCTCTGCAAAGGCGTATAAAAAAATTTGGTGGAAGGAAGGTTCTCCGTTAATTGTTCTTTCTGAACGTTTAAAAGAAAAGGTAGAACATAAAGTTTCGGTGCCCGTTTCCTTAGCCATGCGATACGGTAAACCGTCCATTTACACCGGATTAGCGGAACTGCAAAAACAAGGGGTAACCGAGGTTTTACTCGTTCCCTTATACCCCCAATTTGCTATGGCGACCACGGAAACCATTTTGGTTAAAGCGGAAGAATTAAAAGAAAAGTATTTTCCAAACCTACAGTTTACCTCTCTTCCTGCTTTTTATAATCATCCCGATTACATCCGGGTATTATCCGATTCCATTCAAGAAAGTTTGAAGGGAAAACAATGGGAACATTTGTTGTTTTCCTATCATGGAGTACCCAACCGTCATATTCGTAAATCAGACGTAACCCAATCCCATTGTAAGATGGATGGAAAATGCTGTTTTAGCGAATCGCCTGCTCATGAATTTTGTTACCGTCATCAATGTGAAATGACAACACAAAACGTAGCCAAATATCTTGAACTCAAAGAGGGAACCTATTCTACAAGTTTTCAATCTAGAGTATCAATTTTAGGCAGTTGGTTAACTCCCTACACTGACAAAACAATTGCCTCGTTTGCAAAAACAGGAACAGAGAACATGGCGGTAGTCACCCCAGCATTTGTTTCGGATTGCTTAGAAACTTTAGAAGAAATCGGAATGGAAGCAGTTGAAGATTTCGAAGATAACGGAGGCAAAAAATTACACGTTATTCCCTGTATTAATGATCGAGAAGACTGGGTTAATGTTTTGAGTCGATGGATTGATGAATGGGCCCATAAGCAAAACGCTTAATGAAAAATAATCCAGAGCAAATGGGGACACTCCCCATTTCAAAACTTTTAATTCAACAAGCTGTTCCTGCTTCAATTGGAATTTTAGTGATGTCATTAAACATTCTAATTGACACTATTTTTGTAGGCCAATGGATCGGTTCAAATGCTATTGCCGCAATTAATGTGGTTCTGCCGGTGTCTTTCTTTATTGCCGCTTTGGGAATGGCCATAGGAATTGGGGGAGCCTCCATTATTTCGCGTGCCTTGGGGCAAGAAGATATTAAAAAGGCTACAGCAACGTTTGGAAACCAAGTCACATTTACCCTATTATTAACCACAATAGTTGTGGTTTTGGGGTTAGGTTTTGTAGATCAAATCATTCCTTTATTTGGGGGAAAAGGGTCTTTATTTTCATTGTCCAAAGTATACTATACCATTGTCATGTATGGGGTTCCCGTTTTGGCATTTTGTATGATGGGTAACAATACAATTCGAGCTGAAGGAAAGCCTAAAAATGCAATGTATGCAATGATGCTTCCTTCCGTTTCCAATTTAATTTTAGATTATATTTTTATCTATGTTTTTGATTGGGGGATGATGGGAGCCGCTTGGGCTACCACGCTTTCTTATGGGGTGTGTGCTGCCTATATTGGCTACTTTTTTATTCGGCATTCTGTTTTGCGCATTCAATGGTCAGACCTTACATTAAAGTGGCTTTTGGTAAAGGAAATGTCGTCATTAGGTTCAGTTACCCTTGCTCGTCAGGCCATGGTTAGTTTGACCGTATTATTGGTGAATAATCTTTTGTTTTCTTATGGGGGTGAGTCCTCCATAGCTGTTTACGCTATTTTAAGTCGTATGCTCATGTTCGTGACCTTCCCAATATTTGGTATTACACAAGGATTTCTACCCATCGCGGGATTCAATTACGGGGCACAAAAATGGGATCGGGTTCAAACAGTAATTAAGGTATCCATTAAGTATGCTACCTTGCTGGCAACGGCTATTGGAATTGCTGTTTTTGTTTTTGCTGAGTACATTCCGTATCTATTTTCAAAAGACCTAGCCGTTACATCCCAAACCCCTTCCGCTTTACGTTATGTTTTTGCCGCTTTACCTGTAGTGGGATTACAATTGATAGGGGCTGCTTATTTTCAAGCGGTTGGTAAAGCACTACCTGCACTTTTATTGACATTAAGTCGCCAAGGCTTATTTTTCATTCCGCTATTGTATATATTGCCAACCTTCTTTGGTATTAATGGTATTTGGTTGGCCTTTCCCATTGCTGATGTACTATCTACGCTTGTAACCGTTTACTTTTTAAGGAAAGCTGTACAAAATCAGCTTCATTAGGTTTTTGTTTCTAGGCGTTTCTCTTGACTAAAGGGCAGTCAGAACGGATTTTATTTTATAATTTTAGCTAAAACAAAAAAACAATTTAATGAGAACGTATTCCTTTTACCGTATTCTTCCCCTTTTTGTCTTACTAACAGTATTTATTGTTCAACCCAGTTGGACACAACGCAATAAAAAAGCAACGGCCTCCACTTTACAATACCCTGAAGAAGTTTATAGTTCGTTAACCTATCGCTCCATTGGACCTTTCCGTGGGGGTCGATCAGCGGCTGTAACGGGAGTGCCTGGCCAACCCAATTTATATTATTTTGGTTCCACAGGCGGCGGGGTTTGGAAAACTGAAGATGGTGGACAAACCTATGAAAATATATCAGACGGTTATTTTGGCGGAAGTATTGGTTCAGTATCAGTGGCTAAAAGTGATCCCAACGTTCTTTATGTTGGAGGAGGAGAAGTCACGGTTAGAGGAAATGTTTCATCAGGTTACGGCCTATGGAAATCCGTTGATGCTGGAAAAACCTGGGTCTTTTCGGGCTTGCCTGAATCTAGACATGTTCCACGTATCGTTATCCATCCCACGAATCCAGATGTAGTTTACGCAGCCGTATTGGGAAATTTATACAAACCAACACAAGAAAGAGGCGTATATAAAAGCACTGATGGTGGAAAGACGTGGAAAAAAGTTTTGTTTTCCAATGCTGATGCTGGAGCAGTAGAATTGGTTATGGATCCCACAAATCCAAGAATTCTGTATGCGGCTACTTGGCGTGTTAATCGTACTCCTTACAGCTTAAACAGTGGAGGGGAAGGCTCTGCACTTTGGAAAAGTACGGATGAAGGAGAAACCTGGACTGAAATAAGCACTCATCCTGGATTTGCCTCAGGTACTCTTGGAATAATTGGAGTAACCGTTTCACCAGTTCAACCTGAACGGGTATGGGCTATAGTTGAGAATAAAGAAAAAGGGGGAGTTTACCGTTCAGATGATGGAGGAAAGACTTGGGCACATGTGAATGACAGTAGAGCCCTTCGTCAACGCGCATGGTACTATTCCAAAATCTATGCCGATACTCAAGACGCCGAAATGGTCTATGTAATGAACGTTTCTTACCACAAATCAAAAGATGGAGGGAAGACGTTTTCAAGACACAATGCCCCACACGGCGATCATCACGACTTGTGGATTGCTCCTGAAAATAACCAAAGAATGATTATTGCTGATGATGGGGGAGCACAGGTTTCCACAAATGGAGGAGCGACATGGAGTACCTATTACAATCAACCTACAGCACAATTTTATCGGGTAACAACCGACAATGCTTTTCCCTATCGTATTTATGTTGCCCAACAGGACAACTCAACATTACGTGTTAGTCACCGTTCAGACGGAAGTACTATTTCAGAAGACGATTGGGAGCCAACTGCCGGAGGGGAATCTGCACATATAGCGGTAGACCCATTAAACAATGACATTGTATATGGTGGAAGCTACGGTGGTTTTTTAACGCGAGTGAACCATGCTACAAAAAGCGAAAGAGGAATAAACGTATGGCCTGATAACCCTATGGGGTATGGTGCCGAAGGAATGAAATATAGATTTCAATGGAATTTCCCCATTTTATACAGCAAACACAATCCCAAACGACTCTATACTCTATCAAATCACGTACACGTTACCGAAAATGAGGGACAAAGCTGGGAAATTATCAGTCCTGATTTAACGCGAAACGATCCTGAGCGATTAAAATCTTCAGGAGGGCCAATTACCCAGGACAATACTGGAGTAGAATACTATTGTACCCTCTTTGCCGCCAATGAATCGCCTTTACAAGAGGGATTGCTTTGGGTAGGAAGTGATGATGGGTTAGTACACCTTACTCGTGATGGAGGTAAAAATTGGGAAAATGTAACGCCCACACAAATGCCAGAATGGATGATGATCAATAGTGTTGAACCCTCTCCATTTGATCCCGCGGTATGCTACATTGCAGGAACGTTATACAAAACCGGTGATTTTACACCTTACTTATACAAAACTTCTGACTACGGTAAAACGTGGCAGTTAATTACCAATGGAATTGATGCTGAACATTTTACTCGAGTAGTGCGAACAGACCCCAACCAAAAAGGGTTGTTGTACGCAGGAACAGAAACGGGTATGTACATTTCTTTTGATGACGGTACTTCTTGGAAACCTTTTCAACTTAATTTACCAATAGTTCCGATAACCGATTTGACCTTAAAAGACAATTCTTTGATTGTAGCTACACAAGGACGAAGTATTTGGATCTTAGATGATTTAACGGTTTTACACCAATTAAATGCAAACAGTCCTAAAGCGCCCATGACCTTGTTCAAACCAAAAGACAGTTACAGAACTCAAGGTAGAGGGGGTAATCCTTCTTTAACAGCCGGAACCAATTTATCCAATGGTGTTATTGTGCATTTTAACCTTGGCTCTTATGATGAGGATAATGACACAGTGAAACTTCATTTCAAAGATTCTGTCGGAAATGCGATTAAAACCTTCAGTACAGACGATAAAGAAAATATTCTAAAGGTTAGTACTGGAGGAAATCAATTTGTTTGGAATACCCGTTATTCTGGTGCTGAGGTTTTGGATGGAATGATTTTTTGGTCTGCATCATTCTCTGGGGCAAAAGCTGTTCCTGGAGATTATACGGTTTCACTTGAAAAAAATGGAACTGTACAAGAGCAGTCCTTTACCATTTTACCCGATCCAAGATCGGAAATGACAGTGAGAGATATGCAAAAACAATTTGACTTTGTCAACGCTATAAATCAAACAGCAGATAAAGCGCATAAAGCGATTGAGACCATTCGCAGCGTAAGAGAAAAATTAACGGCTTTTGAAAAAAATTATGGGGACTTGGAATCAACTAAATCCCTTGCTGAAAAAGCAAAGCAATTGAAAGACGCACTTACGGATATTGAAAAGGCGTTGTATCAAACGCAAAACAGAAGTAACCAAGATATTATCAGCACTCGATAAAATAGAACACGGGTGGGATCAATCTATTGTTACTGATTTAAGTGCATTTGCAGATTACGGTTTAAGTACCGAAGAATATATTTTGTTATCAAAAGAATTAAATACTTGTGTAACTGAAGATGATTTAATAATTGATATTGCAGAAAGAATTAGATAATGGGAATGTTTGATTATGTAGTGTGTGAGCATGAGTTACCACTTCCGAAAAATTGTAAAGAGTTAAGCAATTTACAATGGAATAAACTTGCGTTTCAAAGCAAGACTATGAATTGTTTGATGGATGATTACAGAATCAGCAAACAAGGCAAGTTGTATGTTCGTGCAGGACGAACTGATTTTTTTGATGATCCTACGCAGGTACCAGACGAAGTCGAATCTAATTATCACGGAGAACTTGAATTTTATACTTATGAATTGCGAGATAAATACGATTATACTGTTTCGTTTCTTGCAAAATTTTCAAGTGGAAAATTAGATAATATTGAATTAAAAGAATTTGAAAAGCATTCAAACAATGAACGTAAACGTTATCAAGCAGAATATGATGCAGAACGAATACGATACAATCAATTAACAAAATCTTGGTGGTTTCCGATTTACAAAAATTTGTATAAAACTCCGATGCAGAAAATTTCAAGATATATTTATAAGTTGTTACAAAAACTAATTTCAAATTGGTTTAGTTACGAATCAAAACTTTTTCCTTGGTAATGAAATACACAAATGTCAGTAATGTAAAAGACTATGAAAAACTTTCTTTTTCAGAAAGACACTTTCTTGGTTTTTGGTATCGTCTTCCGATGTATTATGAAATAAACAACGAAGAAACTTTTGAAGAATACTGGAAGAAGAACTATCCTATTCAGTTTTTCGTTCGTAATACTACCGAGAATATTTTGATTACTCTTGAAGTGTGGAAAGATAAAATAATAGACAACACTTGGAGAAAACTATTTCCAAGAAATGCTTGGGCAAGAAAAACAATTCCTCATACATATTCCGATAAAACCGAGTTGATTAAAAACTTTTTATTTGCGAGTATTATAGATTTCGTGGAAAACGAAAATATTGATATGACTGATTGGGAATCCGATGAAAAAATGTCAGATGCACGAAAAAGAATTACTTTGTGTTATGACTTTGTTAAAACGATTCTTCCTGAACGAGAACAACAAATAGAAAAACTTTTGCATGAAATTTATGGTGACTTGGAACTAAAA